>JAWLCG010000271.1:0-7082 GCA_041687295.1 Phycisphaerae bacterium | reverse complement strand
GCCGAAGGTCTCCAGCAGCCGCAGCGCCACCGGATGGGCGGGCACGCGGACGGCCACCGTGTCCAGGCCGGCCGTCACGATCGGCGGCAGCTCCGCGCGCCGGGGCAGCACCAGCGTCAGCGGCCCGGGCCAGAACCGCTCGGCCAGCCGCCCGGCCAGCCGGGGCCAGTCGCGCGTCACGGCCCGGGCCTCGTCGGTCGAGGCGGCGTGGACGATCAGCGGGTTGTGCGCGGGCCGGCCCTTGGCGGCGTAGATGCCCGCCACGGCCGAGGCATCCCGGGCGTGGGCGCCCAGGCCGTAGACCGTCTCGGTGGGAAAGGCCACCGTCCCGCCGTCGCGCAGGATCGAGGCCGCCTGGCGGTACTGGGCCTCGGACGGCTCGGACGGCGGGCCGTCTGCGCCGAGGATCATGCCGGCGGCCTCCCACAGGTCGGCCGCCACCGGCGCCCCGGGCGCCAGCGCGGCGCGATGCTGCTGGCCGTGGCCGGTCAGCAGGTAGATGCCGCGGGCCCCGCCGCGGCGGGCGAACTCCACGTCGTGCGGGTGGTCGCCCAGCACATACGAGGCCGACACGTCCACCCCGTACTCGCGGCGGGCCAGTTCCAGGAAGAACGGCTCGGGCTTGATGCAGCCACACCCCTGGCCCCGGGCGTGCGGGCAGTGGAACACCCGCTCGATGTGCACGCCGTGGCGGCCCAGCTCGCCCAGCAGGTGCGCGTGGACGTGCGTCAGCTGGGCCGGCGTGATGGCCCCGGCCGCGATGCCGGGCTGGTTGGTCACGAGGAACAGCCGGTACCGCCGCCCCAGCCGCTGGAGGGCCTCGATGGCGCGGGGCAGCCAGATCAGCTCGGCCGGCGTGCGGACGTAGCCGACGTCCTCAACGATCGTGCCGTCGCGGTCCAGGAAGATGGCCGCACTCATCTGCACTCCTTATCCGCTCTAGATCGTCGGGTCGGCGCCGGGCAGGAGCCGCTCGAAATCGGTCAGGTCGCCGCCGTCGCGGAGGCACTGGAGGATCTGCCGGCCCAGCGGGTCCAGCTGCGGGCCGTCGTAGGCGGCGGTCTCCTGGCCGAAGAACGTCATCAGCATCTCGGCGCCGGCGTCGTAGCCCTCGGGGCCCAGTTCCGGCTGCAGCTCGGTCCGCAGCAGCTCGGTGGGCACTTCGACCTCTTCGACGTGCAGCGTCCGCAGGGCCCAGCCCAGCAGCACGCACCGGGCGGGCAACAGGTGGTCGCTGGTGAACGGGGCCGAGCCGCGCCGGGCGAGGTACTCCCGGGCGATCCACTGGGGCATGAAGCCCGTCTCCCAGCAGCCCACGTGCTGGTTGGGCGTCAGCGTGTAGCGGACGCGCTGGGTGCTCTGCAGTTGGCGCAGCAGGAGGTTGGCGTGGTCGACCCGCCGGCCGGTGGCGAAGGGCCAGTACGAGCCGACGCCCTCGCTGCTGAGGCCCCCCCCGGCGGTGATGCTGGGGTTGGCGTGTCCCCGCGGCGCGACCAGGCGCCACAGCCAGGCGATGGCCGGGGGCAGCACGTGCAGGTAGCCGGCGATGCCGTAGGTGGGGGTCTCGCGCGTGGCGGCTGGGGCGCGCAGGCCGAAGTTCCGCACGCCGACCTGCACGGCCCGGTCGACCACGTGGGGCACGCTGCGGCGGGGCAGGATCACCCGGGGGTTGGGGCACGGCGTGTCGGGCGTGTCCATGGCGTGCTCCCAGATCAGGCAGGTCGCGCCGGGCACGCCGCGGACGTTCAGGAAGATCAGCGGCTGGGGCGGGTGGACGGTGAGCCGCTCGAGGAACGGGTCGGTGCCGTAGTGGCCGATGTGGTCCAGCCGGACGAACCAGCCCTGCTCGGCGTCGCTGACGGCGAGGTAGTCGGAGTCCTGGATGTCGGGGTGGCACATGGCCATATCGTCGGTGACCGGCTGGAGGTCGCACGCCTGGTGCAGGCCCGCCAGGCGGCGCTCGCCGGTGAGGACGTGGCGTCCCAGCAGCACCCGCCCGTCCTCTTCGCGGTGGAGGTGCTCGAGCATCTCGCTCTTGCCGGCGCCGCTGGCGCCCTCGTGCATGATGACGGTGACGTTGTCATACGGGGTAACCACGCGGACGGTCGAGCCGTGCAGCGTCAGCCAGTGCTCCTGCTCGCCGATCGACAGCAGCACGCCGTAGATGCCCTTTTTGGCGCTGGGGCCCGGGTAGAGGTTGTACGAGAAGACCTCGTGGAGGCCCTCGCGGCGGTTGTGCACGACGACCTGTCGGCCCTCGAAGTGGGTCTGGCGGAAGGGCGGGGCGACGTAGATCACGCAGCGGGGCGCGAAGCTCGCGTCGAAATCTTCCGGCGTGAGCATCGTCTGCAGGTCGGCCATGCCGCCGACGAAGAACCCGGCATTGGCCGGGGCGACCATGACGGCCTGGTAGGCGCCCTCGCCCTCGCCGGCGCCGATCCGCATGGGCAGCACCAGCAGCTCCTGGCCGGCCAGCCACGCCAGCGTCTGGCGGCGGGTGTCCTCGAAGTCCTGGCCGAAGCGGTCGCGGTAGCGGGGCTTGTCGGTCGGGCGGTCGTCGCCGATGACCATGCACTCCGGGTCGCGCCGGCGCATGTACGGGTCGGTGTAGTTGATGGCCAGCCCGTTGGCGCAGCGGGCCACGTGGGCCTCGACCACCCGCCCGACGGAGGGCACGTCATAGGCGACCTCGAACTCGTCCTGGCCCTGCGTGGCGATCGCCAGCAGCTCGTCGCGGGTCGCGGGCACCGTGACCTGCGGGGCCTCGCGAAGCAGCGTGCGCAGATCGCCCGGCAGGCGCCGGGCCTGGAGAAGACGCTGGCGGCCGATGTCAGGCAGCCGTGGGGGGGTGTCGCTCAGGGCTTCAGGCATTCTCGGGATCCTCGTGGGGTTGGGGCTGGTGCCCGGCAGTCGAAAAACAGACAGTTCAACGCATCCCGTCCCCCCCGGCCAGGCCCTGCGGGCGCTGGGGCTCGGCCGTCGAGGCCATCGCGCCGAAGCGACAGGCCTTGCCGAGCCGACAGGGGACAGGCCGCACGCGTGCCGAAACGGCGGTGCAGCCCTGGCAGTCGAGGGCTTCACCTCGGGGCCTGGGGGGGCCGAGGGGCGCAGCTCGACCGGGGGGGGATCTCAGACCGGGATCCGGCAGCGCCCTTGCGGACGCCCCCGGCGCACGGGGCGTATAGGCAAATCAGGGAGATCGGGGCGGGTAGAACCCGTCGACCAGCCCGTTCTTGAGCAGGTAGCCGAAGCCACCCCCTCTCAACCTGCCTTGAGACCAGGCAGTATAGGGGGGCATGGGCCTCTCGTCAAGCGTGCAATCGCCCCGATGGGCCGGCGCGGGCGGGCCGGGGTTGACACGTGGGCAATCGAGTCGTCCCCCCAGTCGTGCCCCCAGGGCCTGGACAACCCGGTCTCCAAGCGAAACACGGTACGAGGCGTCCAGAGGATGTCAGCCTTCAGGTAGCTGAGGCGGTTGTATCCACTTGAGGTACGGGGCCGTGAATCCGCCAGGAAACTGAGGTCGCAGCCGCCGGCGCGTGGTCCTGAGGCGCCCGAACGGCCACCGGCCGGCGCCCTGGGTAGAGCGCCGGCCGGCGGTGGAGTCTCTGTAACGGGTGTGGGTTTACTCGATGGCGAAGGTCGTTTCGGTCAGCAGGCCCGTGCCGACCATCAGGTCGTAGGACAGACTGCCCATGAGCGACGTAGCGGCCCGCCGGATGGTGTAGAGCTTGACCAGGCCCGTGGTCGGCGACGCCCACCAGGTGGTGGTGTCGATGGCCGTCATCGCCCCGTACCAGGTGCGGTTCGTGGTCGAGTCGGTGTGGGTCAACCGGGCGCTGATGACGTGGACGGTGCTCTCGCCCTTGACGGTCATGAAGGTGCCCGCCGGGGTGGTGATCTCCTCGACGCCGATGATCCGGTTGCTCATCGTGCCGGTGCCGCTGATGGCGGCGAGCCGGCCGCTGGCCATGCAGGTGCCCTCGACCAGGCCGCTGCCGATGGTGGCGGTCCCGCTGGGGGCCAGGGCCGTCGGCAGGGCGAGGCCCTGCGGGAAGGTCATGTCGATGACGTTGTTGGCCGGGAAGCTGAGGTGCATGCCCGTCAGGGCCATGGCCAGGCCGTTGGAGCCGTATGTGTAGTTCATCGAGAGGACGCTGGGGTCCAGGGTCTCGTAGGTAACGTCATACGTCTCGCCATTGGGCACGTGGGTGATGGTCAGGGGCTGGCTGCCCGTGCCGGCTCGGCCCGTGTGGGCCAACTCGTAGGTCCAGCTCGCCCCGGCCGCGTTGTGGTGCCACAGGCTGTCCATCAGGTCGAAGCTGTCGGCCATGACCTCGATGGCCATTGTCCCGCCGGTGAGGGTGGTGGTGACGGTGTTGTTGGTGGCGTCGCTCTCGGTCAGCTCGCCGACGGGGGTGATGACGGCCTTGAGGGTGTAGAGCCCCTGCGGCAGGCCTTCGGCCCGGTTGACGTAGATCAGCACCTGCCGCGTGCCCGTGAGGTAGCCGACGGGGTAGTTGGCCGCCTGGCCGATCAGGACGTCGGCCTCGCCGGGGGCGGCGGGGACGGCGTAGAGGGCGATGTTCACCCGCTGGGTGGCCGGCAGCGGGACGTTGCCCGCATTGGTCAGGTCGAGGAAGACCGTGCCGGTGAGCCGCTGGTTGGCGAACAGGCCGGCCGGAAGCGTTTCGCTCCGGAACGTGCCGGTCAGGTCCACCGTGCCCTCGGTGACGGCGATGGTGCTTGCCGTCTCGGCGGTGTTGTTCGTCTCGTCGCTCTCGGCGATGGCGTTGGTCGTGTCGACCTTGGCCACCAGGGAATAGTCATCGCTGCTCATCCCGGCCGGCAGGTTCACCGGCACGTGGAGCGTGCGGCTGGAGTTGGCGGGGATGTAGGCGTACTGGTTGGCCACCTGGCCCACGAGGGTCTCGGTGCCCAGGCTGTCCTTGGCGTAGACTTCGACGCTCATCCGATCGGTGATGGCGGTGGCCACGTTACCGGCGTTGCTCACCGTCACCGGCAGCAGAATCGTCGCATGGTGACCGCTGGTGAGCGACTCGGGCACCCGGGCGAACGGGGCGATGGCCGCCTGCAGGTCCACGAAGGCCCCGGCCGAGGTGATCGTCAGGGCGTTGCCCTGCAGATCGACGGTGACGCTGTTGTTCATCACGTCGGACTCGGCGAGGGCGTCGACCGGCGTGATCTCGGCGACCAGTGTGTAGATGCCCTCGGGCAGGCCGTCGGCCTTGTTGACGAACATCGCCACCGGGCGGCTGCCCGTGAGGTAGCCGACGGGGTAGTTGGTCAGGCTCGCCAGCTCGACGTCCTCGAAGGCCTGCAGGCCCATCACCGGCTGGGCCTGGACCACCTCGCGACGGGCCTTGAGGGTGATGTTGACCTTCTGGCTCAGCGGCAGCGGGACGTTGCCGCCGTTGGTCACGTCGAGGATCACCAGGCCATACAGCCGCTCACCGGACACCACGGCCCCGGGCAGCGTATCGCTGCGGAACGTGCCGCTGATGTCGACGAAGGACTCGGTCGCGGTGATGCCGATCGTGTTGCCGCTCAGGTCGACGGTGACGGTGTTGTTCGTCGCGTCGGACTCTTCCAGGTCGCCGACCGGCGTGATCACCGCCTGGAGCGTGTAGTTGCCGGCGGGCAGGCCATCGGCCTTGTTCACGAGCATCGCCAGGGGCCGACTGCCCTGCAGGTATCCGACGGGGTAGTTGCTCAGCGTGGCCAGATCCACGGTCTGCTCAAGCGGGATGCCGACGCCGCCCTGGGCGTTGACGACCATCTGGCGGGCCTGCAGCGTGATGTTCACCCGCTGGGTCAGCGGCAGGGGGATGTTGCCGCTGTTGGTCAGGTTCATCGTCACCAGGCCGTAGAGCCGCTGGCCGGCCACGACATCCGCCGGCAGCGTGCTGCGGGTGAAGGTGCCCGCCAGATCGACGGTGCCCTCGGTGACGGCGATGGTGGCGGCCGTCTCGACGGTGTTGTTGGTCTCGTCGCTCTCGGCGATGGCGTTGGTCGTGTCGACCTTGGCCACGAGGGTGTAGTTGTCGCTGTTGAGCCCGGCGGGCAGGGCGACCTGCACGTTGTAGGTTCGGCTGCCGTTGGCGGGGATATAGGCGAACTGGTTCTCGATCTGCCCGACGAGGGTCTCGGTGCCCAGGCTGTCCTTGGCGTAGACCTCGATGGTCATGCGGTCGGTCAGGGCCGTCGCGACATTGCCGGCGTTGCTGACCGTCACCGGCAGCAGGATTATCGGATGGTGGCCGCTGGTGAGGGCCTGGGGCACACGGGCCCAGGGGGCGATCTCTGCCTGCAGATCAGCGTAGGGGGCCGCCGAGGTGATCGTCATCGCGTTGCCCTGCAGGTCGACGGTGACGGTGTTGTTCGTCGCGTCGGTCTCGGCCAGCTCGCCCACGGGGGTGATGACGGCCTTGAGGGTGTACTCGCCGGCGGGCAGCCCGTCGGCCTTGTTGACGAACATCGGCAGGGTCCGGCTTCCGAGCAGCAGGCCGACCGGGTAGTGGGTCAGGTTCGCCAGCTCCACGTCGGCGGCGCCGTCGGCGGCTGGGTCGGCGTAGAGGGTGACGTTCACCCGCTGGGTGGCCGGCAGCGGGATGTTCCCGCCATTGGTGATGTCGACCAACACCAGGCCGATCAGCCGCTCGTTGGCCACGACGGCGCCCGGCAGGGTCTCACTGCGGAAGGCGCCCGCCAGGTCGACGGTGCCCTCGGTGACGGCGATGGTGGCGGCCGTCTCGACGGTGTTGTTGGTCTCGTCGCTCTCGGCGATGGCGTTGGTCGTATCGACCTTGGCCACGAGGGTGTAGTTGTCGCTGTTGAGCCCTGCGGGCAGGGCGACCTGCACGTTGTAGGTTCGACTGCCGTTGGCGGGGATATAGGCGTACTGGTTCTCGATCTGCCCGACGAGGGTCTCGGCGCCCTGGCTGTCCTTGGCGTAGACCTCGATCGTCATGCGGTCGGCCAGGGCCGTCGCGGCATTGCCGGCGTTGCTGACCGTCACCGGCAGCAGGATTATCGGATGGTTGCCGCTGGTGAGGGCCTCC
>JAWLCG010000270.1:0-7101 GCA_041687295.1 Phycisphaerae bacterium | reverse complement strand
CCGTCCCGATCCTACGGCGCGTCCGGTTCCAAGGCCACCGGGAGTCTCTGCCAGTGCGCGAGGTCGCGGCTCTTCGCGTGCGTCCACGACATGGACTCGAACCCCATGCTGTGCGGGTTGCACTGGTCGAACAGGTGGTACTCGTCACCCCAGCGGATCAGGCCGTTGAGGTCATTGAGCCACATCCGCGGGGCCGTCAGACTATAGACCAGGCGGTGGGGATCCTGGGGGGCGGCATCGGGCGTCCCGGAAGCCTCCTCATAGTCCCGGCCGCTCCGGTCAGGCTGTCTGCCCATGGGCTCGGCTCAGGGCTGCGTCCGCGCGGGCCGTCAGGGCCTCTTCGATCGGATTCAGCGGGCAGAGATACGCCTCGTATGCCCCCTGCCGGAGGATCTCGTCGGTCGGCAGATAGCCGACGAAGTCGTTGGCCAGCGAGATCAGCAGCGTCCGAGGGAACGGGCTACGCTGTTGCAGCTTCCGCCGGTACTCGCTGACGGTCTCGCCGGGCAGTCCCAGCAGCGCCAGCGAGCCCGCCGCCAGCGCTGAAACGCCCGTGCTGACGCGCGAGCCGGACGCAGCGTGGGGAAAGTAGATGCTCACGCGGCCCCCGATGCGCCAGTTGGCTTGGAACTCCCAAGGTTCGCGCACGGCCGCCACGGTTTCCCCGTCGACCGGCGTAAGGCTTGGCAGGGCTTGGCGAATGATCCTGGCAAGCCGCTCGCCCATCTCACGCACCACCCGGGGATCCTCCTGGCAGCCAGTCCGCGGGTCCACGTTGGCATGGCCCGAGACGGTGAACAGGACGGTGCCGGGGCCGCCCTCCGCCTCCAAGGCATCTTTGAGGTAGCTGACGTAGTCGCCGGAGATCGCCTGGCTCCGTGAGCCGAAGCCGACCGGGTGGCAGCCGAAGTTCACCAGCAGCCCGTCGATGTTTCCATCATCCCGCTGCACGCCGACGAGTTCCACGGCTGGGTCGAAGTAGCCCGTGTGCCGCCCGTCCGGATCGCTCCACTCGTTGGTCCAGGTGCCGTCGTCGCGCTGCACCCTGCGGTTGCTGCCCAGGTCCGGCGCCGCCGTCTGGGCGTGGAGTAGCCTGCCGGGAGAGCGTGTCCGCCATGCGCGGACGGCTACGTCCACCAGTCGGGCTCGCAGGTTCTGAAAGTAGGCCGACTCCTGCTCCGACCGCTCACACCACAGGGCATCGGTCACGTGTGGCCCCGAGTGGGTGTGCGTGGCCGCCAGCATCACCGCCTCCGGCGGCAGACCGGTCGCCTGGGCGACATCTCCGCGCACCCGATCGGTCAGCAGACGGTTGAATGCGCACACATCGGCGTTGACGAGGACCCAGCCGCCACCTTCGCCCTCGCAGGCCAGGGCCTCGGCCCGTAGCGGGTGATCGACGGTCTCGGCCGGCCGGGGTTCGTATCCCATGAGCATCACGCCGACCGGCGGGGTGATGTCGATGCTGGAGATCCCGAACTGCATGGCCACATCCTCTCTCGTGTGGTTGACATAGCTTGGCCCCGTCGATTCTTCAACTGTCGACACAGCAGCAGATTACGGGCCCTGTGCGCCTGGAGCCGCGCGATCCGCGCACACATCGGGTCGCAGGTGCCGCCAGGCTATGCCTGCTGGACGACCGCCGCGGCGCGGATGCGTTCGATGCGTGTCATCAGATCCTGCTCCGTAGTGCGGGGGTGGTTATCCACACGTACGGTTCGGGCGAGGATCTCCAGCGAGCGCTGGCACATGTCGGGCCGGTAGTCCATCCGGCAGCCGCGGTTGGCTGGCAGGGCGAACGGGTTGAGCGCCTCGTGGTGGGCCCCGCGGTGCTGGAGAATCGGGTCCCACTCGGTATAGACGTGCCGGCCGGTCTTGATCAGCACGCCTCCGCCGGCAGCCTTGGCGAAGGCATCGGCCTGCTCAGGCGTGTCCAGCAGGAACAGGTTGCTCGCACCGCACTCGTAGTCGGGGCTGTTGCAGGGCGAGAGACGCACCACGTCGCCCACGGCTTGGCTGATGCGTTTCTTCTGGCTCCGCATCGCCTCGAGCATGCCATCGAGCCGGTCGAGTTGGACGTTGAGGATCGCGCCCTCGATCTCCGAGGCTCGCGAGGAGTTGGCGGTGAATCCGGCGAACTCCTCATCCCGGCCGTTCCAGTAGAAGCCGCAGCAGTCCACGCCGTTGACGATGCGCTGGAAGAGCCGCTCGTCGCTGGTGATGACGGCCCCGCCCTCACCGCAGGTGATGTTCTTGAAGTAGTTGAAGCTGTGAGCGCCCAACTGCCCGATCGAGCCGAGCATCCGCCCCTCGAACGCCCCGCCGACAGCCTGGCAGGCGTCCTCGATGACGATCAGACCACGGTCGTTCGCGATGCGCATGATCGCGTCCATGTCGCAACTGAAGCCCCACATGTGCACGGGCATCACCGCACGGGTCCGCGGGCCGACCGCATCAGCCAAGGCCTGGGGGTCGAGTGTGGTCGTCTCGTCGATGTCCACGATGACGGGGATCGCCCCCGCCGCCAGCACGGCCACCGCCGAAGCCATGTACGTGCAGGCCGGCACGATCACCTCGTCGCCTGGGCCGACCCCGGCGGCCATTACCGCTACTGTGAGCGCATTGGTGCCGCTGGCGGTCAGGCGGGCGTGGCCCACGCCGAGCGTCTCGGCCCATCGCCGCTCAAAGCGGGCGCACTCGCTGGGCTCCTGGTAGCGGAACAGCCGGCCCGACTGAATCACACGGGCAACGGCGTCGATCTCTTCCTGGCCGATCTCGTACATGGGCTGCCTTTCATCAGAGCGTCTCGTGCGTGACCCGCCGGCGTGCCGACGGCGAGGATGGGGCCCAGGCTCCTGCGCATCTCCATCCTTGCTCTTACCGATGCTTTCAGGTGCAGTCTACCCTAGCCGGCAGCACAGCACCAAGCGCCCATTCTTGCTGTGGATATGCCATTCTTGCGGTATCATGGGGGCATGGACAATCGCTACTTCACGCCGCAGGCCCTGACGCTGCTGACCCAGCCGGCTCGCTGGCGGCTGGCGGCGAGCCAGACGCAGACCGATCTGGAGCCCGTCCGCTCGGTCCCCTCGGCCCGCATGGCCTGGTCGCGGCGCCACCTGCATACCCACACCTACCCCGAGTTCCTGCTCGTGCTGCGGGGCGAAGGGCTCTGGGGCCTGGACGGACAGCTCTACCCCGCCAAGGCCGGGGCGGCGTTCTTCATCAGCAGCCGAACCCGTCACGAGGCATACTACCCGCCGGATGCGGGTGACCTGGACCACCTGTGGATCAGCCTGCCCGGCCACGGGGTGTTCTTCTCGGTGCACTCGCTACGCGGGGGGCGTGGGGTGCCGGCCCGCGGCGGCCGGGCGTTCATCCCGCCCGAGCGGCTGGGCATCGACGTGAAGGCCTGGCTGGACGACCTGCCGTCCACCCCTGTCTGGCGATGCGCGCGGGTGCGGGTCTGCCTACAGGCGATCATCGTGCGGGCGGTCGAGGAAGGCTTTCGGCCGCCCGATCCGCTGGACCAGACCGAGACACTGCACGAGGCGGTGATCGAGGCCGTCCGCCAGCACCTGCACGAGACCGCCGGCCGGGAGGCGTCGCTGGACGCCCTGGCCAGACTGGTGGGCTATAGCAAGTTCCACCTGCACCGCATCTTTCGAGAGCGGACCGGAATGACGATCCACCGCTACGCCGACCGCTGTCGTCTGGAACGGCTGGCGCAGCTGGAGCGCCAGGGCTGGACCGTCGCCCGCATCGCCGAGGCCCTGGGCTTCGCCTCCGCCGCCACCTTCTGCCGCTGGCGCAGCCGGCAGCGGGACCTGCAGCGGCTCCGAGGAGGCCAGGGGTAGGCAGGGGACCTACTGTAACGAACGCAGGCACAGGGCCACGGCTCCTGCGCAACACAATGGGGGCGGAGCCCCTGCGCCCCAGGTCTGCCGTTGACCTGCGCGCCCCTTCGTGGTGCAATTGGGCATCGAGCGGAACGGGAGCCGCCGCATCCGCCCCGCCGTTACCCCCTGCTTGCAGGAGACCCCCATGCCAGCCGACTCGCAGTCCGCCACAACCAGACCCAACGTGATCATCGTGCTGACCGACGACCAGGGCTATGGCGACCTCTCCTGCCACGGCAATCCACTCCTCAAGACGCCCTGCCTCGACCGGCTCCACGGCCAGAGCGTTCGGCTGACCGACTTCCACGTCGCCCCGATGTGCACGCCGACGCGGTCGCAGCTGCTCACGGGGCGCGACAGCCTGGCCAACGGGGCGATGTTCGTCGACGGCGGCCGGGCCAACATGCGGACCGACCTGCCTACGATGGCGGAGATCTTCGCGGCCGAGGGTTACCGCACGGGCCACTTCGGCAAGTGGCACCTCGGCGACCACTACCCCTTCCGCCCCCAGGAGCGGGGGTTCCAGGAGACCGTTTTTCATAAGGCCTGGGGCATCAGCTCCGTGCCGGACTACTGGAACAACGACTACTTCGACGACACCTACGAGCACAACGGTCGAATGGAAGAGTACCGCGGCTACTGCACCGACGTGTGGTTCGACGAAGCGATGGCCTGGATGCGCGATCGGGCGGCCGAGGGCGAGCCCTTCCTCGCCTACGTGGCCACCAACGCGCCGCACAGCCCCCTGTTCGTCGGCGACGACTTCCGGGCCGATTACGGCAGCGTCAACAAGGCCCTGGCGAGCTTCTTCGGCATGATCGCCTGCATCGACGCCAACATGGGCCGGCTGGAGGCCTTCCTGGCCGAGTCGGGCCTGCGCGACGACACGATCCTGATCTGGATGACCGACAACGGCGGGACCGTCGGCGTGCCGTTCTACAACGCCGGCATGCGGGGGCGCAAGACGAGCGTCTACGAGGGGGGTCACCGGGTGCCGTGCTTCGTCCGCTGGCCGAGCGGCGGCCTGCGCGGCCCCGGCGACGTCGCCACCGCGGCGCAGGTGCAGGACATCCTGCCGACACTGCTGGAGTTGTGCGGCCTGGAGCCGCCGACCGAGGCGACCTTCGACGGCGTGAGCCTGGCCGGGCTGCTGCGGGGCGACACGCTGGCGGACCGCATGTTCGTCGTGCAGTACGGCTGCCATCCCAAGGGCGGCTTCGAGACCGAGTTCCTCGGCGACCCGGCCAAGTGGGACTCGGCCGTGGTGTGGAACCGCTGGCGCCTGGTGCGGGGGACGGAGCTCTACGACCTCGCCGCCGACCCGTGCCAGGAGCACGACATCGCAACCGAGCACCCCGATGTCGTCGAGCGGATGCGGACGTTCTACGAGGACTGGTGGGCGACGGTCGAGCCGCGGGCGTTCGAGTTCTCGCACATCCCCGTTGGCACGCCCGAGGCGCCCGAAGTATGCCTGACCTCGCACACTTGGCTGACCACGCCGGTGACGCTGACCTACGAACGGTCCGAGATGGGCAACGTCCGCTTCGGCCCGCGGAGGAACGGGCTATGGAACATCCGCGTCGAGCGCGCCGGCCGATACCGCATCTCGCTGCGCCGCTGGCCGAAGGAGGCCGACGCCGCCATCCGCCACGGCGTGCCGGCCTACGAGCCGACCGACGCGACGCACGGCCCCTTCGTAGAGGGCGTCGCCTTGCCGGTGGCCGCGGCCCGCATCGAGGTCGCCGGCCTGCAGGCCTCCCTGCCCGTCGCCGAGGGCCAGAAGGCCATCGACTTCGAGCTGGAACTGCCCGCCGGCGAGATGCACCTGCTCAGCGCTCTGCTGGACAGCACCGGCCAGGAACTCTGCGGCGCCTACTACGCCTACGTCTCGCCGCTGGAGTGATGAGCCGGTGCACAAGGCAAGACAGCCCAGCGATGTGGCCCGGCAGCAGGTAGGTCGGCCGGCCTCGCGACCTTCAGGGCAACTGAGAGCGGATTCCTGAGAGTCTCCGCTGCTTCCCGGGAGGCTACAGGTGTGATCCCGGCCCTCCTACCCCGGCGTCCTCCAGGCGTTGGCGAATGGTGGCCAGACCGTCGGCGATCAGGCGGCATTGCTCCTCGCGGAAGCGGTGAAAGGGCTCAGCCAGGAAATCGTCACAGATGCCGAGCAGGGCCAGGGCACACTTGGTACCTTTTATGATGCTCGAACCGTACCGGCCAGTGCTGTAGATGCGCGTGTAGATCTCCATGACGATGGCCTGCAGAGCGGCCATTCGTTCACGGTCGCCGGCGCGGGCCGCTTCGTACATGGCGACGTAGAGCCGGGGGAACAGGTTGGCTCCGCCGCAGACCCCGCCGTGGCCGCCGAACAGAACGGTTTCGCCGAGCAGGGCCTCGGGACCCACCAGGACACGGAAATCCGGACGCTGGCTCAGGTACCCCAACAGATGATGGAAGTACACCATGTCGCCGGAGCTGTCCTTGAGAGCGACGATGCGCGAATCCTCCATGGCCCGATGCACGGTTGCCAGTTCGAAGACCAGCTTGGTGTGGCTGGGCATGTTGTAGAGCGTCAGGGGCAGAGGCAGCTCCGGCAGCAGGTGGTCGATGTATTCCAGTAACTCCGCCTGCCCGGCCGGGAAGTAATAGGGCGGGGCCAGGACCACCCCGCTCGCCCCAGCTTCAGCGGCGTGGCGGGCCAAGGCCACCGACTCGACAAAGGCGGTGTCGGTGATGCCGACCAACACCGGCACCCGACCGTTGACTTGGGCGCAGCAGCGATCGATCACTTCTCGGCGTAAGCGGTAGCTGAGGCTGGGGGCCTCGCCAGTAGTGCCGAGGATGAACAGCCCGTGGACGCCCCCGGCGAGGATGTGCTCGATGAGCCGTTCCAGGCCGACGTGATCCAGGGCGTCGCGCCCCAGCAGAGGGGTGACCATGGGCGGGACGATGCCACAGGGGATAGGATGGCTGCTCATGCTCGGATCTCCTGGCCAGCGGTGCAGGCGTCGGGGCCGCCCTGCCAGAAGGCGATGGCGGTGCGGCGATCGGTCCAGGTGGCACAGAGGCCCCCGGCCCAGGGGATCAGGGCCGGGTAGCTGAACTCGCCCTCGCCAGTGGCCAGTTCCCGATGGCGGGTCCAGGTCAGGCCGTTGTCCTGCGAGAGAGACAGCCGCAACGGGGTGCGGCCCTCGGTGACCGG
>JAWLCG010000269.1:0-7171 GCA_041687295.1 Phycisphaerae bacterium | reverse complement strand
AATACCATCGGCGTCGACGACGGCATCGCCATGGGCCACGAGGGCATGAAGTACAGCCTGCCCAGCCGCGAGATCATCGCCGACGCTGTCGAGACGATGGTCAACGCCCACTGCTTCGACGCGATGATCTGCGTGCCCAACTGCGACAAGATCGTGCCGGGCATGTACATGGGCGCCCTGCGGTGCAACATCCCCACAGTGTTCGTCAGCGGCGGGCCCATGGAGGCCGGCGTGCTGCCCAGCGGCAAGAAGGTCGACCTGATCGACGTCTTCTACGCCGTCGCCCAGAACGAGCAGGGCACGCTCAGCGATGCGGACATGACGGCCATCGAAAACTCCGCCTGCCCGACCTGCGGCAGCTGCTCGGGCATGTTCACGGCCAACAGCATGAACTGCCTCGGCGAGGCGCTGGGCATGGCCCTGCCGGGCAACGGCACGACGCTGGCGACCAGCGAGGCCCGCAAGAAACTCTACGACCGCGCCGCCGAGCGGATCGTGACCATGGCCACCGAGTGGGCCAAGGCCGACCTGAAGGACGACTACCGCTTCCTGCCGCGGAACATCTGCACCAAGGGCGCCTTCGAGAACGCCATGGCCCTGGACATGGCCATGGGCGGCAGCACCAACACCGTGCTGCACCTGCTGGCGATGGCCCGCGAGGCCGGCGTGAAGTTCACCCTCAAGAACATCGACGCCATCAGCGCCCGCGTGCCCAACATCTGCCGGGTGGCCCCCTCCAGCACGCCCGAGGGCAAGATCTACCACATCCAGGACGTGCACAAGGCGGGCGGCATCCACACGATCCTCGGCCAGCTGGTCAAGGACAAGCCCGGCCTGCTGCACGAGGACGCCCCGACCGTCACCGGCCTGACGCTGGGGGAGAACGTCCGCGAATACAGCCTGCGCAACGGCAAGACCAGCAAGGCCGCCCGCACCCTCATCCAGACCGGCTGGCAGCCCAGCGGGCGCAGCGTCCAGCAGGTCGGTCAGGTGCTGGCCGGGCAGAACTCGCCGTGCGCCACGATCAACGCCCCCGAGTCCGACCCTGACGACGTGATCCGCCCGGTCGACCGCGCCTACACCCAGCGCGGCGGGCTGGTGGTGCTCTACGGCAACATCGCCCGCAAGGGCTGTGTGGTCAAGCTCGCCGGCGTGGAGGCCTCGATGTACACCTTCACCGGCAAGGCCCGCATCTTCGACAGCCAGGAGGCCGCCTGCGAGGGCATCCTGCACGGCAAGGTCAAGGCCGGCGACGTCGTCGTCATCCGCTACGAGGGCCCCAAGGGCGGCCCGGGCATGCAGGAGATGCTCGCCCCGACCAGCTACATCAAGGGCGCCGGGCTTGGCGACAAGGTCGCCCTGATCACCGACGGGCGCTTCAGCGGCGGCACGGCCGGGGCGTGCATCGGCCACGTCTCGCCCGAGGCGGCCGCCGGCGGCGAGATCGGCCTGCTCAAGAACGGCGACCTCATCGAGATCGACATCCTCGCCCAGAAGATCAACGCCAAGCTCTCCGCCGACGAGTTCGCCCAACGCCGCGCCAAGTGGAAGGCCCCCAAGCCCCGCTACAAGACGGGCTGGCTGGTCCGCTACGCCGCCCTGGCCACCTCCGCCGACACCGGCGGCGTCCTGGACGTCAAGCAGCTCAAGGCGTAGGCCGGGTCGAGCGCGTAGGCCGGGTCGAGCGGAGCGAGGCCCGGCGTCTTCGAAAACCGATGGGCCACAGAGGCACAGAGGACACAGAGAGAAGAAGCGCAGAGGTTCCAGAGGGCAAGGCGCCACTATAGCCCCGGGCATGCCCGGGGTCTTCGCGAACGTGCGCGGGCCCTTGCCTGCCCGGCCCGCGGTGGGTAGGCTGCAGAGTGACGCCCGGAGTGTCTCGGGACCGTTGGGAAGCGAAGGAGTCGCCATGGTTACCGCATTCATCCTGATCAACGCCGAGCGGGACAAGATCGCCTCGGCCGCCCAGGAGATCCTGGGCTTCGAGGCCATCACCGAGGTCTACAGCGTCGCCGGCCCCTACGACCTGGTGGCCGTCGCCCGCGTCAAGGAGAACGAGCAGCTCGCCACGCTGGTCACCGAGCAACTCATCCGCATCCAGGGCCTGACGGACACCACCACGCTCATCGCCTTCCGCCAGTTCAGCCGATACGACCTCGAGCGGATGTTCTCGCTGGGGACGGAGGCGTAACGACGGACCGAGGCGGCGTGGGGCCACGGAATGGACGGCCCGGCGGGGATGCCCACGGATGGTAATCCGTGGGCGTGGAAGAACCGCCAGGGAGCCCCTGGGTGCAAGCAAGAATGGGTGTTCTGCGGGCCCTGAACAAGGGCCCGGGGCCCGAACGAGGATGTAGCGATGAAGACTGTCAGTCTGCTCTACGGACGCCTGGGCTGCCAGGTGCGTCTGCCCGACTCGGCCGTCGTGCTGGAGGGGGCGCACGTGCCGCCGCTTGCCGACCCCGCCCAGGCCGTCCAGGCCGCTCTGGCCTCGCCCATCGGCTCGGCCGGCCTACCTGAGCTGATCGCCGCCCGCAAGCCCCGCACCGTCGCCATCACCATCAGCGACATCACCCGCCCGGTGCCCAACAAGGTCTTCCTGCCGCCGATGCTCGAGATGCTCAACGCCTGCGGCATCGCCGATGCGCAGATCGTCATCATCATCGGCACGGGCATGCATCGGCCCAGCACCGACGCCGAGCGGGAGATCCTCGTCGGCGCCGACATCCTGGGCCGCATCGAGGTGATCGACCACCAGGCCGATCGGCCCGACACGCTCGTGCGGGTCACCGACGGCTCGGACGGCCATCCGCCGGCGAGCCTCAACGCCCGCTTCGCCCAGGCCGACTTCCGCATCGTCACCGGCTACATCGAGCCGCACTTCATGGCCGGCTTCAGCGGGGGCCGCAAGGGCGTCTGCCCCGCCCTGGTCGACCTGGCCACGCTGCAGCGGTTCCACGGGTACAAGACCCTCGCCAGCCCCCTGGCCGACAACGGCGTGCTGGATGGCAACCCCTGCCACGCCGAGAGCCTCCGCGTGGCCAAGGCCGTCGGCGTCGACCTGCTGTTCAACGTCGCCATCACCCGCGACCGCCAGATCGCGGGCATCTACTGCGGCGAGCTGGAGCAGGCCCACGCCGTCGGCTGCCGCGAGGTCGGCCAGTGGACCTGCGCGACCGTAGAGCAGCCCTTCGACCTGGTCATCACCAACGGCGGCGGCTTCCCGCTCGACCAGACGTTCTACCAGACCGTCAAGGGACAGGTCACCGCCCTGCCGGCCGTGCGCGACGGCGGCGTGATGATGCAGATCAGCGACTGCGCCGAGAAGCTCGGCAGCGGCGCCTACAGCGAGCTGATGCTCCGGTGGGGCCACGACTGGCAGGGGTTCATCCGGCACATCGCCGCGACCGAGCAGACCGGCCTGGACCAGTGGCAGCTGCAGATGCAGTGTCGCGTCCTGGAGCGGGTCGGCATCGAGGGCCTGCGCCTGGCGACCGACGGCGTCGACGCCGAGACGCTGGGCCGAATCGCCATCACGCCCATCGCCGGCCCTGGCGACGCGCCGCAGCGGCTCCAGCGGGCCGTCGACGCGTTCGTGGGGGCAAATCCCGACGCCCGGGTGGCCGTCATCCCCGAGGGCCCCTATACAATGCTGTGCCGGCCGAGCTGACCGGCTGACCCGACAACCGCACAGCCAGGGAGAACACCGTGGACGACAGTGAACTCGATCGACTGCGGACGAAGGTCCGCAAGGTCCTCGCCGACAGCGCCCCGGGCCTGGTGGACCGCGACCCCTCCGGCCCCGACGCCGAGCCGCTGCTGTCGGCGGTCCGCGATGCGTTCGCCCAGCAGATGGACCCCGAGCGGGCGGGGGCGCTGGCCTTCCACCTGGCCGACTGGGCGTGGGAGCTGGAGTTCCTGGTCGCGTTGTTCAGCCATCCCGACCGCTTCACGCCCAAGGAGATCCGCGGCGGCGTGGAGGCCTTCCTGATCCACGCCCCCAGCCACATCATGGCCGCCGCGAACCTTGCCGGCTGGCCCATGGGCGACGAGGACGACCGGGGGTAGGGCCAGACTGGGGCCAGGAACGGTCGAGTGGGTGCCCGTTGTCTTGCCCCGGTTCTGTCTGCCTGCTAGTACAACAGCCGCCGGGCCTCGCTTCGCTCGACCCGGCCTACGCTCAAAAGGAGAGTCCATGATCGTTCACAACGTGTTCTTCTGGCTTCGCCCCGACTTGACCGACGACCAGAAGCAGCAGTTCCGCCAGGGCGTCGAGGACCTCGCCGACGTCGACACCGTCAACGACCTGCTGGTCGGCGAGTGCGTGCCGAGCAAGCGGTCAGTGGTGGTGAGCGACTACAGCTTCGGCCTGGTGGTGACCTTCGACGACCAGCAGGCCGCCGACGTCTACCAGGACCACCCGCTCCACCAGGAGTTCATCCGCCAGTTCAGCGGCATGTGGACCAAGGTGGCGGTGTACGACTTCGAGACCGGCGACTAGCAGCCCGTTGAGAAACGGGCTGCTGGAGCAGCAGAGCAGAGCGGGTCTGAAAAGTGGCACATCGCCCCTGAATGCGCGGCCCGCTCACCTGAGGTCTGCTGATTTGTGGCTCTCATCCCAGGAAGTTGAAGAAGAGGAATGGGGGCCAGCCCCCAAGGCCCCGGGATTTATCGCTTTAGGCCCCCCGGCAGAGGTGATACACTCCAGAGACCTTGGCCCAGGACAGGGCAACGCTGGCGTTGAAAAGCGACCCGAGCGCCGCCAAGGTGCCTTTACGGCACGGACGGCTCCTCCTGGCCGAGTCGCCTGTTATGTGTTGCCGGGGGGCCCCATGCGATAAATCCCGGGGTCTGGGGCAGAGCCCCGGGCTGTTTGTTCTCACCAACTATTCGGGACGAACTCCTGATTTGTTTGAAGCCTGCAGAGGCAATTTCACATCTGACCCAAGACTGAAAGGACCGTGACGATGGGCATGTCTCAGGATCAGCGGCAGGCGCTGCTGGCGGCGTTCGAGGGGCTGCGCGTGGCGGATGTCCGCGACGGCATGGACTGGATGGGCCTGCACCGTATGGGCAGCCTCTGGCCGAGCATTCGGCCTCTGTGGCGGACGCGGGCGATCGGCCTGGCCCGCACGGCCCGCTACCTGCCCTACGCCCAGCCCATGCCGGCCATGACGCCCGAGCAGTACACTGAGTGGGTGGGCTGGTACTACAACAACGTCTGCACCTACCCCTGGATGAAGGACATCCAGCCGGGCGACTTCTGCGTGATCGACCAGAGCGGCCTGGACGTTGGCCTGATGGGCTCGCACAACTCGCTGGCGGGCATCAAGAGCGGGGCCTCGGGATTCCTCACCAACGGCGGCGTCCGCGACACCGACGAGGTGATCCTGCAGGAGATCCCCTTCTGGTCGGCGTTCGTCTCGCAGCCGATGGTGCAGAACCGCCTGCAGTTCGACGGCATGAACGTTCCGGTGGCCGTCGGGGGCGTGGCGGTCTACCCCGGCGACGTGGTGGTCGCCGACGGCGACGGCGTGATCGTCGTGCCCCAGGCCCACGCCCTGGACGTGGCCAAGTGGGCCCGCCGCGAGCTGACCAACGACAAGCAGCACCGCCGCGAGCTCTACGAGGCCCTGGGCCGGCCGCTTGACGAGACGGTGCAGTAGGAGGAGAAGCGGTTAATTGGTTAATGGGTTAATTGGTTAACTCGTCACTGCGTCGCTGCGCCGAGGACGGTGCGCACTTGCTCTGGGGGGACCTTTCTCCAGGCCCACGGATGCAATCCGTGGGGGTCTTGGACGGAGCGCTCGACTCGGGCCCACGCTCGGGCCGATTGAGGGCCCTGGGGAAGACGCTGGTAGTGAGTAGATAGGACCAAGGACCAAGAAAAGACGGCGCCAACGCGCGGCCTTTCCCTGGTCCTTGGTCCTATCCACTTGGTCCCACCCCCTTGCCCCCCCGCCGGGCCTCGCTGGCGCTCGACCCGGCCTACGGGGCTCACGCGCTCTCGGCGGGGCGCGGGGGGTGGGCGGGCAGCTGCTTGAGTGTGCCCTGGTGGACCAGGTCGGCCAGGGCCAGCTCGTTCAGTCCGGCCTGCAGATGGTCGCGGGCGGCGCGGATGGCGCCCGACAGCGGTGGCTGATAGCGGTTGTAGCCGCCCGGCTCGCCGGCGCGGGGGGCCAGCTCCAGCAGCTCCATCACCCGGATCGCATCGGCGGGCCGACTGAGCAGGTATCGCTCGGGCGTGTCCAGGCCCTCGGCGTGGACGGGGCAGAGGATCTCGGCCCCGACCAGGCGCTGGACGAGCCGCTCGGCGTAGGGCTGACCGATGGAGAGCTGCTCGGCCACTGCGTCAAGGCTGACCGCCCCCCGCCCGTCGAGGTAGCCCTGGCTGACGACCAGGCCCGTCGCCAGCAGATCCAGCGGCATGAGCACCTGGTTCTCCCGCTGCCGCTCGCGCTCGATCGCCCGCAGGTTGCCCGTGGCGTGGGCGAACTCGGCCCCGAACAGGAAGATCCACCACGACAGGTTCAGCCACAGCAGGAACAGCGGCAGCAGCCCCAGGGCGCCGTAGATGTTGCCCCGCGCGACGACCTCGCTGAGGTACAGCGAGAAGCCCCACTTGGCCAGCAGCCAGAGCGGCACGGCCACCAGGGCCCCGGCCAGGGCGCCCGCGAGCTTCACGTAGGTGTTGGGCATCAGCTTGTACAGGGCCGCCAGCAGGAAGACGCCCACCAGCACCGTCCCCAGCCAGCCCAGCGTCTCGACGATGTCCGAGACGACCGGCACCTGGGCGACGCGCTCGCCCACCCGGTTGGCCAGCCAGGCCGCCGCCGCCAGCAGGATCGGGCCCAGCGTCACCACCGACCAGTACAGCAACACCGTCCGCCAGAAGCTTCGGCTCCGCACGGCCCCGAAGATGCGGTTGAGCGACCGCTCCAGCGTCGTCAGCAGCGTCAGGGCCGTCCAGATCATCAGCGCCACGCCCACCGGGCCGACCATGCCGATCGTCAGCGTGTCGCGCAGGCGGGCCACCTGCCGCTCGATCAGCTGGCCCAGGCTGATCTCGATCCGCTCGGCCTCGCCGGCCGGTGCGGTCGTCGCTGGCGGCTCGGCGGGCCCGGCGGCGTCGGGGGTGTCCACCGGCGTCGGCGTGCTCCACCAGGGCGTC
>JAWLCG010000268.1:0-7255 GCA_041687295.1 Phycisphaerae bacterium | reverse complement strand
CCGGGCGGCAAGATGATCCTCAGCATCACCGAGCAGAGCGGCGCCTCGATCGACATCGAGGACGACGGCACGGTGTTCATCGCCAGTGTGGACGCCGCCGCCGCCGAGAAGGCCCGCCAGATGGTCGAGGACCTGACGGCCGAGGTGACCGTCGGGCGGATCTACCATGGCAAGGTCGTCAGCATCAAGGACTTCGGCGCCTTCGTCGAGCTGATCCCCGGCCAGGACGGCCTGGTCCACATCAGCGAATTGGACGAAAAGTACGTGCAAAATGTGACGGCCGTGGTTAATGTAGGAGATGTGATCCCCGTCAAGGTGATCGCCATCGACGAGCAGGGCCGCGTCAAGCTGTCGCGCAAGGCGGCCCTGAAGGAAGAGAAGGGTCAGGGATAGCCCTGGCCCGGGGCACCTCTGGAGAACGGGTAATGCGTTCTCATCCCGCCGCCCCTGCCCAGGCGCGTCGGGGTGCCTAGCCTCCAGTGAGCCCCCTCGGGCACGGAGTTCGCGTCCACAGGGGCTTCAGTTTGATTTGCCAGCGGCCGGCGGCCTTCAACGGGCGACCGGGCCGCGGAACGAGTGGGAAGACCCCCCTGGTAAGGGTCGGGCGGCTCGATCAGGGCCGCCCGACCCGGACCGGGTGCCCGTG
This sequence comes from Phycisphaerae bacterium, assembly GCA_041687295.1. Lineage (GTDB taxonomy): Bacteria > Planctomycetota > Phycisphaerae > SM23-33 > FEN-1343 > JAWLCG01. The sequence goes on along the minus strand of JAWLCG010000268.1, from coordinate 6,609 downwards.
GCAGTCTGTTGCAGAGACCAGAGCGTGACCGCGCCGGCCCCTCGCGGGGTGGCGTCGGCCGGCTCGGCCACGAGGACTCGCGCCTCACGGATTGGCCGTGGGTGCGCCGGAAGTCTACCCTCGGTTCGCGGAACGGTGCAAGGGGAGGTTGCGACCATGCCCGTTGGCAAAGTCAAGTGGTTCGACCCCAAGAAGGGGTACGGGTTCATCATCGGCGATGATGGTCAGGATGTCTTCGTCCACTACACCAGCATTATTGGGGACGGCTTCCGCGCCCTCAAGGACGGCGAGGTGGTGGACTACGAGCTCATCCAGGGCGAGAAGGGCTTCCAGGCCCGCAAGGTGCAGCGCAGCCTGGCCGCGCCGGCGCCCGGGAGTGAGGCGAGCCTGGCCCCGCCGGCGACCGCCGAGTAATTCCCCAGGTTCGACAGGGAGCCAACTATGATGGGGCTCTACGCCCTGCTCGGCGCCCTGTTGTCCGGGCCTGTCTGGCTATGGATCGCGCGGCGGCGCCTTCGCCGCCGGATGGACCACGTCCGCCTGCTGGCCGCCCGCACGCGCCAGCAGGGGCACCTCGCCGAGCTCGGCACGCTCACCGGCGGGCTCGCCCACGAGATCAAGAACCCGCTCTCGACCATCAAGGTCAACCTTCAGCTGCTCGTCGAAGACATCGAGGACGCCCCGCCCAGCGAGGCGCACGGGCGCTGGCTGCGACGACTGCAGTCGGTGGCCGACGAGGTCAGCCGCGTCCAGGAGGTCCTGGAGGACTTCCTGCGGTTCGCGGGCAAGCACGAGCTGCAGTTGGCCGGGGTGGACCTCCGCGAGGTCCTCGATGACCTGGTCACCTTTTTCACCCCCCAGGCCGAGAACGCCCGCGTCCGCGTGCGGACCCACTACGCCGACCGCCCGCTGGCGGTCCGCATCGACGTCGACCTCATCAAGCAGGCCCTGCTCAACCTGCTCATCAACGGCCAGCAGGCCATGCCCGACGGCGGCGAGCTGATCGTCAAGGCCCAGCGCGTCGGCCAGTGCGCCCAGGTCGAGGTCATCGACACCGGCGTGGGCATGAGCGCCGAGGTGGCCGAGAACATCTTCCACGCCTACTACACCACCAAGCCCGGCGGCACCGGCCTGGGCCTGCCGACGGCCCAGCGGATCGTTCGCGAGCACCAGGGACGGCTCTCCGTCGACACCGCCCCCGGCACCGGCACCCGCTTCGTCGTCGAACTGCCCCTCAACGGCCAGACCGACTGACCCCGTAGGCCGGGTCGAGCGCAGCGAGGCCCGGCAGCGATGGCGCCAGACCCTCCAGGTGCCACGGCTGCGCTGTCCGCCGCCATGTCGCAAAACGCCTGCTCGTCAGTCGCACCAGCCCAGGCCCAGGGCGCCAGCGCCGTATGGAGTGCGGCGATGCAATCGCCGCTTTGGCTTGGCCGCCATCGAGCCAAAGCGGCGATGACTCGCCGCACTCCAAAAGGGCGGTCCGCCCATCACGGCCGCCCCCCCAGGGGCACTCCGGGAGTTAGGGACGGGTGGGGGTCACAGATTACACAGATGAACTGCGATGGCACAGATGGAGGAGGAAGCAGAAAAATCCTCTATCTGTGTAATCGGCCGTTATCTGTGTAATCTGTGTCGATCGTGTCAACTTCTGGGACCGAGGCCAGGGAGAAGGGGAAAGACGTGGCTACAGCGAGAAGGTGGGGCTGCGCCCCAGCCTACGGTGCAGACCGTCTTCGTAGGCTGGGGCGCAGCAGAGCGAAGCCCCACCTTTGCCTTGGGTTGGAGGCGCTGGGGCCCACAGGCGCAATCGCCAAACGGTCTTAGCCCTTGGCCTGGGGCGAGGAGGCCTTGATGGCCTCGACGGCGTACAGGCCCTTGCCGTTGCCGTCATGGCTGGCGGCGGGTTCCTCTCGGCCCTCGATGAAGGCGTTGGTCAGGTCGTAGGCCTTGTCGTCGGGGAACTGGCGCGGCGGGTGCTTGCAGAAGTAGCTCGCCGGCCCGTAGAGCACGCCGCCGAGGCCGCGCTGCATCGCCAGCTTCGCGCAGCGCAGCGCGTCGATAGCCACGCCGGCCGAGTTGGGCGAGTCCTCCACGCTGAGGCGCAGCTCCACGTGCATGGGCACGTCGCCGAAGAGCTTGCCCTCCATCCGCAGGAAGCACACCTTGTTGTCCTTCTGCCAGGCCACGTAGTCGCTGGGCCCGATGTGGATGTTCTCGGGCTCGAGCCGATGGGCGGCGACGGACTGGACGGCCTCGGTCTTGCTCTGGCGCTTGCTGGCGAGGCGCGTGTGGTTGAGCATGTTGAGGAAGTCGGTGTTGCCGCCGGTGTTGAGCTGGTAGGTCCGCTCGAGCTTGACGCCGCGTTTGGCGAACAGGTCGGTCAGGACGCGGTGGGTGATCGTCGCGCCGAGTTGGGCCTTGATGTCGTCGCCGATCAGCGGCAGGCGCGCCTGCTCGAAGCGATGGGCCCAGGCCGGGTCGCTGGCGATGAAGACGGGGATGTTGTTGACGAAGGCGGTGCCGGCCTCGAGGGCGCACTCGGCGTAGAAGCGGGTGGCCTGCTCGCTGCCGACGGGCAGGTAGTTCATCAGCACCTCGACGCCGGCCTCGCGGAGCGTGCGGACGACCTGGGCCCTGTCGGGCTGGGGTGCGTCGGCCGGCGCGAAGGTGAAGCGTTCGTCGTAGTCGCGCATGTGGTCGCTGCAGCCGTCGAGCACCTGGCCCATCCGCACCTTCACGCCGCTGGCGGGCACCTCGGGGCAGAAGCGGGCCGTGCAGTTGGGCAGGGCGAAGATGGCCTCGCTGACGTCCTGGCCGACCTTGCGGCGGTCGATGTCGAAGGCGGCCGCCACCTCGATGTCGCCGGGGTGGAAGCCCCCGATGTCCCAGTGCATCAGGCCGATGGCATCGGTCTCGTTCTTGTCCTGGTAGTAGTGGATGCCCTGGACAAGTGAACTGGCGCAGTTGCCCACCCCCACGATCCCGATCCTGATCCTGTTCATCCGCAACTCCTTTTTCTGATGTCCGGCCCCTGCGCAGCGCGGGGTCGAGGCAGGCCACGTATACCGCCGGCCCGGGTGTCGGGGCGGGTCGAAGCAACAGCCATGTGACGTGCCGTCGGTCCCCTCGCCGCCGATCGCTCGCGACGGGACCCGCCTGGGCGGGCCGGTCGCCAACCGCGAACAACATCGGCCATTATACCGGCCAATGGGGCCCAAAGCCCTCGCGGCTCCGTCTTACCCTCGCCGACGTGCCTGCTCCATTCTACGCGCGGGGGCGGCTCTTCTGTAACCCCATAAGCCCGGATTTGGCAAGAGGTTTTTGTCCGCGGGGCCACTGCGGGCCCTGGGGGCGGGGGGGCGGCGCCGCGGCCGGTGCATGGGTGTCCCCCATTGCCGCGCCCGCCGGGCCGATCGAGGCCCCGGCCGGCTGGCGGGTGACACCTGGGCAATGCCTCGCCCCCGGCCGGCTCAGCCGATCAGGCCCACCGTCTGGCGCACGATGTCGCTGATTCTTACCTCGTTATAGCCCTGGACGCTGGTGTGTAGCGTGTCGTGGAACGGCTCGGTCCAGCGGCCATCCAGCCGGCCCTTGCCGAGCATGACGCCCGCGATCGAGCCGGCCGTCGCGCCGTTGCAGTCGGTGTCCAGCCCGCCCATGACGGCCACGCTGATCACCCGGCCGAAGTCGTGCCCGCCGTGCATCAGGCCCGCCGCCACGAGGCAGGCGTTGTTGATCGTGTGCACGCAGTGGTAGTGGCCCAGGCGGGCGGCGATGTGGTCGAAGGTCGCCTCGCAGTCCTCGCCGTGGGCGCGGGCGGCCTCGAGGGTCTTGTTCATGTGCTCGGTGAATCGGCTGCGCAGGGGCACCTGCTCGAGGCCCTTGCGGATGACGGCCTCGGGGTCGTCCTCCACGAAGGCCGCCGCAATGGCCGCCGATACCCACATCGCGCCGTACAGGCCGTTCTCGGTATGGCTGCAGGCGGCGTCGCTCCAGGCCATCCGCGCCGCCTCGGCCGGGGCGCCCGGGCAGATGTAGCCGTAGAGGTCCGTGCGGATCTGCGCGCCGATCCACTCGCGGTAGGGGTTCAAAAACCGCGCCGTGTCCGGGTAGTGCAGGCCCATCGCGGCGTTGCGGTAGGCGATCCTCTCGGCCGTGCAGACGGCGTTGAACGGCAGGTTGCCCAGCCAGGCCCGAAGGACGTCGTCGGGCGTGAACTGCCGGCCGAACTGCCGGACGATCTTCAGCGACAGGGCTGTGTAGTTCAGATCATCGTCGGCCGGCGCGAACTGAATGTACTCGCGCAGGGACGGGTTGCCGCCCTTGAACCACGCCGGGGCCGTGCCGACCGACTCCCAGTAGGGCAGGATCGTCTTCTCGCTGATGAAGTCGTCCAGGGGCCATTGGCCCGACTCCTGGAGGATGCGGCGGAGGGTGGCGCGGCTATCGGGCTCGCGCATGAGGCACTCGACGGGTTTGCCGAGGATACAGCCGGCGATTCGGCCCCACCAGCCGCCGGCGACGCGGTCGGCCAGGGCGTCGCCGGTCGGGATGGCCTCGTAGCGGTCGGTGCGGTCGGCGGGGCGGGCGGCCTGGATGGCCTCGAGCTCGCTGGGCTCGCCGGTGTCGCTGGCCTGGTCGGCGGCCAGCACCTCACGGGCCAGGGCCTGGTAGGCGGGGTCGGCCTCGCGGGCGTCCTTGTCCAGCCGGGCATCGATCTCGGCCAGCCGGGCCCGCAGGGCGGCCACGTCCTGGCCACGCTCGGCCAGCAGGTCGATGGCGTTCTTCACGTCGTAGTCAAGGTGGATCGTCTGCTGCACGGATACACTCCTTGTTGGGGTTGCCAAGGCGTACCGCAGCCCCGGGGCCGATGCAAGCAAAAAGGGCCACTCTCGACGCGCCCGGGCGGCGGCGGTAGAATCCTGGCCATGCACACACCACCCATCGAAGAGATGCGCCCGGGCCAGGTCGTGCACGCCCGCGACGCCAGCGGCTGCGCGTTCGTCCCGGTGTCGCCGGCGTTCGAGTGGCACTCGTACCACCTGCCGATGGGCACCGATGCCCTGATCGCGGAGGCCATCTGCCGCGAGGTGGCCGGGCGGGTCGGCGGGGTGTGGTTTCGGCCCCTGTCGCTGGGGCTCGACGCCTGGCGCGGGCCCGACGAGCTGCGGGCGTGGGGCTTCGATGAGGGCGACCGCGTCTTCGGCATGCGTTTCCCGGAGCTGCCGCTCTCGAGCGAGTACGTGGAGGAGGCGACGCTGCGCGGGGCGGTCTCGGCCCGGCTGACGGCGGCGGGGGGGTGCGGCTTTGGGCACGTGTTCCTGGTCAACCACCACGGCGGGCGGGGGCAGTTCGATGCCCTGGACGCCCTGGCGGCCGAGCACAGCCGGCCCGGCCTGGCGGTGCACGCCCTGCGGACGTACGCCTTCTCGACGATCCGCGACGAGGCGATGCGCGTCGGCGGCCATGCGGGCCTCAGCGAAACGACGTGGGTGCTGGCCTTTCGCCCCGAGCTGGTCGACCTGGCCGAGCAGGCCGATGGCGAGCTGAGCGTCCGCCAGACGGGCATCCTGCACGGCGAGCCGACGATTCCTGAGCGTTACAACCCCCGCCATGCCACCAAGCGCCTCGCCGACGCCCTCCGCCGGAGCGTCCTGGACGGCCTGGAGCAGCACGTCCGCCAAGTGGCCGCGCTGGGGTAGAGTTCAGGCCCGCCGTGTACTTATCGCCTTCGGCGCGTCAGCCCCAGGCTGAGCAAACCCAGCAGGGCCAGTGAGGCCGGTTCGGGGATCGTCGGGCCGAAGAGCGTCTCAATCCCGTTACTGTCTGCGTCGAAGACCGCGGCCCGCCAGGTGCCGGCGAAGTCGTTGCTGACCGTGATCCGGGCCAGCTGCATTCGGCCGATCGGGCCGGTGCCGAGCATGTCACCCCAGCTGATGCGGATGCCCGTCTCGTCGAACAGCGGTATGGGGCTGTTGAAGCCCCACATGGCTGGCTGGCCGAGGATGTAGATAAGGTCGCTGTGGTACAGGCCATCGTTGAGGGCGCCGCTGGTGACGTACGTGTCGTACTTCACCGCCGGATCCAGTGCCTCCAGGGCCTTGTTGCGCTTGTAGCCGGTGTTGAACGGGTGCTGGTAGATGGACCCTTGGTCGACGATCACCTCGAGGGCGGCATTGGTCCAGTCGGCCCCGGTGACGACGACCAGATCGTACGTCTGATAGCCGGCCAGGGCGGGCACGTCGCTGTTGTCGACCCAGACCAGGTTGACAGCAGGGAGTACGTCGTCCGGCAGGGTGATGGCCGCGTGGGCGGTCCCGGCCAGGATGGCCACCAGTGCCACGAGAAGCATGCTGCGGTTCATCGCATTCCCCTTTTGTCCGACAAAGACAGGTGAGCCGGGCCCGCCACCGGGCCCGATGGCCTGTTGGCCTTCCCCAATATCTCTAGCATACTTGTCGGGCAGGATTTCGGCAACGGCAAAAGCTTCACGCCGGCCGGGGCCGCCTCGGCCCGCCTGGCGGTGGGGCGCATGAAAAAAGCGGTGGCGCCCCCAAGGTCGCCACCGCTTTTTTAGTGGGATCTCGAAACCCGAAGGACTCGCCT
>JAWLCG010000267.1:0-7263 GCA_041687295.1 Phycisphaerae bacterium | reverse complement strand
CCACTGCGTCTTATCGACGGTGGTCTCGAACTGGTCCATGATGACGGCCGGCAGGTCCTGGTCCTTGACGGCCTGGAGGTCCTTGGGGCTGGGCCGGCCGACGAAGAGCATGCCCTTCATGGGGCACTTGTCGATGACGGGCGTGAAGTCGGCGTCGGGGTCGTACTTGTCGTAGTCGAGCTGGGCGATGTTGTTCTCGACGCGGAAGGCGTCGCTGATGCGGGTGCAGGCCTTGCAGCCCAGGCAGCCGACCTTGCAGACGTTGCGGACCAGCTTGCCCATGTCCTTGTTGGAGCAGGCGATGACGAGCATGCGGCTGGCCTTGAAGGGCACCATGTTGATGATGTGGCGCGGGCAGGCCCGCTCGCAGGCGCCGCAGCCGGTGCAGCGGGCGTAGTCGATGCGGGGCAGGCCGTTGACGACGGTGATGGCGTCGAAGGGGCAGCTCGTCGCGCAGTCGCCGAAGCCCAAACAGCCGTAGGTGCAGCCCTGCACGCCGCCGATGACGTTGGCGGCGAAGCAGGTCCGCTCGCCGGCGTAGTCGGCCAGGCCCAGTCGGCTGTCGCAGTCGGCGGCGCAGTGGATGACGGGGCGGTAGGGGAAGCTCTGGTTGACCTCGATGCCGAGGATCTCGGCGAGGCGGGCGGCGACGTCGGCCCCGCCGACCGGGCAGCCGTCGGGCTTGGCGGTGCCCTCGACGACGGCCTCGGCGAAGGCCCCGCAGCCGGCCAGGCCACAGCCGCCGCAGTTGGCGCCGGGCAGGGCCTGGTTGATGGCGTCGACGCGCGGGTCCTGCTCGACGTGGAAGCGCACGTTCGCCCAGCCCAGCACCAGACCAAACCCGATGGCCAGCAGCACCATCGTGCCGGCCGCCAGCAGGAGCAGTGGGATCATTTCCAGCATTGCAGCATCCTCAAGCGTGGGGAACTCAGGCGGCGGCGTCCGCCTCGGGGGTTTCTACGTGGGCCGGCGCCGGTGCGTTCGCGTCGGCCGGCTCGGCCTGACTGGGGCCCTGGACGCCGGCGAAGCCCAGGAACGCCAGGGCCAGGATGCCCGCGACGATCAGCGTGATGGCTGGGCCCCGCAGCGGCTCGGGCACGTCGGCGAAGTCCAGCTCCTCGCGCAGGCCGGCCATGATCGCGATGGCGATCGTGAAGCCGATGCCCGCGGCGATGGAGTAGATGACCGTCTCGGCGAAGCCCATGTTCTGCATCATGATCATGAGCGTGGCGAAGAGGATCGCGCAGTTGGTCGTGATCAGCGGCAGGAAGACGCCGAAGGCCTTGTACAGCGGGGGGAAGAACTTCCGCACGTACATCTCGACGAACTGGACGGCCCCGGCGATGACCAGGATGTAGACCACGTAGTTCAGGAAGCTCAGGTCCAGCGCCCGCCCGGCGATCATCGTGGTCAGCACGCCCGGCTGGCCGCCGGTGACGTTCATGTTGCCGGTGACGAAGTAGGTGACGGTCTTGGTAAGGATGGCCGCCACGGTCATGACGAAGGTGACGGCCGCCCCCATGCCGGCGGCGGTGTCCAGGCGTTTGGAGACGCCGATGAACGGGCAGATGCCCACGAAGTAGTGCAGCACGAAGTTGTTGATCAGGGCCGTCGAGACGATCAGCAGCATGACGTTGGTGATGCTCAGCTCGATGGCGGCCAGGGGCAGTAGCGTGCTCATGCCTGCACCTCCGCGCGGGCGGCCTCGGCGCCCACCGTGAACAGGTTGCCCTGGGCGACCCGCCGCTTGCGGGCCAGGCTGTACCAGTTGACCAGGCCCATCAGCACGCCCAGGGTGAAGAACGCCCCGGGCGGCAGCAGCAGCAGGTTCCAGGTGGGGAAGCTCTCGGGCAGCACCCGCAGGCCCAGGCCGCCCGGCCCGGCCCAGCCGCTCAGGACCGTGCCGTTGCCCAGCACCTCGCGGACCAGCGAGATCGACGCCAGCGCCAGCAGGAAGCCCAGCCCCGTGCCGGCCGCGTCGAAGAAGGCGGTGCCCACGCCCTGCTTGCTGGCGCACACCTCGGCGCGGCAGATGATGATGCAGTTGACGATGATCAGCGGGATGTAGGGCCCCAGCCTCGCGCTCATCAGCGGCAGGAAGGCTGCCAGCGTCCGGTCGGCGATGGTGACGAAGCTGGCGATCGTCAGCGTGAAGACCAGGATCCGCAGGTGGGGCTTGAGGGCGTTGCGGAGCAGGCTGGTGATCACGTTGGCGCAGATCAGCACGAAGGCCGTCGCCCCGGCCATGGTGATGGCGCCGGCCATCGTGTTGGTGACGGCCAGCACCGGGCACATGCCGAGGATCTGGCGGTAGACGGGGTTCTCCGGCAGGATGCCGTTGAAGAACCGCGTGGTGGGACCGGGCAATCCGTTGGCCATGGTATCAGCTCACTCCTTCTTCTGCGGCGTGCTGCCGGTGTAAGCGGAGACGTCGTCGGGCGTGACCGGCAGCGGCTCGGCCCGGCCACCGGGGGCGGGGGCGTCGGGGCTGATCTGGGCCTGCTCGGCCAGGTCGGCCAGCGTCGCGATCAGCCGCGAGGGGGCCAGGCCCTGCGGGGTCGGCTCGAGGGTCTGCTGGTTGATGATGGTGCAGACGGCCTGGGAGCTGATGGTGGCGCCGGTGACGGCGTCGATCTCCCGCGGCTGGCCGCTGTGGCGCGTGACGGGCACCAGCTCGGCGTCGGTCGGCTGGCCGAGGAACTGCTTGCGCCACTCGTACTCGGTGATCTTGTTGCCCAGGCCCGGCGTCTCCTGGTTGTAGAGCACCACCAGCCCGGTCAGGGCCTGCCCGTCGGGCGTCAGGCCGAACAGCACGCGGATCGTGTCGGCGTAGCCCTGCCCCGAGCCCTCGACCGCCCAGCCCATCAGTCGGCCCTGGGCGTCGTCGACCCGCAGGACGTTGGGCAGGGCCGGCACCTCGGTCACGGCCGCCCCACCGGGCACGACCTCCTGGGCGGCTGCGATCCTCGCCACGCGGGCGTTCTCGAGGATCCGCGGCTTCAGGGCCGCATCCACCCCCGCCAGGGCCACACCGAACAGCAACGCCAACCCCAGCACCAGCCAGGCTTGTCTGATGTATCCAACCATTCTGGACTCCGAAAAGACGCACCTTCCCGTCAGCGGGAAGACAAACGATGGCCACAGAGGACACAGAGGACACAGAGAGTATCAGGGTTTCAGGCACGGCCAGCCTGCCCGGCCCCGAATGCCTTCCCCAAATGTCGTGTGTTCTCTGGCAGACCTCTACAGGACCACTCTCTGCAGCCCATCGACCAGCTTGATCTCGTCAAAATTGATGAGCAGCCCTACGCGGGCGCCCACCGCCTTGAGCGTGCTGATGAGCTGGGCCGTGTGCTTGGGCACCATCGCATCGACGCTCTTCAACTCGACGACCACCCGGCTTTCCACGAACAGGTCGAGCCGGTGTTCGCCGACCTCGATCCCATCGTAGTGCACCTTCACGATCGCCTGCCGGGTGAACCGCAGGCCCTGCTTGGACAACTCGTGGGCCAGGGCATTCTCGTAGATTGACTCGAGAAACCCAGGCCCCAACGCCTTGTGCACCTGCACCGCACAGCCAATGATCGCGCGGGTCAGCTCCTGCTCCGGGTACCGCTCACCGGCTTCGCCCCGGCTCGACACGTGCGCTCCGTTCGGCCGTCGAGCCCCCGCCAACCGGTATTCGCCGTCTGACGGGGAAGCCTGCTGCCGGGGCTCTTGGGAGTGGTCCATGTCGCGCCTCCGTTGGCCGGGGTGTCACAACCGCCGCCCCAAGTCGAACCCACTCTATCTCAAATCTCTGTGTCCTCTGTGTCCTCTGTGGCCCATGTCCTGCTGTTTCTTACGCCTTCACCGGCGCCGGCCTGGGCCGGGCCATCGGGCCGCCGACGGGGCGGGGGACGGTGTAGCGGTTGATCAGCGGGGTGACGCTGTTCATCAGCAGCACGGCGAACATGACGCCCTCGGGGTAGCCGGCGAACAGGCGGATGACCATCGTCAGGATGCCCACGCCCAGGCCGAAGACCCATCGGCCTCGCAGGCTCAGCGGCGAACTGACCGGGTCGGTGGCGATGAAGAAGGCCCCGAACAGCAGCGCCCCGCCGTTGAGGTGGAACAGCGGGTTCATCAGCGGGCTGTCGGTGAAGAGGTACTGCAGCGAGGCCACCACGCCCGCGCCCAGCAGCACGCCGACAGGGATCTGCCAGGCGGCCGAGCGGCGGAGCATCAGGTACAGCCCGCCCAGCAGCAGGGCGGCGGCGCTGGTCTCGCCCAGCGAGCCGTTGATGGTGCCCAGGAACATCCGCTCCAGGCCGTAGGCCAGCGTGTTGCCGTACTTGGCGGCCCCCAGCGGGGTGGCGGCCGTCAGGCCGTCAGGCACGACGCCGCCGGGCAGGGCCCAGGTGGTCATCTCGGTGGCGAAGCAGATCATCAGAAACGCCCGGCCCACCATGGCGGGGTTGAACGAGTTCCGCCCCAGGCCGCCGAAGACCATCTTGCCAAAGCCGATCGCCACGAACCCGCCGATCAGCGGGATCCACCACGGCACGGTCCACGGCAGCGACAGGGCCAGGATCAGCCCCGTGACCGCCGCCGAGCCATCGGCCAGGCTCACCGGCCGGCCTCGCATCCACTGGAAGATCGCCTCGGCCACCAGGCAGGTAACGACCGAGACGCCGATTACCATCGACGCCCGCCCGCCAAAGACGAGATGGCTGACCACCACCGCCGGCAGCAGACCGATCAGCACGTCGAGCATCATCCACCGCGTGGACCGCCCCGTCGTGCCGAAGTGCGGGCCAGGGGCTACTTGCAGTTGCGGTGTCGTGTCGGGGGCCACGGGGGGCTTTTTCTGTTCGTTGGCCATTTGTCGTTCCGAGTTCCTGTGCTCAGTGCGAGGCATTGCAGGCGGGTTCACCCGCCTTCGCCGCGAAGCGGTGTAGCCCAGGCCTTTAGGCCTGGGATGCGAGCGGGCTACCCCCTTCTGTTCAGCCCGCTTCAGCGGGCTTACCGGGGGCAGTTCTCAACGCAGCCAATCGCAAATCAGAAAACAAAAATCGCCTCACTCGCGCGGCATCATCGCTTTGCCCGCGCGGATGATCTGCACCAGCGGGATGCTGGCGGGGCAGGCGTAGCCGCAGCAGCCGCACTCGATGCAGGCCATGATGTTGTACTTCTTGGCCGTCTCCCAGTCCTTGTTCCGCACGGCCATGGCGATGCGGGTGGGCACCAGGCCGACGGGGCAGACGTCCACGCATCGGCCGCAGCGGACGCAGGCGGTCTCGGGGGCGGCGTCGACGTCCTCCTGGATCAGCACCGTGATGCCGCTGGTGCCCTTGGTCACCGGGGTGGAAAGGTCCTGGACGGCGAAGCCCATCATCGGCCCGCCGGAGACGACGCGCCGGGCCCGCTCGTTCAGGCCGCCGGCGAAGTCGATCAGCTCCTGCATGCTCACGCCGACCGGGGCCAGCACGTTGCAGGGGCGGTTCACGCCGCGACCCGTGACGGTGATGATGCGGTGGGTCAGCGGCTGGCCCCGCACGACGGCCCGCGCGATGGCGGCTGTGGTGCCGACGTTGACCACCACCACGCCCACGTCCAGCGGCAGGCCGCCGGTGGGCACCTCGCGGCCCAGGACGGCCAGGATGGTCTGCTTCTCGCCGCCCATGGGGTAGCGGGTGGCCGTGGGGACGATCTCGACGCCGGTGCCCTCGGCCGCCTGCTGCAGCGCGGCGATGGCCTGGGGCTTGTTGTCCTCGATGGCGACGGCCACGCGCGTGGCACCGGCCGCCCCGGCGGCCCGCCGGGCGCCGGGCGGGCGCGGGCGCGGCGCCTCGAGCATGAGCCGATGGTCGGCCGTCAGGTAGGGCTCGCACTCGCAGCCATTGACCAGCAGCGTGTCGACGGGCTTGTGCGGGTTGAGCTTGAGCTTGACGTGCGTCGGGAAGCCCGCCCCGCCCATGCCGACCAGACCGGCGGCCTGGATGGCCTGGACGATGGTGTCGGGTTCGTAGGCGTCCAGGCCCTCGGTGGGCCAGTCGCCGCCGAAGATGGCCTCGAACAGGGCCGGCCCGGTCAGCTGCTCGCCTTCGGCCTTGACGGGGATGGCCGGCACGTGTCGGCCATTGGCCAGCGTCACCATCGTCTCCAGGGCCGTCGTGCCGCGGATGGGGCTGTGCACGGGCGCCGAGACGAAGGCCTCGGCCTGGCCCAGCACATCGCCCATCTCCACAGTCGTGCGCGGCTTGACCGTGCCCACGCAGGGCGCGCCGATGTGCTGCACCAGCGGCACGGTGACAGCGGCGGGCGTGGGCAGCACCTCGACGGCGGCGTCGGCGGAGAGCTCTTTCCAGTCGTGCGGGTGGATGCCGCGGTCGAAGGTCTTCTCGCCCCGCAGCCGGGCGAACAGCGTGCACAGGCTCATATGGATTCCTCGCAGGAGGCCCGGGTCGAAGCCGCCGCCGGCGGCACCGGCCAGAGTCGGCCCACCAGTCGACCCAGCGGAATGCTCGCGGCCAGGCCCGCCGTCAGGCCGATCAGCAGGCCCACGAACCGCCGCGTCTCACCCTCGCCGGCCAGCATCGCGCCGGCGAGCGTCGTGGTCAGCGGCAGGACGAAGGTGCTCGCCACGCGCACCAGCAGCGCCGCCCCGGCCAGCGTGCCGCCGGCGGCGGTGTCGTGGGCGGCGACCCATTCGGCCAATCCCTCGGCCGGCTCTCGCACGGCACAGCCGGGACAACGGCCCGGGCAGAGGTTCTCGTGGGGCTTCGACAAGTCCTTGGTACCTTTACGGGCGGTTCGGAAAGGGTGAACCCTACCGCGCGCGAGGCGCGTTTGTCAATGCAACACCCGACAGGTCGGCCAGTGCGACCTCCAGCCGTCCCGGCCAATCATGGCGAAATCAGTTGCAGGGGGCCGTTTACGGCCTCCGGCGGCAGGGGGCTCTTGTGAAAAACTGCACACAAGCCCTCGGCGTCCTCGGGTGGCGGATCACAACCGCCACGTCTAGTACGCGGAAGACCCCCCGCAGGGTCGCTGAGGCGAGGGGGCGAGGGGTGGAGAAGCGCCGAAGCGTCCTCTTCGTGAGCGAGGGGGGCGGGGGCAGCGCCTCGGAAGGGCCGTGGATCGGAGCCCCGAATGGCCGCGGATCGGAGCGCCGAAGGGCCTGGAATCGCAGCCCCGAATGGCCGTGGATCGGAGCCCAGAAGGGGCGTGGCCTGGAGCCCCGAAGGGGCGCCAGTCTTTTTCCGGGGGCTTACGCCCCCG
>JAWLCG010000266.1:0-7264 GCA_041687295.1 Phycisphaerae bacterium | reverse complement strand
GCCGGACGCAGTCCGGCTGGGGCGAGGGCCCGATGCGGCGCCAGTCCCCAGCCGGACTGCGTCCGGCCTACCGAGTTCCGGCCCAAGCCCACGGATTGACATCCGTGGGCATCGGGGCGGGCTGATCCTGAGCGGCACAACGCACCCGCACGTTAAGGGATAACGCCACGCCCGCCTGCGTATTCCTGCTCCGACCAAGGCCTCAAGCCCCCCCACAACCCCCAAACGATGACCCACCCGACGCAATCCGTAACCGGCACGATCCTGTCGATCGAGCGCTGCTCGATGCATGACGGGCCCGGCATCCGCACGACGGTGTTCCTCAAGGGCTGTCCGCTGCGCTGCCTGTGGTGCCACAACCCCGAGTCCCAGGCCTTCGAGGCAGAGCTGTTCTTCCTCCACGAGCGCTGCCGCCAGTGCGGGGCCTGCGTGGCCGTCTGCACGCTGGGCTGCCATGGCGTCGGCGACGGCGAGCACCGCATCGACCGCTCGGCCTGCACGGCCTGCGGGCGCTGCGTCGAGGCGTGCGCGTGCGGGGCCCTGGAGATCAAGGGCCGACCCGCCACCGTCGCCGAGGTCATGAACGAGGTCGAGCAGGACCGCGCCTACTTCGACGCCTCCGGCGGCGGGCTGACGCTCTCGGGCGGCGAGCCGACGGCGCAGCTGGATTTCAGCCGGGCGCTGTTGGACGCGGCCCGGGCGGCGTCTATCCACACCTGCGTCGAGACGGCCGCCATCGCGCCGACCGAGCGGCTCATCGAGCTGGCCCGGCGGGTGGATCTGTTCCTGATCGACTGGAAGGAGACCGACCCGGCCCGCCACCGCCAGTACACCGGCGTCGACTGCGGGCGCATCCGCGAGAATATTCTGTCCCTCGACGCCGCGGGGGCGGCCATCCTGCTGCGCTGCCCCATCGTGCCGGGCCTGAACGACCGCGACGACCACTTCGCCGGCATCGCCGAGCTGGCCGAGGCCCTGCAGCATGGCCAGGGCGTCGAGGTGATGCCCTACCACCCCATGGGCAGCTCCAAGAGCCGCAGCCTCGGCCGGGACTACCCCCTGCCGGACACCGACTTCGCCGAGCCCGCCCAGGCCGACCGCTGGCGCGCCGCCATCGCCGCCCGCACCCGCCGACCCGTGGCGTAGCCGCCCGCCGATCGGTAACGTCCTATTGGCCCGTTCGGACATAGACCGTTCGCCGATCGACCGTATGGCGGGGTGCCCCGGGCAAGCGGGGCGTCAGCACCGCTCGCCCGGTCGAGGGCGCTGGCGGCTGATTCAGGCGGCCCATCCCGCCCTCGGCCGGGCGAGCCTGCGGCTTGCCCGGGGCACCCAGACCCATCGGACGTGCGCGTGCGTTGTGCCCCGTCAGGTACGGCCCGGCCGAGATGCCCACGGAAGGCATTCCGTGGGCTTGGGCCGAGACCACCCTGCAGACCTGCTGTCGCAGGCGGCAAACTCCTATTGCGGCGGCGCGGCGTCAGCCCTCGACGCGGAATGGGATGTTCGCGATGGCCACGTGGTCGGGGCCGTTGTAGGCGTGGACGAACAGGCGGTAGTCCCGGCCGGCCTCCGCGGGGGCCTGGAACTCCACCGACCGCCCGCCGGCCTGCACGGCCCGCACGGCGTCGGCGACGGGGGCGGGCTTAGTCTCGCCCTGGCCGGCGTAGGCGCCGAAGGTGAGGTTCTCGGGCACCAGCTCCCATTCGATGCGATCGACGGGCGGACTGGCCGGCTCGAGCGTCAGCTCGGCCCGGTGCACGCTGGCTGGGGCGAGGCACACATCCTCGCCGGCGGCCTGGCCATCGATGCGGAGCGCGGCGATCCGCGGGCAGCGCGTCGCGGGCCACTGGCCCGTCCACTCGTACTGCATGACCTCGACCGGCTCGGTCCGGGCCCCGTCGTCGGCGAACATGTTGTACCAGGTGTGCGTCCGCTCCTGGCGGTTGCCCGCCCAGAGGAAGGCGTAGCTGCCCACGCACCAGGGGTCGGCCTGGATGACCTGCTCGTAGCGGTCGCGGTAGACCCGGCCCTTCTCGGTGGAGCTCTCCTCGATGACCGCGCCCCAGCGGGTGCGGGGCACCTCCCAATGGCCGCTGGGGCCCCACTCGGTGACGGCGTAGGGGCGGTTCCAGCCGTGCGACCGCAGCCAGGCGGGCACCTCGACAATGTCCGCGTAGGCGTTGACGCCCAGCAGGTCCAGGTCGGGGCACCGCTCGACCAGGCCGGCCAGCTTGCCCTTTCGGCCCGTGCCGATCACGGTCATGGCCGGGTGGTTCGGGTCGGCCTGGTGGATCATGCGGGCGACGTCGTTGACCGCGTCCCACAGGCGCAGGTCGAAGTCCTTGTCGCCGGGGATGTGGTCCAGCTCGTTGCCGATCGCCCACAGCAGCAGGGCCGGGTGGTCCTTGTGGGCCTGGACGATCTCGGCCGCCCGCTCGTGCTGGGCCCGCACGGCCGAGGCGTCGCCGTAGTCGAACCCGTCCCGCTGCGCCCGCATCGGCAGGCCCAGCAGCACCGACAGGCCCAGGCGGTGGGCCTCGTCGAGCACGGCCGAGGTGTCCCGGCTGGTGCTGATCCGCACGCCGTTGCCCCCGCAGGCGGCCACGCGGTCCATGTAGCGTGTGCCCAGCGTGCGGGCGCCCTTGACGAAGTACGGCTCGGTGTCGCGGCGGAGGCTGAAGCCCTCGCCCTCGGCCCCGATCGTCACGTTGGAAGTGCTTGCATTCGGCATGGCCGCGGTCTCCGTAAGCCAGAATCGGCCCTATGACCTTGCCACGGCGCGTGGGGGTTTGGCAAGCACTATTCCGGGATCATGGCGGGCCCGGCCTGCAGGGATCGCTCGACGGCGGCCCAGAGGGCGCGGATGTCGTCGGCGGAGGCGCTGCCGGGCTGCTCGACGACGGCCCGGCCCTGCACCTGGGCGGCGGTGACGGCGCGGTCGTAGCGCACCCGGCCCGCCGGCTGCAGGCCGGCCTGCAGGGCGGCCGACTCGATTTGCAGGGCCTGGTCCGGGTTGATGTCCCAC
Organism: Phycisphaerae bacterium; assembly: GCA_041687295.1. GTDB lineage: Bacteria > Planctomycetota > Phycisphaerae > SM23-33 > FEN-1343 > JAWLCG01. The sequence goes on along the minus strand of JAWLCG010000266.1, from coordinate 4,236 downwards.
TTGTTCACGCAGACCAGGGCCGGCACGGCGAAGTGGCGCGTCAGCTCGGCGACGCGCTGCAGGTCGTGCAGACCGCTGACGGTCGGCTCGGTGACGATGAGCACCAGGCTCGCCCCGGTGATTGAGGCGATGACCGGACAGCCGATGCCCGGCGAGCCATCGATCAGCACCATCTCCAGCCCGCGCTGCTCGGCCAGCGCCCGGGCCTCGGTGCGGACGGTGCTGACGAGCTTGCCGCTGTTGGCCTGCGCGATGCCCAGGCGGGCGTGCACGAGGGGCCCGCAGCGGGTGTCGCTGACGAACCACTCGCCGTTGACGGCTGGGGAGAACTCGATGGCGCCCTCCGCGCAGAACCATGCGCAGACGCCGCAGCCCTCGCAGGCAATGGGGTCGACGCGGAAGGTCCGCTCCACGCGGCCATTGCCGGGGCCGTCGGAGTAGATCGCGTCGAACCGGCAGAGCTCCTCGCACTTGCCGCAGGCCGTGCAGTGGCCCGGGCGGATGCGGGCCCGCTGGCCGCCGGTGAAGCTCTCGCGGCGGACGATGCGCGGGGCGAGCACCAGGTGCAGATCGGCGGCGTCGACGTCGCAGTCGGCCAGCACGGCCCGGCCCGCGGCCAGGGCGGCGAAGGAGGCGACGATGGAGGTCTTGCCCGTGCCGCCCTTGCCGCTGATGACGACCAGCTCTTTCATCGCGGGGCCCCGGCCGGTCGCGAGGCGCCCCGCACCCGTCCCTCAATCGTGGACAGCAGCCTTTCGAACCGCCCGGCCAGCTCCGGCAGGGCCTCGCAGGCCAGCTGCCCGCGCGAGTAGGCCTCGGCCAGGGCGCGGTCGTCGGGGATCTCGGCCAGCACGTCGAGCCGCTGGGCGCGGCAGTAGTCCTGCGTCCGCGAGTCGCCGATGCCGGCGCGGTTGATCAGCACGCCCAGCGGCAGGCGCAGGGCGCGGACCATCTCGACCGCCAGCGCCAGGTCGTGCAGGCCGAAGGGCGTCGGCTCGGTCACCAGCAGGGCGAAGTCGGCCCCGCGGACGGCCTCGATGGCCGGGCAGCTCGTCCCAGGCGGCGCGTCGATGACGATCAGCTCGGCCGGCGGGGCCGACGCCTTCACCTGATGGATCACCGGCGGGCTCATCGCCTCGCCGATGTGCAACAGCCCCTGCACGCACTGGACGCCGCCGGCCCGGCCCAGCTGGATCTCGCCGGTCTGGCGGAACGTTTCGGTGATCGCCCCGGCCGGGCAGACCCGCCAGCAGCCCCCGCAGCCGTGACACATCGAGGGGAAAACCAGCACCTGCTCGCCCATCAGCAGGATCGCGCTGTACTGGCAGATCTGCCCGCACAGGCCACAGGCGGTGCACCGGTCGGCGTCGACGGCGGGCACGCTGACGCGCACGGGACGCGTCTCGGTAACCGCGGGCCGAAGGAACAGCGCCCCGTTGGGCTCCTCGACGTCGCAGTCGAGGTAGGCCACATCCCGGCCCGCGCGGGCGGCGACGGCGGCCAGGTTGGTGGCCACCGTCGTCTTGCCCGTGCCGCCCTTGCCGCTGGCGATGGCGATTCTCATGGGGTCCGGCTCGCCTCGCCCTCGGCCAGCTCGCGGACGCTCAGCCATGCTGCACCTCCAGACGGGCGCGAAACGCTCCGGGGCCAGGGAAGCCCCGGCCCGGACAAACGCCCGCTACATCGAGGGTACTCGTCGCAGATCAGTCCCCGTCGCGCGGGCCCTGCAACTGCTCGATCCGCTGGCGGAGAGCCTGGAGGCCCTGCTCGAGCGACTCGGCCTGGGCCTGTAGCGCGTCGAGCTCGGATTCGCCCCCCGCCTCGACGGGCGGTGCCGCCCGGCCCGCCCCTCTCCGCTGCCGGCCGGCCAGGCCGGTCGCCCAGAAACGGTGACGCCACCCCCGCCCGCCGCCTCGGCCACGCCCGCCCATCGGGTTGGCGTAGCCGGGCAAGGCATCGCCCGCACAGAGGCCGGCCCCCCGGCCTGTCATCGGTCCACGTCCCATCGGTCCGGTTCGGTCTCCACCTGGCATGATGTGTCTCCTTTATCCTTGCCCGCACACTGGCGGGTCAGTGTCGTTTCGCACGTTGGCCGCGCCGCCGGCCGCGACAGCGCCGCCGCCGGCCACAGCAGCCGGGCATCCAGTAGGCTTCCTGGTCCAGCTCGCCGGCGAGGTAGGCCTTGAGCACCCGCTCGACCTCGCCGCAGGCCTGCGAGATCACCTCGATCCCCGCCGACGCCAGCGCCAGTTCCAGCGGCCTGGAGATCGCGCCGCAGACCAGCACGTCCGCCCCCGCCTCGACCAGCCGGGCCAGGCGGGCCTGCGGGTCCTCCCCCTCCAGGGCCAGCTCCCGCCGCGCCCGCTCGGCGCCCGGGTCGGCATCGACGAGCAGCACCCGGCCAGCCACGTCGAAGACCGGGCTGACCCGGCCCTGCCACTCTGGGATCGCGACCCTGATCATGCCCTGTCCCCTTCAAATGCCGTGCCAGAGCCGCCCCCAACCGGTAAGCCCAAAACGCAGCAACAGTTGTGCGTGCGAGCAGGCCGAGGACCTCTCGGCCACACTCATGCACTTTGCCATACACACGGAAGATCGATCGTGGTATAGTGCACGACTGCAGCCTGCCCAACGGCGGAAAGGAACGGTGCCGCGATGGCCCCACGCGCAGTGCAGCGGGAAATCACGATCCTGGACTCGGTCAACGAGGGCGTCTTCACCGTCGACCCCGGCTGGCGGATCACCGCCTTCAACCGGGCGGCCGAGCGGATCACGGGCATCCCGCGCGACCAGGCCCTGGGCCGGCAGTGCTGCGACGTCTTCCGCGCCAGCATCTGCGAGCGGAGCTGCGCTCTCCGCCGGACGATGGACACCGGCCAGCCCGTCGTCAACGCCACGGCCCACATCATCAACCAGCAGGGCCAGCGGATCCCCATCCGCCTGGCGACCGCCCTGCTCCGCGACGGCCAGGGCCAGATCGTCGGCGGCGTCGAGACCTTCCAGGACCTCACCCAGGTCGAGCAGCTCCAGAAGGAGCTCCACGCCCGCTACAGCTTCGAGGACATCGTCGGGCGCAGCCCCGCCATGACCCGGCTGTTCGAGATCCTCCCGCAGATCGGCGCCAGCACCAGCACCGTGCTCATCGAGGGCCCCAGCGGCACGGGCAAGGAGCTGTTCGCCCGGGCCATCCACAACCTCTCGCCGCGCAAGCGCAAGGCCTTCGTGGCCGTCAACTGTGCGGCCCTGCCCGACACGCTGCTCGAGAGCGAGCTGTTCGGCCACAAGGCCGGGGCCTTCACCGACGCGCGGCGCGACCGCCCGGGCCGATTCGCCCTGGCCGACGGCGGGACGATCTTCCTGGACGAGATCGGCGACGTCTCGCCGGCCATGCAGGTCCGCCTGCTGCGGGTGCTGCAGGAGCGGGTCATCGAGCCGCTGGGCGGCACGAAGCCCGTGCCCATCGACGTGCGGGTCATCACGGCGACCAACCGCAACCTCGCCGACCGCGTGCGGTCGGGCCACTTCCGCGAGGACCTCTACTACCGCGTCCGCGTGGTGCACCTGAGCCTGCCGGGCCTGGCCCAGCGGCGGGAGGATATCCCCCTGCTCGTCGAGCACCTCATCGCCCGCTTCAACCGCCTGCAAGACAAGGCCATCGCCGGCGTCAGCGACGCGGTGATGGCCCAGCTGATGGAGCACGACTACCCGGGCAACGTCCGCGAGCTGGAGAACATCATCGAGCAGGCCTTCGTCCTGTGCCGCGGCGGGCTCATCGAGCTCAACCACCTGCCGCCCGAGCTGCGCCCTGCCGCCGCCGGGGCCCGCACGGGCCAGCCCATGAGCCTGGCCGCCCTGGAGAAGCTCTTCATCACCGAAACGCTCCAGCGCCGCAAGGGCAACCGCCGACAGGCCGCCGCCGACCTCGGCATCGACGCGAGCACCCTCTACCGCAAGATCCGCACGCACGGCATCGAGACCCCCGACGTCGACGGCCGCGGGCGGCGCCGCTGACATTGCATTCTGCACGACTGTAACCCTCTCCCCTGCGCATCCCGCCACGTATCGTGATGCGTCTTTGATCGCAGTGCCTGTTTCGGAAGCGGCTTAGGACAAGTCGGCCGCTGCCGGTGCGCCTCTGGCACGCCTCTTGCTCCAGGTTGGGCATGGCCCCGCAGGCGGCCGAAACGCCGCCGGGGAGCCAGGCTCTCCTCCTGTAGGCCGGACGCAGTCCGGCTG
>JAWLCG010000265.1:0-7281 GCA_041687295.1 Phycisphaerae bacterium | reverse complement strand
GTCACAGCCGCCGCACTCCATACTGCGTCCGTAGCCTCCGCCGACATCCCGCCGGGCCTCGCGGGGCTCGACCCGGCCTACCGGAGACCCCGGGCATGCCCGGGGCTATATGGGCTCGAACTGGAGGCTCTGGAGGCCGTCGAGGGCGCCGTCGAGCAGCTCGACGTGCAGTGTCGATTCGCCGGCCGGCAGGTCGAGCGTGCCCAGGGGCTGGTCGGTATCGGTCAGTGTGGCCGACAGTTCGCTGACGCCCGCGCGGAGGCGCAGCGTCGCCGAGCCGGTCGGCAGTTGGCGGCACTGGGCGTGCACGCGCCACGGGCCCGCCTGGCGGACGTCGAGGTGGTAGTCGGCCCCGTCGCCGGGGCGGGTCCACTGGTTGGAGCTGATGCCGCCGTTGCGGATCGACCCGTGCACGCGGCACGGGGCGTAGGCCAGCACGACGTCCGTCGCCCCCTCGCCCAGGACGAAGTGCGGGCTGTGGAAGGCGTGCGGCTCGGCGCGGACGCCCTCGAACCACAGCCGCAGACGCTCCTCCATGGCCAAGACGCGCCCCGGCTGATCGGCAGCGAGGTTGCGGTCCTCCCTGGGGTCCTCGGCGATGTGGACCAGCAGGCGTCCGTCGAGCAGATCGGGCTGGCCCTGGACGTAGCCGGGATGGCGGAGCAGCTTGTAGTCCTCGGTCCGCAGGCCCAGCAGCTGGGGGTCGAAGGGCAGCTGGGCCTTCTCGTCGGCGGACACGGGGTGGTACTCGCCGGGCAGGCCGTTGACGTCGTAGGGCCTGCGCGGGTCCGGCGGCCAACCGGGGTGAACCCAGATGCACGACTCCTTGGGGCCCAGCGAGGCCTCGTCGCCCTCCAGATAACTCGTAATGCTGCGCCCGTCCAGCGCCGGGCCGTCGGCGGGCAGAGCGATCCCGCAGGCGTCCAGCAGCGTCGGCAGCAGGTCGCACACGTCGGCCAGGCGGGTCACGGTGGCGGGGCGATAGCGTCCCGGCCAGCGGACGAAGAGCGGCACGTGGATGCCGTTCTCCCACATGTTGCCCTTATGGCCCTTGTAGCCGTTGACGTATCGCGTGCGGCGGTCTGCGTCGGTCAGCTGGTCCTCGAGGATGGCCGGCCCGTTGTCGCTGAGGAACAGCACGATCGTATCCTCGGCCAGGCCCATCGCGTCCAGGCCGGCGAGCACCCGGCCAACCGACGCGTCGACCTGCTCGACCATGGCATAGAGCGTCGCCAGGGCCCTGGAAAGTCCCATCGCCTCGTAGCGGGCGACCCTGTCCTGCGGGGCCGACAGCGGGGCGTGCGGGGCCAGGTGGGACACGAAGGCGAACCAGGGCACGTCGCAGTGGCGCTCGATGAAGTCCAGGGCGTAGTCGGCGAGCGTCTCGATCGTCCAGCCCTCGTGGGAAACAGGCTGGCCGTTGAGCTGGCCCACGCTGTCGTGGTGCTTGTAGAGCCGGGCCATGTAGGCCTCGTCGAAGCCGCGCTGCCAGGGGAAGTAGCCCGTCGTCTTGCCCGAGTGCCACTTGCCCCACATCCCCGTGCGGTAGCCGGCCCGCTGGAAGTGCTGGCCGAGGGTCACCTCGTCGGGGTGGACGAAGTCCTTGCCGCCGTGCACGTGCGACACGCCTGTCCGCAGGAAGTGCCGCCCCGTCAGCAGGCTCGCGCGGGTCGGGGCGCAGACGGCCGCCACGTAGAAGTTCGCCAGCTGCACGCTCTGGGCCGCCAGCGCGTCCAGGTGCGGCGTGCGGACGTAGGGGTTGCCGTGGCAGCCCAGGTCGTCCCAGCCCTGGTCGTCGGTCAGGATCAGCAGCACGTTCGGCGGACGGTTCGGCATGGGCGGCTCCTTCGGGGGCCAGGCCGCGAGTATACCCGCGGGCGGCCCAGGGCAAGGGACGCGCCGGCAGGGCCACGCAGCCGGCGGGGGCGGTTCGCCCCGGGGCCCGTCCCGGCCGGTCGGCACCGAGCGCGGATGGCGCCCGGGGGCGGACCGGACATGCGGAGCGAACGGTACGCTGCACTCCCTACAGCCCGGCGGGCACCGTCCCCGAAGACCCCGCCCAAGCCCGGGGCTATATACAGAAGGTGCGTTACTCCGCCGGCTGGGCGGCGGCGTTGGCGGCGGCGATGCCGGCCTCGTCAAAGATGGCGCCGGCCTGGCGCAGGGCGGCCTGCAGCTCGCCGGCGGGCACGGCCCGGAGCGTACGGTCGCCGGTCAGGCTCAGGGCGGCCGCCACGCCGGCGGCCTCGCCCAGGGCGGCGCACTGGGGCATCACGCGGGTCGAGCCCAACGCGCGGTGCGTCGCGCCGATGCACCGCCCGGCCACCAGCAGGTTCTCCAGGCCCTGCGGCAGCATGCAGCGGTAGGGCATCTGGTAGCGGAAGCCCTTCTCCGGCCGCCAGGTCTCGGCGTCCATGCCCATGCCGGTGCAGTTGTGCACGTCGATGTAGAACGAGCCGTAGCAGACGCTGTCGTCCCAGCCCTGCCGCTGCATGAGGTGCTGCTCATTGAGCACGACGTCGGCGACGATGCGGCGGCTCTCGCGGGTGCCCAGCAGGCTGGCCGTCGAGATGAGGTAGCAGTCTTCCATGCCCGGCACGTACTTGCGGAAGACGGGGATCATGTGGAACGCCTGGCGGCGCCCCTCGATCGTCGCGGCGGTGATGCTGGCGGCGTTGGTGCAGTCGGTGCCGACCATGTGCGTGAAGTTGATGCCCACCTGGTCGGGCCGGGTCGGCGTCCACCAGAAGCCCATGATGTAGTTCTGAAAGGGCTCCATGTCGCCGGCGGCCTGGGCCTGCTCCCACACCTCCGTCATGCCGTAGCTGGTGCGCCACTGGGCGACCTTGCCGTAGTCCACGCCGCCGATGGTGAACATGAGGGTGGTGGGCTGGCAGGCGCCGTCGCCGGGTCGGCCCATCTCCCAGGGGGCCCCGGCCGAGGCGGCCACATCGGCGTCGCCGGTGGCGTCGATCACCCGCTTGGCCAGCACGACCTGTCGGCCGGTCTTGTTCTGGATGGCCGCCCCGATGATCCGCCCGTCGCGGACGATCGCGTCGGCGAACAGCGTGTGGTAGAGCAATTGGACGCCCGCCTGCTGGGCCATCTGCTCCAGGGCCAGCTTCATGCCGTCCAGCTCGTAATCCACCTGGCTGGTCGTGGTGTGGCCATAGCCCATCTCGCTGACGCGGACGGCCATCTCCCAGGGGATGCCTCCCACCACCCGCACCGGCGAGGCCCACTCGCTGAACAGGCAGATGTGGTTGTGTCCGCCCGCCGTCGCGATGCCGCCCATGCAGTTGGTCTGCTCGATCAGCAGCGTCTTGGCCCCCGCCCGCGCCGCCGCCAGGGCCGCCGAAAAGCCCGCCGGGCCCCCGCCGCACACCAGCACGTCCACCTCGTCGTAGATCGGGACTTCCCGCTGGGCCTCACGCCAGGTCGCCATTGCACCGTCTCCTTGTTGGATCTCGTCAGTCTGTAAGCCGGCCCCCATGCTACCGTGCCCGGGACCGATTGGGAATGTCGGACCCGCCGATTGGTCGCCTTGCATTCGGGCCGGCGGGGCTCTACACTCTGGCCATGACTCTAGCCTACTTCGACTGTTTCGGCGGCGCCAGCGGCGACATGATCCTCGGGGCCCTGCTCGACGCGGGCCTGCGCCTCGACGACCTGCGCGACGCCCTGAAGCGCCTCGGCGTGACGGGCTATCGCCTCTCGGCCGAGCGCGTCACCCGCGGGGGCCTGGGCGGCACGAAGTTCCACGTCCACCTCGGCGAGGACGAGCCCGAGCCGCCCCACGACCACGCACACGACCACGACAGGCCCCACACGCACGATCATGGCCACGACCACGCGCACGAGCACCCCCCCGCCCATGGCCACAGCCACGACCACCCGCACGACGCCGACCTCGGCCACAGCCATCCCCACCGGCCGGCGACGCCCCCCGAGCCCGGCCACGACCACCCGCACCCGCACGAACACGGCCACGCCCACGGGCGCAACCTCACCGATATCCTGCACCTGCTGGACCACGCCGGCCTGAGCGAGCGGGCCGACCAGTGGGCGCGGCGGATCTTCCAGCGCCTGGCCGCCGCCGAGGCGAAGGTCCACAACACCACGCCCGACCAGGTGCACTTCCACGAAGTCGGGGCCGTCGACAGCATCGTGGACATCATCGGTGCCGCCATCGCCCTGGACCGCCTCGGCGTCGACCGGGTGGTCTGCTCGCCGATCCCGCTGGGCACCGGCACGGTCCGCTGCGATCATGGCCTGATGCCCGTGCCCGCCCCCGCGACGGCCGAGCTGATGCGCGACGGCGTGATCGCCCCCAGCGACTTCCCCCGCGAGCTCTGCACGCCGACCGGGGCGGCCATCCTGACGACGCTGGCCGAGTCCTTCGGACCCCTGCCGGCGATGCGGGTGGACGCCATCGGCTACGGCGCCGGCGGGCGCGACGACCCGGGCCGGGCGAACCTGCTGCGGGTCTTCCTGGGGCGCGACGCCGCCGCCGGGCAGGCCGACACCGTCATGGAGCTGACGGCCAACATCGACGACCTGTCGGGCCAACTGCTCGGCGCGGTGCTGGAGCAACTGCTCGAGGCCGGGGCCCTGGACGCCTGGGCCAGCCCGCTCGTGATGAAGAAGAGCCGCCCCGCCTGGCAGCTGGGCGTACTGTGCTCGCCCCAGGCCGCCGACGCGCTGGAGGGGCTGATCTTCCGCGAGACGACGACGATCGGCATCCGCCGCCGGCCCGCCAGCCGAAGCAAGCTCGCCCGCCGGCACGTCCGCGTCGAGACGCCCTACGGGCCCGTGCGGGTGAAGGTCAGCTCGGCCGGCGACGGCGAGGAATACTCGGCCACGCCGGAGTTCGACGACTGCCTCCAGGCCGCCCGCACCCACCACGTGCCGGTCAAGGAGGTCCAGCAGGCCGCCCTGGAACGCTACCGCCAGGGCCAGGGCCAACCCCTGTAGGGCGGGCACTGCCCGCCGTCGATGGCGCCTCGCGCCTAGGTGGCGCCTCGGTGGCCCCGGGCGCCTCCGCGGCGGGCGGTGCCCCCCAACGCCGTTTTCCGGAGCCGCGTCCACAGCAACCATGACAACCCTTCCCGCCATCCTGGCCCAGGCGTCGCCCTTCGAGGCGATGGACCCCCAGACGCTGCTGCTGATCGGCCTGGGGCTGGTGCTGGCGGCGCTGATGTGGCACTCGCTACGGCGGCGCAAGTCAGCCGGCGTCGACGGGCGCAGCGACGTGCATGCCCGCCTGCACGCCCGCCGCCTCGAGCAGCAGGCCCAGGAGGACATCCAGGAGCTGATGGTCCGCCTGGAGGAGCTCAGCCGGGAGATCTGCGGCCAGATCGACACCCGCTACGCCCGCCTCGAGCAGACGTTGGCCCAGGCCGACCGCACGCTCAAGGCCCTGCAGGCCGCCCAACGCCAGGCCCCGCCCCCCCCGGGCGCCAACCCACAGCCCGCACCCCAGGCCCCGCTGCCGGCAGACCCGCGCCACGTGGAGATCTTCGACGCCGTCGCCGCCGGCGAAACACCCCTGGCCCTGGCCCGCCGCCTGCGCATGCCCGTCGGCGAGGTCGAACTGGTCCTGAGCCTCGAACGCAGCCGCCGCGACCTGGCTGAACCCGCCGACCCCCCCCCCCCCCCCCATCTGCCCCCAAACCCCCGCGTCGACGAACGCGCCTGAGCCGGTAGGCCGGGTCGAGCTTCAGCGAGGCCCGGCACGGGAGGTGCCCGGCGCCATCGCAGCCGGGCCTCGCTTCGCTTGACCCGGCCCACGGACTGCCCCTTGCCAGCCGCCGCCTGGAACCCTATAGTACGCGCATCTAGCCGCGAGGAGCGCCGTCCCATGACCCAGTACGAAGGCCAACTGATCGCCCCGACCGAGGGGCGGTTCGCCGTCATCGTCAGCCGATTCAACGAGTTCATCACCAGCAAGCTGCTGGGCGGGGCGCAGGACGCCCTGAACCGCCACGGCCTGCCCGACGGGGCCGTCGACGTGGTGTGGAGCCCGGGCAGCTACGAGATCCCGCTACTGGCCAAGCGCCTGGCGGCCAGCGGGAAGTACCTGGGCGTCATCTGCCTCGGCGCGGTCATCCGCGGCTCGACCGACCACTACGAGTACGTCGCCAGCGAGGTCGCCAAGGGCGTCGCCCAGGCGAGCCTCGAGACCGGCGTGCCGTGCATCTTCGGCGTCCTGACGTGCGATACCATCGAGCAGGCCATCGAGCGGGCCGGCACCAAGGCCGGCAACAAGGGCGCCGACGCCGCCCTGGCCGCCATCGAGATGGCCAACCTGCTCCGCCAGCTGCCGTAAGGCCCGGGGGATCCGCCGTGTCGTCAATGAAGCACCGCCATCGCGCCCGCCGCATGGCCAGGCAGGCCCTGTGCAGCCTCGACGCCCAAGGCGATCAGGCCCTGGACCTGGCCATGGGGTTCATCCGCGAGAGCACCGAGCCCGTCGAGACCATCTACGAGGCCGAGCGCATGCTCGCCGGCGCCTGGGCGAGCCACGCGCAGGCCGACGAGCACCTCGCCCGCCTCAGCCGGCGATGGGACGTCCATCGCATGCCCACCGTCGACCGCAACATCCTCCGCCTGGCCTGGTGGGAGCTGCACACCGGCTACGCGCCGGTCCGAGTGGCCATCACCGAGGCCATCCGCCTCGCCCAAGAGTTCAGCACCGCCGACAGCCCCCGCTTCATCAACGGCCTGCTCGACACCGTCTCGCGAGAGATGCCCGGCGCCGATTCGGCCAGCGGTCAACCCGCAGACGAACCCCTCGACGACGCGCCCCTCGACGACGAGCCCGACGAGGACGTCTACGACGACGAGGACGAGGACTAGCCCCCTCGCCGGTCGCACCGGCCAATGGAGGCCAGGGGCGCGGGCGCAATATGGAGTGCGGCGGCCTTGACGCCGCTTTGGATCGCATGCGACCGAGCCAGCCAAAGCGGCGTCAAGGCCCCCACACTCCAGAAGCGAGGTCCGCCTATTGCGCAGGGACACCCAGGCCGGCCCGGCCAGGGTCGAAAGGTCGATCAACACGAATGGCACGAATGGAAGATAAGCCAAAGCCGCAAAGTATCTTCCATTCGTAAAACCATCCCCCATTCGTGCCATTCGTGTCGGTCCCTTGTGCATCGAGTGGGAGTCCAGCGGGGGAGCCCGAAGACGTGGCTACAGACGCCGTGAGCCTATCCGATAATACCCTTGCCTTGCATTCTCGAACCGTTCGCGCAAGTCGTTGGGTCTCGGGGCCCCGGGCCG
>JAWLCG010000264.1:0-7395 GCA_041687295.1 Phycisphaerae bacterium | reverse complement strand
GTCGAGGAGACCTTCAACTACCCCGTCGGCAGCCTGCACGGCGCCAACGGCGGGGTGGGCTTCGCGGGCCCCTGGGACGCCTATGACCCCACCGCGACCAGTTGGGGCGAGTTCCGCGTCCTCGATGGCCCGATCGACTACGCCGGCTATGTGCCGCAGGGCAACCGGATCCCGACCGCCACCACCGGCTCGCGCCCGGGCCTGGCGACGAACCTGCAGTATGGCGACCGTCCCCTCACCCCGATCAGCACCGCCGCCAATTCCGAGCTCTACCTGGGCGTCTCATTCATGACGACCAAGATCTACTCCGGCGCGAGCTTCCTGAGGATCTTCGACAGCAACAACCCCGACAAGTACATCCTCGTCGATCACTGGCGCGGCCTGAACGAGGATGTGGTCGGCCCCGACGGCGAGCTGGTGGGCGCCACGGCCGCTGCCCGCCACTTCCGCGTCTCCCTGGGTGGCCAGACCGCCACGAGCGATCCGTTCGGCTGGCAGCACGCCAGCTCCAAGGGCTACAACGTGCCGATGTTCGTGCTGGCGAAATTCACCTTCGGCGAGGATTACACCGTGGCCCAGTTGGCCTTCTACACCTCGCCCGAGCCCCTGCCCACCGATGAGCCCGCGTGGCAGACGTTCGTGGGGCTGCACGGAGCCTGGGATGTCAACTTCGATACGCTGCGCATCCACGCCGAGAACGATATCAATCGCGGCGGCCATCTCGGCGATATCCGCATCGGCACGACCCAGCAGGACGTCATGCTGGTCCCCGAGCCGGCCTCGATGAGCCTTCTGGGGCTCGGCGGGCTGCTGGCGATCCGTCGTCGGCGGTAGGCCTCAGCCATGCCCCCAGGCGCAGACGGCATCTTCCGAACGAGCCACCAGAAGGAGAGGACGACATGGCAACGCACAGGAGCGTGACGGGATTCGTGGTGAGTCTGGTTCTGCTGATGTGCCTGGGCGCCGCGGGAGAGGCCCAGGGGGCGCTGCTGGTCGAGGAGACCTTCAACTACCCCGCCGGCAGCCTGCACAACGCTGCCGGCGGGGTAGGGTTCTCGGCCCCATGGGACGCCTACGATCCCGCCGCCACCAGTTGGGGCGAGTTCCGAGTCTTCGATGGCCCGATCGCCTATGAGGGCTATACGCCCAGCGGCAACCGGCTGCGCCTGGCCACCCGCAGCAGTGGGGGGCGGGTCGCAACCGACCTCCAGCAGGCGACCCGGGCAATCAACCCCATCCGCACCTCAGAGAACGAACAGCTCTACCTGGGCTTCACCTTCCACTCGACCACCGCGTATTCCGGGTCCAGCCTCTTCAGGCTCACCGACAGCAGTGATCCGACCAAGTACATCCTCCTGAACCACTACCGGCCTGACCAGTTCGTGGACGTGATCGGTCCCGACGGCGAGCCCACCGGCGTGCAGGCTTCTGCCCGGCACTTCCAGGTCTCCCTCGGCGGTGCGGCGGCGACCTCCGAGCCCTTTTCCTACCAGCACTCCAGCGCGATCGGCTATGACACGCCGATGTTCGTGCTGGTGAAGTTCACCTTCACACCCGACTACACGGTGGCCCAGCTGGCCTTCTACCGGTCGCCCGATCCCCTGCCGACCGATGAGCCCCTGTGGAACACCTTTGTCGGGCTTTCGAGCCAGTGGGACGTCAACTTCGACACGCTGACCGTCCACACCGAAGTCAACGCCAACCGCGGCGGGAACCTCGGCGATATCCGCATCGGCACGACCCAGCAGGATGTCCTGCTGGTCCCCGAGCCGGCCTCAATGAGCCTTCTGGGGCTCGGCGGGCTGCTGCTACGGTGGCGGCGGTCGGGCGGTCACCAAGCCGGGGGCCCCCCGCGAGGGGCCCACGGCCTACAAAGGATACAGACCCATGAAACGCTTTGCACTCTCAGCCACGCTGGTGATCTGCGGTCTGCTGGCTGTACAGGCCGGGGCCAGCCCGATGGTGTACGAGACCTTCGACCTGCCCCCGTTTCAGTCCTACCTGCAGGGCCAGCCGGCCGGACTGGGGCTGGTCGGCCAGTGGCAGGTCGAGCAAGGGGAGACCCACCCGACCCTCGGCGACGGCTGGCGGCAGCGGCGGCTGCGCAACCCGCTGGGCTACGGCGACGTCGAACCGGTCGGCTACGCCGCCAGCGCCGGCGACCGGGCGTTCCACCCGTGGGAGCATCGCGTGGCCGCCCGGGCCACGCTGGCCAGCCCGGTGGCGTCGGACGGCAACTCCACGATCTGGATGGGCTTCCTGTACCGCCACGACCAGCGGTACGTCGGCTCCTCCGGCGAGGCGATGGTCGTCCTGGAAGACAGTGGCAACCCGGACATCCGGGCGGGCGTGTACATCAACCGCGTCATGATCCCGTCTCGGCACGCCGTGGTCGGAGCGACTGCCGGCAGCGCCAACTCGGTGCAGAGCCCCTTCGTCGGCTACGAGTACGGCGTGCCCGCGGACCCGGCCAACCGCGTGCCCGACGCACCCGACTGGGTGCTGGGCGACGGCCGGGTGTTCTTCATTCTGGCCCGGGTGGACCTGACCTCGACCGGGGCGTTGTCCTTCGTCAACGTCTATACGGACGGACAGCTGCCCAGCGAGGAGCCGCAGGAGTGGCAGGCGTGGACCTGGTCGCAGGACTTGGCCGGCGGGCAGCTCGACACGCTGCTGCTCGGCGGGGCGAACGCCAACTGCTTCTACGACGTCGATGAGATCCGCGTTGGCACCACGATGCAGGACGTGCTGGTGCCCGAGCCGGCGAGCCTGGGCCTGCTGGGGCTCGGTGGTCTGCTCCTGCGCCGGCGGCGGTAGCTGTAGCGGGCGACCCCGGAGCCAGGCCGCCCCTGATTGACGCCAACACCTTACGTGCGGAGGCACAACCATGATTTCCCTCAACCGATACGCCCACCGGATGACCGTCTGCCTGGCCGCGACCGTCGTGCTGGGCTGGGCCCTGGTGGCGGCCGGGCAGGTCAGCAACATCCACACCACCTTCTCCGGCGACCCGACTTCGGAGGTCACGGTCAGCTGGCGGACGCCGCCCTTCGGCGGCACGAGCATCCAGTATGGCCTGACGAGCAATCTGGGCAACTCGGCCACGGGCTCGGCGTTTCTGAGCTCGGGCGGCTTCCAGCACCACGTCACGCTGGACGGCCTGCAGCCCAACACCACCTACTACTACAAGGCCGGCTCCGGCCCGGTGAGCACCTTCAAGACGGCCCCGGCCGACAACCGCCACTTCCGCTTCGCCGTCATCGGCGACGTGCAGGGCTACGAGTCCGTCTCGGCCAAGTGGACGGCCTGTTCGAACTTCCTGGCCGGGCAGGATCTGCTGTTCTGGATGCCCCTGGGCGACCTGGTGCAGAACGGCGGCACGCAGACCCAGTACGACGCCTTCTGGGCCGGCGCCAAAAACCTGAGCCAGTCGGTGCCCATCATGCCGATCATCGGCAACCACGACCGCTACCTCGCCGGCGGCGGCACCGGCAAACCGCAGAACTACCTCGACCAGTTCCGCCTGCCCAGCAACGGCCATCCCGACTACGAGGGCGTTTGGTACGAGTTTGGGATTGGCGACATGCACTTCACGGCCCTGGACAGCTACCCCGAGAGTGACGGCCCGCTGACGGCCGCCGAGGCCCGCGCCCTCCAGGCCCAGTGGATGGACGCCCGGATGGCCGCCAGCGACGCCAAGTGGAAGTTCGTCTCCATCCACCCGCCGTTCTACTCCACCGGTGGCCATGGCGGCGAGAACCTGGCCTCCGACCTGAGCTCGATCTTCGAGGCCCATGGCGCCGATGCCGTCTTCACCGGCCATACGCACTCCTTCGAGGTGACCCACCCCATTCACGACGGCGAGCGGGTGGCCTCCTGGGCCGAGGGCACGCTGTACTACAACTCCGCGGGCGTCAACACCAACGGGGCCGTTCCGGGCAGCTGGTTCAGCGAATTCTGGCAGGACCAGAGCGGCCTGCCGCTGGTGGGCATCGTGGACGTCTACCCCGACGAGGTCATCGTCACCACGTACAACTACATGGACGGATCGATCTACCACCAGGTGGCGATCCCCGAGCCGGCCTCGATGAGCCTGCTGGCCCTCGGCGGGCTGACGGCTCTGCGCCGCCGGCGGTGACGCTGAGTCCCCCCCCGCAGCCGGCCCGGGCCTTCCGTTCGCCCGGGCCGGTTGTGTTGCCGGTCGGCCTGATGGGCCGGCCGTCGGGTTTCCGCGTTTCTGCCCGCACTCCGGCGGCCGGGTGCCGTATAATGGGCACTGCCGATCCGAGGAGTGCCGCTCTCCGCGTGCGGGGAGAGGAAAGTCCGAGCACCACTGAACCGCGGTGGTGGGTAACACCCACCTGCGGGGCCGGGGTAACGGCACCGGCGTCGTACGGGAAAGTGCCACAGAAAAGATACCGCCCGCCTCGGCGGGTAAGGGTGAAATGGTGCGGTAAGAGCGCACCGCGGGCGGCGCGAGCCGCCTGGCAGGGCAAACCCCACCGGGTGCAAGGTCAAGCAGCGGTCAGGCGTGGTTCAGGCCCATGGCCGCGGGTAGACTGCTTTCCCGGTCAACCGGGAAGAGCCGCTCGGCAACGGGCGGTCTAGAGAAATGGCTCTCACCGAACCGGCCCCACGCCCCCTGGGTCCGGCTCGGCACAGAACTCGGCTTACATCGGGTCGGCAGGGGGCCGGCTTTTATGGGACCCCCGGGCCGGGGTTTTTTGCCCCGCCCCCCGGGTAGCCCCTTGCATTGGCCCGGCGAATCGGTATGCTGGTCCAGTCTCAGCCGGGGCGTAGCTCAGCTTGGATAGAGCGCTGCGTTCGGGACGCAGAGGTCGCTGGTTCAAATCCAGTCGCCCCGACTTGTTCGAACAGGAAGCCGTTCAGCGAGAAAACTGAACGGCTTCCTCTTTTCCAGGCAAAGAGTTACGTCGTTCAAACTCCGGTTCAAAGATATCGCCCGCAGAATGCGCTGTTTTCCGGCAGTCTTTGAACCTCGCCAGACCTCGGCGGCCTGTTGCGTGAAGTCGAAGACCTTCACCGCGATGTCCCTGCATGACGGGTCGATGTCCCTGCAAGCCCCAATCCCCTCCTCCAGCTCCCGCAAATGTCCCTGCAAGGTCGCCGACTGGTCCTGAAATGTCCCAGCGTCGAGGTGACCTTCGAGGTACAGGGACAACAATCGTTCGCTCTTTTTCTCCAGCTCGACCTTCTTGCGGCCGAGGATGCGCTTCTGCTGACCGTTGTCGCCGCGAAGCTGGCCGAACGACCGATGGAGCGAGTCGCGGAACCACTCGGCCGTTTCCGGCGTGGGCATCCGCATCGTGTCGAGCTCGGCGGCGATGGCGTCTTCGAGGTCGGCCTCGCGCCAGCGAACCTTGGGGTGGTCGTCGTCCGGGTGGTTGTTGGCGCAGCGGTAATAGGTGTGGACGCGGACGCCGCCGTCCTTGAGCTTCCGGCGGATGCGTTCGCCGGTGATCATGCTGCCACAGTGGTCGCACAGGAACAGGCCGTTGGCCAGCGCGTGGGTCTGCCGCCGGGTGCGACGGTTCTTGCCTTTGAGCAGGTTGCGGCAGATCTGGAACGTCCGCCGGTCGACCAGCGGCCGGTGCTTGCCGGGGTAGATTTGCCCCTTCCAGACGATGTCGCCGACGTAGAACCGATTGGCCAGCATGTATGAAATGCTGCCGGGCGACATGCGCGGCATGCTGGGCCGGTAGATGTAGCCCTCGCGATGGAGCTGCTCGCCGATCATGTCGAAGGTCAGCCCGCCCTGGGAGTAGAGCTGGAAGACGCGGACCACCAGCTTGGACTTCTCCGGGTGCGGCTTGATGGGCTCGTCGCGGTCGTCGGTGTTCATGTACCCGTAGGCCACGCCGCACGGCATCCAGCCCTGGCGAATCTTCTCCTCCTGGCCCTTGCGGACCTCCTGGCGGAGGTTGTCGCTGTAGTACTGGCTGATGGCGGCCATGACGTTGAAGCTCAGGGCACCGGCCGCGCCGGGGCCGAACTCGTTGTCGACGAAGAGCATCTTGACGCCGACGGTGTCCTCGAGTTCCTGCATGCGGACAGCGTCGCGCATGTTCCGGCAGATGCGGTCGAGTTTGTGGGCGAGGACCGCGTCGATCTTCATCCGCTTGGCGTTCTTCTTGACCCACTGGTACATCTCGTTGAACGCCACGCGGGCCGCGCCGCGACGGGCCGACTCGGCGATGACGAACTCGCGTAGCACGTTCCAGCCCTCGCGCTGGGCCTTGTCGCGGTTGATGCGAATCTGCGCGTCCAGCGAGTAGCCCTCGGCCTGCTCGCGGGACGAGACGCGCGCCCAGATCACCACATTCATTCGGACTCTCCTTCCATGCTGGCCAGGAAGAATGCCAGGGCGATGCGTTGCACGTTCAGCAGCATCTCGATGGCCTCCTCTCGGTCGACTTCTCGTTCGAGGTATTCGCCCCACACCTCCTGCGTGCGGGCGATCAGGTCCTCGGTAATCCATTCCGTCTCCAGCGGCCCATCGCCGCCGGCCGGGACACACTGAGCCTCGACGTTCAAAGACTGTCCAGTCAGTTCCGGCCCATCCGGCGAGAATCTTTGAACCGGCTCACACAGGCATGTTCGGCCGCTCATTCCAGCCCCTCCCCGTCGATCCCCAGCCCTTCGAAATGCTCGCGGATGCGCCGCATGGCCTTGTGGATGGTGTTCCACTCGCAGCCGAGCTTTCGCGCCAGCGCCGCCTTGGACAGGCCTGCCGCCAGCCCGTTGGCGACGGCCCGGTCGAACGGCGACAGGCCCGGCAGCGCGCTGTCGACGTCCATGCCGATCCCGTAGTCCACCTCGCAGCACGGCTCCGGGCCGACGTAGCTTCCGTCCTCGTGGATGCCGAGGCTGCGGAGATACTGCTCAAATGCCTCGCGTTCGCTGTAGCGGCAGCGCATGCGGTACAGCAGGTGGCGATTGATGACGGCGTACAGCGCCGTCTGCTCCGACGCGCCGTTGTCATGGTTGGGGTCGTACTGGAACTCCAGGATCACCACCGCCAGGTCCTGCATCAGGTCCGGCCAGTCCCGCTTGGGGAATCCCAGCGCCTTGATGCGGCTGATGGCCAGCCTCGCCTTCCACGCCTCGAACGCTCCTTCGTACCAGTTCAGCAGTTGCTCGTTTGTCATCGCGATCCGTCCTTGCATCAGGGGTCGATCTCGCGGTCGGGCCATTCCCGACCGTCTGATCGCGATGCTCAGGGCGAGACCGGGGACATGTCCGTAGAGCCGGAGCTGTCTGGCGAAAGCCATATGTCAGGAAGGTTGTCAGAAGGCTGTCAGGGCTTGCTGGGACATGTCTGACATCCTGTCAGGGCTTGCTGGGACCTGTCAGACATATGTCAGGAAGGTGTTT
>JAWLCG010000263.1:0-7438 GCA_041687295.1 Phycisphaerae bacterium | reverse complement strand
TGAGCCCACCAACCACTTGGATATCCGTTCCATCCTCTGGCTGGAGAAAATATTGCGCAACGGCTCCTTTGCCTTTGTGCTGGTCAGCCATGACCGCCAGCTGCTCGACGGCCTGTGCCGCCAGTGCCTCTTCCTCGAGCCGCCCGACGCCGTCCTCCGCCCCGGCAACTACAGCCAGGGCCGCCAGCAGGCCCAGGCCGACGCCCAGAGCGTCCGCCAGCGTCGCCAGCAGGTCCGCCACCAGCTCAAGCGGCTCGAAGCCCAGGCTGCCCAGCGCCGCCAGCGGGCCGCCCGCGAGCACCGCGTCCGCTCCAAACGCGGGCTGGACATCAAGGACCACGACAGCCGGGCGAAGATCAACCGCGCCCGCCTGACCGACAGCAAGGCCGGCGCCTCGCTGCGGCAGCTCGACGGGCGGCTCGACCAGGCCCAGCAGACGCTGGCGGGCCTGCATGCCAGGAAGGAGGCGACGCTGGGCATCTGGCTGCCCGACGCCCGCAACCGGGGCGACTGGCTCTGCCGGTCGGACGCCCCGTCGCTGCCGCTGGACCCCGCCGGCGCCCGCACGTTGCACCTGCCGCCGCTGGAGGTGCCCAGCGACGCCCGCATCGCGCTGACCGGGCCCAACGGCGCAGGTAAGAGCACGCTGATCCGCCACCTGCTCACCTGCGCCACCGTGGTGCCCGAGCGGGTGCTATACATGCCCCAGGAGATCCCCGCTGAGCAGGCCGGGCGGATCGTCGAGGAGGTTCGCCGGCTTGACGGCGAGCGGCTCGGGCGGATCCTCAACGTCGTCAGCCGACTCGGCAGCGACCCCCAACGCCTGCTGCAGACCCAGCGCCCCAGCCCCGGCGAGACCCGCAAGCTGCTGCTGGCCCTGGGCGTGGTGCGGGCGGCCCATTGGATCGTCCTGGACGAGCCGACCAACCACCTCGACCTGCCGAGCATCCAATGCCTCGAGGACGCCCTGGAGGCCTGCCCGGCCGGGGTGTTGCTGGTCAGCCACGACATGGCCCTGCTCAATCGCCTCACCCGCACCCGCTGGCACCTGGCCGGCGATCCGGCCCGCCCCGGCGACTCGGTCCTGGAGACCCCCGAGGCCGGGGCCCCGTAGGCCGGGTCGAGCGGAGCGAGGCCCGGCGGCGAACGCGGTGCCCGCGACTACTCCAGGACGTCGTTCAGACCGTCGGAGTACTCCGTGAAGCCGCTCCGCATCCGGGCGATGGCGTCGTAGACCAACTCGGCGTGGACGGGGGTTTCGGCGGCCGGGATGTTGACCCAGGTCTCGAACTGCACGTCATCGTCCCTGTCGAGGAAGACGCGGTCGGGCGCCCACTTCCGCTGCAGCCAGTCGTTGTTGTATTGCCGGATGCGGGCGAGGGTCTCGGGCGTCTTGTGCTCGTCGGGCAGGACCAGGAAGCTGCTGATGCTGATGGCGCGCTCGGTGACCTCGTCGCCGCCGGCGCTGGGCTGGGTGTCGACCAGCACCATCAGCGTCGGCCCGTCGGGATCGAGGGTCAGGGGCAGCCGGTAGGCGAGCGCCAGGTCGGTCTTGGCTTCGTCGAGGTAGCGGCGCTCGGCCTGCCACTGGGCCCGCCCGGCGAGGTACTGCTCGATCTTCTCCTCCAGCAACGACTCGTCGGGGGCCACGCCGAGCATCCACTGGGGGTCGCTGACCATGGCCCGGCCCGTGGCGGCGGTCTGCTGGGCATAGCCGTCCGTCAACCCCACCGTCGCCAGCGCCACCAGGGCCACCACGAGGGCCCGGCGACTTCTGCTGTCTGTGAACATGCCCGCTATCTCCCTTGATCAGAGCCATTGGACCATCCGGGCGCCGCGGTGCCCCCGCGGCCCGTCCGGGCAGGTCCGTTCTGTCGTGTCTATGGCTAGGCCGACCCGAAGCCAGTAGGGCGGGCACGGCCCGCCGCGAGGGCGCAAAGGGGTCCGGACGGCGGACAGAAGTCCGCGGCGGGCCGTGTGCCCGCCCTACGGCTGCAGGGCCGCCCTCCACCCTTGGGACCCTCAGACGCCTTTGCGGCGGGCCGTGCCCGCCCTACTCCTTGGACCCGAAGCCGTCCTCGATGAGGCGCTGGCCGATGATTCGGCCCATCAGCGCGTAGCCTTCGGCGCTGGGGTGGTGCAGATCCGCCGCAAGGTACTGCCGCAGCGGCTCGCCGGCGGCGTCGACCATCTCGGGCACCAGGTCGATGAACCCCACGCCCTCGGTGGCGGCGGCGTAGTCGGCGACCATGCGGTTGACGGCCTGTTCGCCGGGTCGGCGGGCGGCGGTCTTGACGGTCGGCTTGAGGGCGACGAAGTAGACCGGCGTGTCGGGCAGCTTCTCGTGCACGGCCGAGACGAAGGCCTGGAAGTCGGCGAAGACCTGCTCGGGGCTCTTTCGGCCCAGGTCGTTGCCGCCGGCGTACAGCACGACGGCCGAGGGGTTGTAGGGCCAGACGATCCGCGGCACGAAGTGGAGCGAGTCGGAGATCTGCGAGCCGCCGAAGCCCCGCCGCAGCGTCGGTACGTCGGGGATGTCCTGCTCAAGCGTCCGCCAGCCGCCGATGCTCGAGGAGCCGATGAACAGCACCCGCCCGGGCGGCGGGAAGCTTTCGCGGTCGGCCTTCTCGAAGCGGCGGATGGAGAGCTCCCAGTGGTTGGCCGGCGTGGGCACGGGCTCGAGCACGGCCAGCGTCTGCTCGCCCAGGCTCACCGTCAGGGGCTGATCCATGCGGCCCTGCGGGGCGGGCGACAGTGCGACGCGGGCGGAGGCGAACCGCTTGCCCGTATCGCTCAGCGTGGCCGAGCCCAGCGCGGCGCCCTCCTGCGACACCCGCACCGACTGGCCGGCCAGTGCGGCGTCGGCGGTGACCACGATGGCCGCCTCGGCGTCGTCGGGCCGAACGTACGACACGCCCGCCGGCGGCCCCGACGCCCGCTCGGCCAGGCGGACCCGCTGGTAGGCCCAGGGCATCGCGTAGGCGCCGGCGAAGGGGTGCCAGAGGTGCTGGCGGCGGGTGCCGGCCCCGTCGGCGTCGTTGACGATCACCTGCAGGCCCAGCTCCTGGCCGGGCTCGGCGGCGAGGTTCAGGCACTCCAGGCCGATGCGGGCCTCGACGACGTAGCCCTCGGGCGTGGTCTGCACAGCCCAGTCGAAGGGGGCGGGGCTGCCGCCGGCCACCGCGTCGCCGCGGCGGTCGCTCAGGGCCATCCGCGGCTCGCCGGGCTCGTCGGTGCGGCCCGGGGCGATGAGCCACTGGCACAGGTCGATCGCGCCGGGGGCGGGGCGAACGAAGATCTCCACGCTGTCGCCGATGTGCAGGCCCTGGCCCGGGGCGCTCTCGGCCGGCGTGGCGTCGCGGACGGCCACCCGCAGGACCAGGCCCGCCTCCGTCCAGCCCAGCTGCAGCGTGGCTGCGCCGGGACTCACCTCGCCGTCGGGGCTGGCCAGCAGCGGCACCGTCAGGGCCTCGGCCGGCCAGTCATCGCCCGCGCCGTCGATCGTCAGGCCCTCGACGCGGGGGATCTCGAACAGCGGCAGGCTCTGGGCCAGGGCGGCCGAGCTGCACAGGACCATCGCGGCCATCCAGGCGAGCGTTACGTGACTGCAGGGCATGGGGGCTCTCCTTGATTGCGGGTGTTGAGGCTGATCCTACCCGGCCCCGCCCGCGCCCGCAAGGCTGACGGTGTGGGCGGCCGGGCTGCATCGGCACACAGCTCGTCCCGTAGGTCCTCTTCGAGCGCAGCGAGGCCCGGCAGCGAGGGCGCCGCGGGCCCCCGTGGGTCCCTATATAGCCCCGGGCTTGCCCGGGGTCTCCCAAGACGAAACAGCGAAGACATGGGCCACTGAGGCGCAGAGGACACAGAGAGAAGACCCACTGAGGTTGCGCGAGGTTCAGAGGAAGACAAAGCGTCCTGGTGCCGTGGCTACGGCGTTTGTGAGCCACGTCTTGGGGCGGCATTGACGGCTGGCCGGTGGGGGCTGGGCCGGATGGACCGCTTATCCCCAGCCGGACTGCGTCCGGCCTACGGGGTTGCTCTGCAAACAGGGCGGGGCCGCCCTCCGAAGACCCCGGGCATGCCCGGGGCTATATGGGGGGAACCCGCCGGGGGGGCTTCGGGTACACTGTAGAGGTATGGCTACCGCGGACGAGATGAAGGCCTTCGCCCTTCGGCGGGCGGGGGAGTTGGGGTTCTGCCTGGCGGGCGTGGCCCCGGCGGCAGGGCCTGAGCCGGATGGCGAGGCCCTGCGCCGGTGGGTGGCGGGGGGGCTGCACGCGTCGATGGCCTACATGGCCGAGCACCTCGACCAGCGGTGCGACGTCCGCGCCAGCACGCCCGGCGTCCGCAGCGTGCTGTGCCTGGCGGCCGGCTACGCGCCCGCCGGCGGCGGCGAGACCGGCCCGGTCGCCCGCTTCGCCCGGGGACGCGACTACCACCGCGTCCTCAAGGCCCGGGCGCACCGCCTGGCCGACGAGCTGCGCGAGCTGGCCGGCCCCGACGCTCGCAGCCGTACCTGCGTAGACTCGGCCCCTGTGCTGGAGCGGGCGTACGCCCGGCTGGCGGGCCTGGGCTGGATCGGGCGCAACACCTGCCTGACGAATGCCCGCTGGGGCAGCTACCTCGTCCTGTGCGAGATCCTGCTGGACTTCGAGCTGCCCCCCGACGCGCCGGTGGCCGAGGGCTGTGGCGACTGCCGGCGGTGCATCGACGCCTGCCCGACCGGCGCCCTGCGGGACGGGCGGGTGCTCGACGCGCGGCGGTGCATCAACTGGGCGACGGTGGAGGAGCCGGGCCCGCTGGGGGATCAGCCGGCCACGCTGGCCGGTCAGCTGCTCGGCTGCGATCTGTGCCAGGCCGTCTGCCCGCACAACCAGGCCGTGCCGGAGGGCCTGGACGAGCTGGCCCGGCCGGGGCCGCTGGTCGAGCGGGCGTCGGTGCTGGCCGTGCTGGACTGGAGCTGGGCGGACTGGGACGCGGCGACCCGCGGCTCGACGGCGCGGCGGGCCTCGTGGGCGATGTGGGTCCGCAACGCCTGCCGCGTCGCCGGCGAGGGGCGCCTGGCCGAGGCCCGGCCCGCCCTGGCGCGGCTGGGCGCGTCGGAGGACCCAGTTGTCCGCGGCGCCGCCCGAGAGGCCCTGGCGCGGCTGGGGGGGTAGGCGCCCCACGGCTCGGGCCTGGGCGGGGGGCGAGGCCCCATATCTCGTATCAGGTTTACACCCTAAAGCCTTAACGCGCGAAAAAAGCGTCACTGAATGTGTTTTCGTCTCTTTTCCTGGGCGTCCGATAACGTAGAATCGGGGCGTACCGCCAGCGGGGACCCTCCTGAGATGAATCCGCCCGAGCTTCCGGGCCCGGAGACTCCCTCGCCCGGCGGATGATGTGGGGACACTGCCCTGGGACGCACACCTGCAGCCAGCGCGACGGCTGGCGCGGCTGGGGGGTTTGCAGGACCCGGAGCGGCAAATTTCCCGGATTTTTTTTCCGGAAACTGAAGTTGCCGCCTCGGCGCGTCGATGAGGGGAGTGTCGGGGTACAGCGGCGAGACCGCCCAATGGAATGCCAGCCGACGGACACAAGGGAGTGTAGGATGGTTGAGTTAAGAGATCATGGGATCGTGGAGTTCCGCTTCTTTCGCCCCAATGCCCGGGCCGTCTTTCTGTGCGGCGACTTCAACGACTGGCGTAACGACCAGCTCGCGATGAGCCGACACGACAACGGCTACTGGGTCGCCCGCCTGAAGCTGCCCGCCGGCGAGTACCGCTTTCGGTACTGTGCCGACGGCATGTGGTACACCGACTTTGCGGCCTTCGGCGTCGAGCCCGACCGCTTCGGCCTCAATAGCGTCCTGCGGGTGCCCGAGCCCCGCCTGGTCATGGCCGACAGCCCGGAGGCCCAGACGGCCATCGCCGCCGCCTGATCCATCGGCCCCGACATCTCGTTCGACACCGCGCCGCCGACCCTGGGGTCGGCGGTTTGCTTTGCGCGGACGCAGGTGTCTGCTGAGCCCTCAGGAAAAATCCCCAGGCCCGCCCTGGGATAGCTGCCGGAGTCGGCTGGGCTTAGCGGTCGCAGGCCCGGCAGGGGCGGGCGGGGGTGGCCGCACAGGAAATGTCCCCGATAATGCAGGATGTCGCTCGGCCGGTCGCGGCGCCGGGGAGGCATCGCCCGGGCCTGGCGGCAGGGACCCTTTGTGGCATGGGGGAGAGCATGACGACCCTGAAGGATACCCAGCCGCCGTGGGTGCGGCGGGAGGTCGTTTCGCTGGTCTACGTCGCCGCCAGCCCCAACAGCGGCACGACGCTGCTGGCCCTGCTGGCCAATGCGCATCCGCAGATCTACTCGCCGGGCGAGCTGATGGGCCCCGGCGGGCTGCTGCATGGCCCCGAGGGGCCCGAGTGCGCCTGCGGGCTGGTGGTCGCCGAGTGCCCCTTCTGGGCGGAGGTCGGCGAGCGGATGGCGGCGCTGGGCCACGTCTGGCGGCCTGACGACTGGCGGCTGACTCACGACCGGGACCACCGCGGCACGCCGCTGCTGACGCGCCTGCTCTTCGGCCGGCCGGGGCCGGGGCTGATCCGCGACCGCCTGCTGGCCCACGTGCCGGGCCTGCGCCGACGCGTCCGCGACATGGTCCGCCGCAACGCCGACCACGCCCGCACCGTGCTGGCCCTGTCAGGCCGAGACTGCCTCGTCGATACCTCCAAGCCGCCCGAGCGTATGATCCGCCTGGCCCGCAACCCGGCCATCGACCTGCAGGCGGTCCACCTCGTCCGCGACCCTCGCGGGTGGTTCTGGTCGCGCAAGAAGGCCGGCTACACCGACCTGGCCGCCAACACCCGCCAGTGGGTCCGGCGCAACGTCTACATGGCCCGCCTGATCGAGTCGTTGCCGCCGACGCGGTGGATGCGCCTGCGCTACGAGGACCTCTGCGCCGCGCCGCAGGAGTCCATGGACCGCATCGCCGAGTTGGCGGGCCTGCCGCCGGCGCCGCTGCCGCGCGACATCAGCACCATCCACGCCCACCTGCTGGGCAACAACATGCGCCTCCGTCGCGACCGGGCCATCCGCGAGGACCGCAGCTGGCGCGACAACCTCACCGCCGAGGAGGTCGCCGCCGTCCAGGCCCGCACCGCCGCCCTGGCCCGACGGTTCGGGTACGAGTGGTGAGCGGGGCGTCAACGCGCGGCAGGGTGTGCAGGTTCGCGCAGCGGTTCTGCACACGCAACCCCAGGGACCTGCGGTTCTGGCTGCTCACGACTGCGCGCCTCGGCGTCGCCAGGCCGGACCGGCCGGTCGGAGCCCCGGAGGGGCGCCGGTTCCGGGGGCTCACGACCCCCGGCTAGCCCGGATATTGCACCAATGCTCGGTGGTGGCCTGATTGGAGGCGGAAGTGGGTGGATCGTGGCTGGATGGCCGGGGGAGCCGGCCTCGGCGCGGA
>JAWLCG010000262.1:0-7443 GCA_041687295.1 Phycisphaerae bacterium | reverse complement strand
CGGCTGCCGATCGCGCATATGGGTCGATCGCGCCGTCCGCCCCAAGCCCACGGATTGCCATCCGTGGGCATTCGGGGCGGGCCGTCCATCCAGCGGCCCTGCGCACCCGTGCGTCCGGAAGACGCTCCAAACCCTCTGCCCTTTGCACGTGCGGGCCGCGGCTCTGGGCCGGGCAAGCCGCAAGCTCGCCCCCGCCCCGGGCGGGGTCGGCCCACAGCTCTGGGTGCCCCGGGCAAGCCGCAGGCTCGCCCGGCGTGGGCGGAAGCCGGCCGCCTGAACCGACCGCCTCTCCGCCCTCGACCGGGCGAGCGGTGCTGACGCCCCGCTTGCCCGGGGCACCCAGCCAGCTGTAGGCCGAACGCAGTCCGGCTGGGGACAGAGACCCCATGCGGCGCCTGCCCCTGGCCGGACTGCGTCCGGCCTACGGCGAGGGCCTCAGCCCTCCAGCCGGGCCGCGGCGCTCGACGGCGGGGCGGTGGGCCGGTAGAATGCCCCCCATGAGCACGATCACACGCAGCACGACGATCCTGGCGGTCCGCCGCGGCGACCAGGCGGCCCTGGGCGGCGACGGACAGGTGACCCTGGGCGACACGGCCGTCAAGCACGACGCGGTGAAGGTCCGCCGCCTGGGCGGGGGCAAGGTGCTGGTGGGCTTCGCCGGATCCGCCGCCGACAGCTTCGCCCTGATGGAGCGGTTCGAGGCCAAGCTCGAGCAGCACGCCGCCAACGTCCGCCGGGCCGCCATCGAGCTGGCCAAGGAGTGGCGGACCGACCGCGTCCTGCGCCGCCTCGAGGCGATGATGGCCGTCGTCGACCGCTCGACCAGCCTGATCCTCAGCGGCGCCGGCGACGTCATCGAGCCGACCGACGGCGTGATCGGCATCGGCTCGGGCGGCCCCTACGCCCGCGCCGCCGCCCGCGCCCTGCTGGACCACACCGACCTGCCCGCCGACGCCATCGTCCGCAAGTCCCTCGAAATCGCCGGCGACATCTGCATCTACACGAACCAGCAGATCACGGTCGAGAGCGTGTGATTTTTGAATCTTGATTTGCGATTTTCGATTACACGGCTCGCTGGATCTTGGGAGACAACCACTCCAACCGGTCTACCCCCACGCTCCATCTGCTGCCGGGCCTCGCTGCGCTCGACCCGGCCTACACTCCAATCAGGAAAACAACATCCCTACGGCGCCAGTCGTTGCATCGTCCAGCTGCCGTCGGCTTGGCGGGTGTAGGCCAGGCGGTCGTGGAGGCGGTCGGGTCGGCCTTGCCAGAACTCGATGCGCTGGGGGATGACGCGGTAGCCGCCCCAGTCGTCGGGGGGCGGGACGGGGCCGGCGGGGTGCTGGGCCTCCAGCTCGGCGACGCGGCGTTCGAGGCTCGCCCGGTCGGGCAGGGCCTGGCCCTGTCGGCTGGCCAGGGCGGCCAGCTGGCTGCGGCGGGGGCGCTGGGCGAAGTAGGCCCGGGCCAGCTGGGGCGCGACGGGCTCGACGGGCCCGCGGATGCGGACCTGCCGTTCGATGACGGGCCAGTAGAGCACCAGGGCCGCCCGCGGGTTGGCGGCGAGCTGTCGGCCCTTATGGCTGGCGGTGTTGGTGAAGAAGACGAAGCCGGCCTCGTCGAAGTGTTTGAGCAGGACCATGCGGGCGTCGACCTCGCCGTCGGGCGTGCTGGTGGCCAGGGTGATGGCGTTGGGCTCGTGGCGGCGGGCCTGGCCGGCGGACTCGACGGCCTGCTCGAACCACCGGCCGAACAGGGCCAGCGGGTCGGGGCCGGCCGAGTGCTCGTCCAGCGGCTCACCCCGGTAATCTCGACGCATGTCCTGCAGCGATCCCATGGCACAGCTCCTGGTGGGCGTTGACGTTGGTCCATTCTACGCCCGCGGGAGCCCCAACCGACGGCTGAGCCGAACTGGGAGGGTCCCGCATGGGTAAGATAGGGTAACCCGGCCCTGCCTGTCAGCGGGACGCAAGGCCGGGGGCACTTTCAGCGGAGAGCGCCCTGGAGGGCGACGAAAGGATCTGGCTTGGCGCGAGCGGGTGGTCTACGCAATCGGCCTCGCAGTCTGCGGGGATGGCTCCTGGCCCTGCTGGCCGTGGTGGTGCTGCCGGCGGTGGCGGCCCAGGTCGTGGTGGGGATCAACGGCTACCGCGCCCAGATCGTCGAGGAGCGGCAACTCAACATCGAGATCGCCCACGCCATCGGGGGCACCTTCGCGGGCTACGTGGACGATCTGGGCCGCCAGCAGCGGGCCATCAGCGAGCTGCTGAGCGAGATGGACCCCTCGGACCCGCAGGCCGCCAACGCCATGCTGGCCCGCCAGGCCGCCGAGTACCCGGCCGTGGTGGTCTTCGCCTGCGCCGACGCCGACGGCACGATCGTCGCCGGCAGCGAGCCGGCCTCGCTGGGCATCTCGGTGGCCGACCGCTCCTACTTCCAGCAGGCCCTGCAGGCGGGGCCCGAGCGGTGGGTCCTCAGCGACCTGCTGCTCGATCGCGCCGCCAGGCGGGCGACGTTCGTCGTGGCCCGGGCCGTGCCCGCCGGGCCCGGTCAGCCGGGCGGGGTGGTGCTGGCACTGATCGATCCGCAGCGCCTGGACCAGCGGGTGCTGGAGCTCAACCGCGCCAGCGGCGGCAGCATTCTCCTGCTGGACCGCCAGGGCCGGCTGGTCTACCTCTCGCCGGCCGGGCCGTTGCGCTGGGAGCAGCGCGAGGGCTGGGCCGACCCGACGCTCCAGGCCGCCCTGGCCGGGCGCGACGCGACGGGCCTTTTCGTCTCGCCCGTCGACGGCGAGCGACGGCTGGTGGCGCGGGTGCCGATCGGGAACCTGGGCTGGGTGGCCGGGGCGGGCCGACCGACGGACGTGGTGCTGGCGCCCTTCTGGGACAGCCTGTGGATGGCCCTGCAGCTGAACCTGCTGGCCCTGGGCCTGTCGCTGGGGGGCATCCTGCTGCTGAGCCACCGCCTGAGGCGGGGGCTGACCGTCCTGCGCCACCACGTGGACGCCCTGGCCCACGGCCAGCGCGAGCCGGCGCCCGACGCCCGCCTCGACGAGCTGCAGGAGCTGGGCGCCGCCTTCGACGCGATGGCCGCCAGCCGGGACCGCGCCGAGGACGTCCTGCGCACCGGCGAGCAGCGCTTCCGCACCCTCACCGAGGCCGTCCCCCAGATCATGTGGACCGCCACGCCCGACGGGCAGATGGACTACTTCAACGGACGCTGGCAGGAGTACACCGGCCTGTCCTGCCAGAGCGCCCTCGGCCAGGGCTGGGCCGATGCGATCCACCCCGACGATCGGCCGGTCGTGCGCGACACCTGGCAGGCCGCCCTCGCCGCCGACCAGCCCCAGCAGGTCGAGCACCGCCTCCGCGCCGCCGACGGGCAGTACCGCTGGCACCTCAGCCGGGCCGTGCCCCTCCGCGACGACACCGGCCTCATCGTCAAGTGGTTCGGCACCGCCACGGACATCCACGACGCCCGCCTCGCCCATGAGGGCCTCCGCCAGCTCACCGACGAGCTGGCCCGCTCCAACCAGGACCTCGAGCAGTTCGCCTACGTCGCCAGCCACGACCTGCAGGAGCCCCTGCGGATGGTCACCGGCTACCTGCAGCTCATCGAGCGCCGCTACGGCGAGAAGCTCGACGACTCGGCCCACGAGTTCATCGCCTTCGCCGTCGACGGCGCCGCCCGCATGCAGACGCTCATCCAGGACCTGCTGGCCTACAGCCGCGTGGGCACCCGCGGAAAGACGCCCCAGCCCGTGCCCGTCGCCGACGCCCTGCAGGCCGTCCAGAAGGACCTCGCCGCCAAGATCGCCGAGACCGGCGCCCAGCTGACCGCCGGCGCGCTGCCCGTCGTGCAGGCCGACCCCACCCAGCTCCGCCAGCTGCTGACCAACCTGGTGGGCAACGCCCTGAAGTTCACCGCGCCCGATCGGCCCGCGCGGATCCACGTCGACGCCCGCCGCGACGGGCCCCTGTGGGAGATCACCGTCGCCGACAACGGCATCGGCATCGAGCCGGAGTACCGCGACCGCATCTTCGTCATCTTCCAGCGCCTCCATGGCCGAGAGGCCTACGAGGGCACCGGCCTGGGCCTGGCCATCTGCAAGAAGATCGTCGAGCGCCACGGCGGGCGCATCTGGGTCACCAGCACCCCCGGCGAAGGCAGCTGCTTCCACTTCACCCTGCCGCCCGGCCAGAGCGAGTAGGCCCCGTAGGCCGGGCCCGTAGGCCGGGCAGCCCCGTAGGCCGGGTCGAGCGCAGCGAGGCCCGGCGACAATGGCGTCAGAGCGTCCCCGGGCATGACTCGCCGCCGACTGTCCGCTATGATAAGGCCGAGCGCCCGGCGCCGTGGCGGTGCCGGGCCTCGCTGACGCTCGACCCGGCCTACAATGAAAGGACTCCCATGGCCCGCAAGCCCCTGGACGTGATCGAGCCGCCCGTGCCGGTGATCGAGTGGATCGGCGACGAGGCCGGCCACCTCCGCCTGCTCGACCAGACCCGCCTGCCGACCGAGGTAACCTACCTCGACGTGGCCGACACGGCCGCCGCCTGGGACGCCATCCGCCGACTGGTCGTCCGCGGGGCGCCGGCGATCGGCGTGGCCGCCGGCTACGCGATGGTGCTGGCCGCCCGCGAGGCCACCGGGGCCGCCGACCTCCACGCCGTCCTGGCCGAAAAGGCCGAGTACCTCAAGGCCTGCCGCCCGACGGCCGTCAACCTCGCCTGGGCCATCGACCGCGTGCTGGCCGCCGCCGGGCAGGACGCCGGCGACGCCGTCAGCCGCATCCTCGACGAGGCCCGCACCATCCACGACGAGGACGCCACCATGTGCCGTGCCATCGGCGAGCACGCCGCCCCCCTCGTCCGCGCGTGCAGCGGCGTGCTGACCCACTGCAACGCCGGCGCCCTGGCCACCGCGGGCATCGGCACGGCCACCGCGGGGCTCTACGTCGCCCACGCCGCCGGCCACCGCTTCAGCGTCTACTGCGACGAGACCCGCCCGCTGCTGCAGGGCAGCCGACTGACCGCCTGGGAGCTCGGCCAGGCCGGCATCCACGCCGTCGTCATCACCGACTCGATGGCCGCCCAGGTCCTCCGCGAGGGCCGCGTGCAGATGGTCATCACCGGCGCCGACCGCATCGCCGCCAACGGCGACGCCGCCAACAAGATCGGCACCTACGGCCTGGCCGTGCTGGCCCGCCACCACAACGTGCCCTTCTACGTCGCCGCCCCGACCAGCACCTTCGACCTCGAGCTGCCCGACGGCGGGGCCATCCCCATCGAGCAGCGCGGGGCCGACGAAATCACCTGCGGCTTCGGCCGGCGGACCGCACCCGAAGGCGTCGACGTCTACGCCCCGGCCTTCGACGTGACGCCCGCCGAGCTCATCACCGCCATCCTCACCGACCGCGGCCCCATCCTCCCCGTCACCGCCGCCAACGTCCGCCGCGTCCTCGCCAGCGAGCCCACCGTCGCGGATTAAGAGAAGATTTGGGCCACAGAGGCACAGAGGACACAGAGGAAGACAGAGATACATAAGAGATAAGAGACCGCACGGGTGCCGTGGCTACGGTGTCTGTAGCCACGTCTTTGCCGGGGCGCAGCAGTTCAGTAGGGCGGGCACGGCCCGCCGTCGATGGCGTCTGGCCCTACTGCGGCGGCCCGTGCCCGCCCTACGGACTGCACACGCAACGTCGGGGGCAGGCGCGTCCGGAGGGGGGCGGACCGTTTTTCCATTGGACGGGCGGGTGCGTTGTGCCGCGCGGGGGACGGCCCGACCCGATGCCCACGGAAGGCATTCCGTGGGCTTGGGCGGGCTGACCGGTGATGAGGTGCCCGCAAACTCCTACCGCCACGCGCTCTGCCCGGTAACCACAGAATACCTCTCTACTCTTCTCTCTGTGCCCTCTGTGCCTCTGTGGCCCATCTTCTTGTCTTCTCCAACTCCGACCGCTACACCTTGACGGCCTTGCCTGTCGTGTCGGACTTGAAGCAGGCGTCGAGGAGCTTTTGGACGGCGGCGCCGCGGGCGAAGTCGGGCTGGTCGTTCTGGCCGGTCTGGATGGAGCGAATGAAGCGGGCCCACATGTTGGGCGTGCGGCGGGCCTTGAGGGTCTTCCACTGGGCCTTGGCCACATCTCGGCCCTTGCACACCTGCAGCGTCTCGTAGGAGCGGTCGAGATCGACCTCGATCGCGCCCGCGTCGCCGAAAAGCCTCAGCCGCAGCGAGTTCTTCTGCCCCGTCGCCCAGCGGGTGGTGTGGATCGTGCCCAGGCCGCCCTCGGCCAGCTCCAGGGTGATGACGGCTGAGTCGTTCGCGTCCAGCACGTACTCGCCCACGCGGTCGCCGGGGACCTTGGGGAAGGTCTTGAGGCGGCACTGGAGGCTCTTGACGTCGCCGGCGGGGTAGGTCGCGAAGTCGACGATGTGCACGCCGATGTCGCCGAGGACGCCCTGGCTGCCGTGGCGGGTGCTCAGGCGCCACAGCCGGCTGGGCGCGTTGTACTGTCGGCTGCTCAGCCAGCCCTGGAGGTAGCTGGCCTCGAAGTGCATCAGCTGGCCGATGGCCCCCTCCTGCACCAGCTGGGCCGCCCGGTGGATGGCGGCCGAGTTGCGGTAGGAGAAGTTGACCATGTTGATCACGCCCTTACGGGCGGCGGCCTGGGCCATCTTGCGGGCGTCGGCGTAGTTCGTCGCCAGGGGCTTCTCGCACAGCACGTGCCGGCCAGCCTTGATGGCGATCAGCGACAGCGGGGCATGCACGCCGTCGGGGGTGCAGTTGCACACCGCGTCGACGCCGCTGGCGAGCAGGTCCTGGGCCTGGTCCTCGGTGAAGGCCTGCTCGATGCCGTGCTGGGCGGCGAAGGCCTGGGCCTTGTCCGGCACGATGTCGCAGCAGGCGGTCACCTTGCAGCCCCGGATGTTCTGGAGGCTGCGGGCGTGGACGTGGGCGATGTTGCCCGTGCCGATAATGCCGACCTTGATCATGGCATGGCTCCTGGCGAGATGAAAGGTTTCCGCATTCTTCTATGGCGCTTGCCTGCTGAGTTTGCGGGTCTGCAGGCTCGGCCCAAGCCCACGGAATGCCTTCCGTGGGCATCTCGGCCGGGCCGTTGCCGGCGGGGCACAACGCACCCGCACGTCCGATGGGCAAACGGCCCAACCGCTGGCCGAGGCTGCACCAGGCCCTGGCGCTCTACTTCCTGCCCAAGGCCAAGTAGCCCCCGCTACGGCAGGCCCTGCTGCGAGAGGTGGCTGTGGTCGAACTCGTCGCCGCGGAAGGTGCTGCCCAGGTAGGTCCGGCGGACCATCTCGTCGTTGACCAGCTCGCGCGGCGCGCCCTCGCGGAGGACCTTGCCTGAGTCGATGATGTAGCTGCGATCGGTGACGGTGAGCGTCTCGCGGACGTTGTGGTCGGTCAGCAGCACCGAGATTTTGG
>JAWLCG010000261.1:0-7444 GCA_041687295.1 Phycisphaerae bacterium | reverse complement strand
CATGGCCGCTGGCATCGGCGCGGGCCTGCCCATCAGCGAACCGACCGCCAGCATGATCGTCGACATCGGCGGCGGCACCACCGAGGTCGCCATCATGAGCCTCGGCGACATCAGCGTCTGCGAGTCCATCCGCGTCGCCGGCGACGACCTCGACGAGGCCATCGGCTCCTACATGAAGCGGACCTACAACCTCATGATCGGCGAGCAGACCGCCGAGCGGATCAAGATCGAGATCGGCTCGGCCTCGCCGCTCGAGAAGGAAATGACCATGGAGGTCCGCGGCCGAGACATGATCAGCGGCCTGCCCCGCAAGACCATCATCACCAGCGAAGAGGTCCGCGAGGCCCTCAAGGAGCCCGTCGGCTCGATCATCGACGCCGTCACCCGCACCCTCGAGCACGCCGAGCCCGAACTCGCCGCCGACCTGGTCGATAACGGCATCTGCCTGGCCGGCGGCGGCTGCCTGCTCCGCGGCATGGCCAACGTCCTGACCAACGCCACCGGCCTGCATTGCCGCCTCGCCGACGACCCGCTCACCTGCGTCGCCCGTGGAACCGCCGTCTACCTCGAGAACCTCGAGCTCTGGAAGGAAACCATGGAGAGCGACGAGGACGAGTTCTAACCCGTAGGCCGGGTCGAGCGGAGCGAGGCCCGGCAGCGAGGGCGGCTCACCCCGCCGTGTGTCCCATATAGCCCCGGGCATGCCCGGGGTCTTCGGAAGAAGAAACAGCGAAGACGTGGGCCACTGAGGCGCAGAGAACCCAGCGCGGGCTTCGCCCGCAACCCACCCTGAGGGCGTGCCAGGGAGCGTAGCCCGGAGGAAACAGCGTGGGGGCTCTGCCCCCACACCCCCGGGATTTATCGCTTTGGGGCCACCAGCATGGGTGGGCCTCTCTGGGCGATTCCTCCGGAGGATTGCCCATCGCTGGCGCGGCCGAGCGCCCCGAGCGCCGTCAGGGCGGCCGTACAGCACGGTCGGCCCCACCTGGAGGTGGTGCCTGTTATGTTCTGCTGGTGGCCCCAAAGCGGTAAATCCCGGGGTCCGGGGCAGAGCCCCGGCCTGTTTCTCGGCCGGCGGTGCAGGGCAAATCGTTACAGAAGATCGTGATTCTGCACATTAGTGGTACAGAGAAAAGACACGCAGAGGTTTCCAGAGGGTACAGAGAGGGCAAGAGCGTCTTTGGACGTTCGAGCCCAAGCGGCGTCGTTGCCGCCGCAGTCCATACGGCCCAGGCGGCGTTGAGCCCGTCGCAGATGCCCACGGAAGGCATTCCGTGGGCGTGGAAAAGACCGTCCCACGGCGAACGTCCATGTCCACGACCTCCTCCATCAACGTTTCGGACCGCTTCGGCCGTTTCGCCCCCCAGAGCACTGCCGTTCCGGTCTGGTGCGTCACGCCGGGCGAGGGGCGGTGCATCCACCGCTTCTTCGACACGTCGCCATTCAGCCCCTCGGGCCGATACCTGGCCGTCTTCCGCCTGCCCTTCGAGGACCGCCTGGGCAGCCCCGGCGATGCGGGCGAGGTCGTGCTGATCGATCTGGCTGAGGGCACCGAGCGGGTCGTCGCGACCACGACCGGCTGGGAGGCCCAGATGGGCTGTAACCTCAACTGGGGCGCCGACGACGACACGCTGGTGTTCAACGACGTCGACACGGCCACCTGGCAGCCGATGGTGGTTCGGCTCAACCCGCACACGGGCCAGTCGCGGCGTTGGCCCGGCGGGGTGTACCAGGTCTCGCCGGACGGCCGATGGGCGGCGTCGGCGTCGATGGAGACGATGCGCCGCACGCAGAAGGGATACGGCGTGGTCCTGCCCGACGAGCGGGTAGGGCGCAACGTCGGCCTGCGCGAGGACGACGGCCTGTTCCTGACCGACCTGCAGACCGGCCAGCGCCGCCTGCTGCTCTCGCTGGCCGACGCCGCCCGCGCCATCCCCGAGTTGCGCGACGCCTCGGCCGCCGAGCGGCAGCGGTGGGAGGTGTACGGCTTCCACACCAAGTGGTGCCCCGACGGCCACCGCATGATCTTCACCGTCCGCCGATACCCCAACCCCGGTGAGAGTCGCTTCGACGCCTTCGGCTGGGCCAAGGGCGGCGTGCGGTTCGACGTGCTGACCCTTCGCCCCGACGGCACCGACGTCCACGACGCTGTGCCGGCCAACTGCTGGGAGAAGGGCGGCCACCACATCAACTTCTTCCCCGACGGCGATCGGCTGTCGATGAACCTGGGCCATTTCCGCGACGGCGGACTCGACCTGGTGCAGGTCAACTACGACGGCAGCGACTTGCGGAAGATCACCGACGCCGTCGACGGCTCGGGCCATCCCACGGTGCACCCCGACGGGCGGCACGTCCTGACCGACACGTACACCCACGAGCGATGGACCCGCGAGGGCACCACGCCGCTGCGGTGGATCGACCTGGCCGCCGGCACCGACCGCGAGATCGTCCGCATGACCACCGCCCCGGTGCACAGGCCCGACGGCAGCCTGCGGATCGACCCGCACCCGGCCTGGGACCGCTCGTGGCAGTGGGTCGCCTTCAACGCCGTCGTCGACGGCACCCGCCGCGTCCTCGTCGCCGACATGCGCGCCCTGCTGGCGTAGGGCCTTCAGTCCATGAAGGTGGGACGCCGCTTCGCTCTGTCCCAGCCTACGCTGGGCCAGCCTAGGCGCTGGGGCCTGTGGAGAGATGCCGATGCTTGACGCGCTCATCCTGGCCATCACGCGGGATCCGGATCGGCCGGTGACGCCGCTGACGTTGGTGATGGTCGTGCTGTTTTTCGCGGCCGGGGCTGTGCTCGTCGGCGTCATCGGCCGATGGGTCAGCCGGCGGTTGGCGTTCCCCTGTCGCAGTTGTGGCCATCCGCGGGTGCAGTTCTTCCGGCAGCTTGCCCCCGACGAGCAGGTGGCCATCCTGGAGTACTTCGAGCGGGCCGAGGGGCGAAGCGTCGAGCCCGAGCACCTCTACGTCTGCCCCCAGTGCCGCCGGGTGCTGGACGACTTCTCCGGCTCGCACCGCAGCCGCGACATGCAGGACGCCGGCCTGTACTACGGCATGATCCGCACCTGGTGCAAGGTGTGCGACCACGTCATCTGGTATCGCGACCGCGACCGGGAGATCCGCTGCACCCAGTGCAACACCCGCTACGAGTGGCGGCCTGACGAGGCGAGCGGCTACGTCTACTTCGCCCCCGAGCCCGGCCGGCGCATCCGCACCGACCGCGACGAGCTACAGGAACGCCTGACCGACCTGTGATCCAGCGGCCAATCCGTTGGCGATGGCCACGCCCATCTGGCCGATAGGGCTACCAGGGCCCGGCGGGTCGCCCAAAGCATTTCGGTTGGGTCGGCGCTTCGGGTATGATGCGTCGGCGAGGATAGACGATGCGATCGCTGCGAACACTCACGACCCGGCGAATCCTGGCGGTGCTGCTGGTCGGCTCGGCCGTGAGCTGCCTGGCCATGCCGCGCGGGTGGGCCTGGCCGCGGAACCTGGCCGGGCCGTTGCTGGCACCGCTGAGCCACGCGGGCACCTACGTGGGCCTGCGAGTGGCCCGCAACGTCCGCGCGCTGGGCGGCGAGACCATCGACGACGAACTGGCCGAGCGGCTGCTGGTCGAGCACGAGCCGATCCGCCGCCGCCTGCTGGCCCAGCAGGACCGCCAGACGCTCGACCGCCTGGCCGCCTTGGAGCGGCAGGTGGTGGCCTACGAGCAGCTCGTCGCCGGTCTGCAGGAGCAGCTGACCGACACCCGCGGCTGGAGCGGAGCGCTGCAGGAATTCCCCTGCATGCTGGTGCCGGCCGTCGTGATCGGCGGCGACGCCTCGGTCCACCGCGACAGCCGACTGGTCCGCCGCTTCGGCCCGGCCCCCGTCGGCTCGGCCGTCACCACGCGCGACCTGGTCACGCAGCGTCCGACGGCCCTGCCGCTGGAGATGGGCGGCCTGGCCGTGCTCAGCCAGACCTGCCTGGTCGGGCGGGTCGTCCAGAGCGGCGCCTGGTGTGCCCGCGTCCAGACGATCCTCGACGAGGGTTTCCGCTCGGCGGCCATCGTCTACCGCGACCCGGCCAACCCCCGCGAAATCGAGGTCGACGTGCAGGAGGGCGGGCGGCGCGTGCCGATCCGCAAGGCCCTGGAGCCCGACGACCCGGCCGTGCCCGTCGTGGTCCACGGCCAGGGCACCGACCGGATGCTCAGCGACGAGCTGCCCGCGCGGGTCAACATCCTGCCCGGCGACCTGGTGGGCACGCCCGGCATGGGTCGGGGGCTGCTGCTGCCGCCGGGCATCGTCCTGGGGCGGGTCGTCGAGGTGATCCCCGTGGCCAATAACCCCAGCCACGTTCGGCTCTCCATCGAGCCGGCCGTGCCGCTGGAGACCGTCGAGCGGGTCTACATCGTCATCCCCAAGTGGGAGCAGAATCGCTGATGCGGTGGGCGGCGTTCATCCTGGTGGCCCTGGTGGCCGTGGCCGTGCAGGTCTCGCTGGGCTTCGTGCTGACGGTGCACGTCGAGAGCCTCGGCGCGACGCTGCGGGTGGACTTCCTGGCGGCGACGGCGGCGATCCTGGCCCTGCGGGTCCGCCGCGCCACCGACGCGATGCTCAGCGCCTGGCTGCTGGGGCTGCTGGTGGACCTGGCGACCTTCGACTCGCCCATCGGCCTGTATGCGCTGAGCTTCGCCCTGGCGGCGGGGCTGCTGTGGCGGGTCCGCGGGGCGGTGTTCATTGACAAGGCCATTACGCAGGTGCTGCTGGGGCTGCTGTTCGTCCTGACGGCCCACGGCGGGGCCGCGATGTTCGACGCGCTCTACGTCCGCCCGGGCGAGGGCGTGCTGGGCCGGGCGATGCTCGACGTGGCCCTGGTGTCGCTGTGCACCGCCGCCGTCGTGCCGCTGCTGTTCGCCCTGCTCCGCCGCGTCGAGGGCCTGGTGATCGTCCAGCCCGCCCGCCGGCGGTAGGTCGTTCCTATGGAGACAGAGCGTATATAGCCCCGGGCTTGCCCGGGGTCTTCGGAAGACGAAGATGGGCCACAGAGGACACAGAGGACACAGAGAGAAGACACACAGAGGGTTCAGAGATCTGGAGAAAGAAGCAGCGTCCGGGTCTTCGGAGCGCCGAAGACGCCATCGAAACGGAGCGTTGAGCCCCGCTCCAGCGCCCCGTCCAAGATGCCCACGGAAGGCATTCCGTGGGCGTGGAAAGAGGCGCCAGCGCCCCAAGGGCACCCGCAGCGCCCGTGGGATCGAAGCGATACAATCTTCAACGCAGTGACGCAGTGACGCAGTGACGCAGTGACGCAGTGACACAGTGACGCAGTGACCAATCAACCAGTCAACCAATCAACCCATTAACCCTCCTCCTCCCCCATGTACAACCGCCGACTGATCACATTCCTGATCCTGGTGCTGCTGGGGTTGCTGGTGGCACTGGGTCGGCTGGTCCAGCTGCAGCTGGTGCAGGGGGAGACGTACGCGCAGACGATCGAGCAGTCGCTGCGGCACCGGAGGCTGCTGGGGACCACGCGGGGGGCGATCCTCGACCGCGGCGGGCAGAAGTTGGCCGTCGACGAGGCGTGCTACGACTTCTGCGTGGACTACCGCGCCCTGGTCCGCGAGCCGGTGTGGATGGCCCGCCAGGCGCGCCGGCTGGCGCATGACGAGGGGCTCACGCTGGAGCAGGCCCATGGCGAGCTGGAGCAGCGGATCGAGTGGACGCTGAACCGCGCAGCCGAGCTGGCCGGCGTGGGCCGAGCCGAGGTCGACGCCAACGTCGAGTCGGTCGTTCGCCGGGTGCAGGCGATCCGCCGGGCCGTCGGCGAGCCGGTGGCCGAGCAGCGCCAGGCCCACCCGGTGCTCCGAGGGCTCGACAGCGACACCCACATCGCCCTGAGCCTGGAGATCGAGCGGATGGTGGC
Source organism: Phycisphaerae bacterium (assembly GCA_041687295.1). GTDB lineage: Bacteria > Planctomycetota > Phycisphaerae > SM23-33 > FEN-1343 > JAWLCG01. Next base: position 1,528 of record JAWLCG010000261.1, on the reverse strand, counting down.
GGCCGACTCGAGGCCCAGCACGCGGCGGCGCTACCCCTTCCAGGACCTCGCCTGCCACGTGATCGGGCGGGTGGACACCGTCTGGGCCGAGGACGTTCAGACCGACCCCAGCCGCGAGGACCCGCTACGGCGGTACGAGGGCATCGGCGACGAGATCGGCCGGGCCGGCGTCGAGCGGCTCTGCGAGCAGACCCTCCGCGGCACGCGCGGCGAGCGGCTCTGGCGGCGCGGCGGCGAGGTGCTCCGCGAGACGCCCCCCCAGCCCGGGCGCGACGTTCGCCTGGCGATCGACATCCGCCTGCAGGAGGAGATCACCCGCCTGCTGCAGGGCCGGCCTGAGAACGGGGCCGCCGTCGTCATCGACGTGGCCAGCGGCGACATCCTGGCCCTGGTCAGCACGCCGACGTACGACCTGAACAGCTTCAAGCGCGATTACTCGTTCACCGTCGACGGCGAGCGGCGGGGCCTGGTCCACGACGTGGTCAACCTGCCGCTGCTCAACCGCGCCATCGCGGTGGCCTACCCGCCGGGCTCGACGGTCAAGCCCCTCAGCGGCCTGGCGGCCGTCGCCGAGGGGCTGGCCGGCGTGCACACGCCTATCGAGTGCAACGGCTACCTGCACGTGCCGACGGCCTTTCGCTGCTGGATCTACAGGAGCTACCAGGGTCGCCACGGCCCGCTGGACCTGGCCGGGTCGCTGGAGCACAGCTGCAACATCTACTTCTACACCATGGGCGAGAAGCTCGGCGCCCAACGGCTGCTGGACTGGATGGGGCGGTTCGGCCTGGGCCATCGGCCCGGCACGGGCCTGGTCGAGGAGGCCAGCGGCCACCTGCCCTCGGCCGAGTGGCTCTGGCGGCGCGATCGGCGAAGCTTCGTGCCCGGCGACGCCCGGATGATGGCCATCGGCCAGTCGCTGCTGTCGGCCACGCCGCTGCAGATCGCCAACGCCATGGCCACCATCGCCCGCGACGGCGTGTTCCTCTCGCCCCGGCTGGTCATCGACGGCGGGCCTGAACAGCTCCGCTACGACCTGAACCTGCCCCCCGACGCCCTGCAGGCCGTGCAGGAGGGCATGTACCGCGTCACCCAGCCGCCGGGCGGCACGGCCAAGAACGTCTTCCGCGACGTGCTCTTCCAGGGCCAGCCCGTGCAGGTGTGCGGCAAGACCGGCACCGCCCAGGCCTCGCCGCAGTGGATCGACTTCAACAAGGACCGCAAGGTGCAGGCCGACGAGATCGTCAACTCCGGCGACATGGCCTGGTTCGCCGGCTTTGCCCCGTACGATCGCCCCCAGATCGCCTTCGTCGTCGTCCTGGAGTACGTCAAGAGCGGCGGCGGCGGCTCCAACTGCGGCCCGATCGCCCGGGACCTCCTCAAGGTCTGCATCGAACGCGGGTATCTTGGGAGGCCGTAGGGCGGCGGGTTCGAAGACGAAGAAACGACGGCCACTGAGGACACAGAGGACCCAGCGCGGGCTTCGCCCGCAACCCAACCTGAATCCGTGCCGTGGCCCGGTGGTCCAGAG
>JAWLCG010000260.1:0-7448 GCA_041687295.1 Phycisphaerae bacterium | reverse complement strand
CGGTTTTTGTAGCCACGTCTTTCGCAGGACGGCCCAGCCCGTAGGGCACGTAGGTTCGCGAGCGCAGCGAGCGGTTCTGCGTGCCGCGATGGCGCCAAGCCGCCCCTGGGCAATATGGAGTGCGGCGGCATCGACGCCGCTTTGGCTCGATGCCGAAAAGACGTGGCTACAAACGCCGTAGCCACGGCACCCGGGCGCTTTGCCACCCGGACGCTCAAGCACCCCGACCCCTCAGCCCCCGGACGCTTGGGCATCTTGGCAAGGGGTGGGGGTTCGGCGGCACGCGGAACCTGACCTGCGCTGCCGCTTCGGTCAGAACCCACGTGCCCTACGACTTCGGCCAGAACCCACGTACCCTACGGCCGGCCGGCGGCACGGAGGCGCTGCCAGGCCCGGCCGGCGAGGGCGCGGAATTGGGTTCGTTCCGCCGGCGAGATCGGCCAGGGCGCCCACAGGCTCAGGGCCAGCAGGACGAGGACGGCCCCCGCCAGCCCCAGCGGGGGCAAAAGCAGCAGCAGCGGGCTGAAGCTCAGGGCGACCACGCCGCGGGCCCCCAGGCCACTGCGAGCCACGTAGAGCCCCCCCACCGCCAGGCAGGCCAGGCTGCCCAGCCCCGCCGACTGGGCCGCGCCGACCGCCCCGGCCAGCGGGCCGTCGCCCGGCACCAGCCAGGCCGCCAGCGCCCCGTTGGCCAAGCCCGCCGCCAGGGCCATGGCCACCGACACGGCCGGCCTTTCGCGGAGGTTCGACGCCACCTGAGCGTAGCCCGCATTGGCCACCGCCAAAAAGTGCATCAGCAGCCAGGGCACCACCGCCAGGGCGTCGCGGTAGCTCTCGGGCAGCACGGCCGACCACCATTGGGCCGTCAGCACCAGACCCGCCACCAGGGCGGTCAGGCCGAGGGTGACGGCCTTGTAGGTCACCGCCAGATGGGCCTTGGCCTGGGCCTGCTCGCCAGCCTCCCACCGCACCGACACGTGCGAGTAGACCACCGCCCAGACCGTCGCCGCCACGATCGTCACCATCTGCCCCAGCACGACCCATGCGTGGTAAAGGCCGGCCGCCGCTGCATCGTGGAACCGCTGGACGAACCACAGGCTCACGTAGCCCTGCGCCTGCCACAGCAGCGCCGCCAGCATCGCCAGCACCGAGAACCGCAGCAGTCGCCCCAGCGGCACAGCCGGCGGCTCGGCGAGCGGCTCGGGCGCCCCGGCCAGCCGATCCACCGCCGCCCGCAGCCCCAACAGACCCACCCCCAGGGCCACCACGATCGCGCCCGCGTGGGCACCCAGGGCCGCCAGGGCCGTCGGCTGCCACAACAGCACGGCCAGGCCCAGCCCCAGCGACAGGCCCCCGTACAGCACGTCCGTCAGGGCCAGCAGCCGATACACCCGCAGCCCGCGCAGCCAGCCAGTGAGGTTGAGGTACACCGCGATCAGCAGCCCGTTGAGCAGGGCCGCGTCGAACACCGCCTGCCGGTCGGCGGCCGAGACCGCCCCGGCGTCGGCGCGGGTCCCCAGGGCCAACTCGGCCAGCCAAGGCCCCAAGGCCAGCCCCAGCCCCGTCAACGCCGCCGCCAGAAGCGTCAGCCGACCCATCGAGGTCTCGTAGAACGTCCGCAGCTGTCCGCGGGCCTGGCTCTGACTGACGTAGCGGGCGATGCCGTGCACGCCGCCCAGGCCCACCACCGTGGAGCCCAGGCTGAAGACCATCACCCCCAGCCCCCACAGGCCCAGCTGCGCCGGCGCCAGCAGCCAGACGAACAGCAGCGTCCGGGCCAGGTTCAGCACCCGCTGGAGCCCGACGGCCGGCACGTACACGCCCAGGCTGCCCCCGAGCGACTCGGGCCGAAGCAGGCTCTCCACCAGGGTCGGGCGATTCGCGTGCATGGCAACGGCTCCGGAAATCACTCGTAGTCCACTGTCCAGCCAAGAATGACAGGCTCTGCAGCCAGCGCCCCAGTCACAGTCCACCCTGAGGCCCCCGGCGAGGGCCTCTGTGAGGGCCCAGGTGAGGGCCCCGGCGAGGGCCTCTGCAGCCCCGTTCACGGGGCTTCGCCCGCGCAGCGGGTTCAGGCCCGGCCTTTTAGGCCGGGTATGCCCATACAGAAACAGGGACGTCCACCGTCCCCAGGGCTAGAAGCCCTGGGCTACACCCCGCTGCGCGGGGCAAAGGCCGGTGAACCGGCCTGAAGAGGACCTCTACAGTTGAGGGGGTTCCGGCACGGTTCAGACCCATCATTCCAGTCTGGCCGGTCGACCCCGTCAGCGAACGGGCACGATGGCGGCGTCGGACACCTGGGGGGCCAGGGCGTCCCGAGCCGTCCGGGCGGCGGCGCAGCTGTCGTATCGGCCCAGGTGAACGGCGTAGCGGACGGCCTCGGTGCCGACCGGCTCGACGCGGGCCTCCAGGCCGGCCAGCTCATCGCGACGCCGCCGGGCCAGCCAGGCCTCGTCGAAGGACCCCAGCTGCACCGTCCAGGCCCGGGCGCGGATCCGCCGGCGGGCGGCCTGGGCGTGCGCCGAGTCGGGCCAGCGGTAGAGCAGACGATCGTAGAGGATGTCGGCCTGCGTCCACTGGCCCGTCCGCTGCAACGTGCCCGCCAGGCGGGCCAGGGCCTCGTCGGCTGGCGGGGCGTCGGCGGGCAGGGCGGCCAGGGCGGCCCGGTAGGCCCGCTCGGCGGCGGGCTCGTCGTGGCGGTCATCCGCCAAGGCCCCCAGCGCCAGCCAGGCCCGACCCGCCAGGGCCGGCGCGTCGGCCCGCTCGACCGTCTGCTCAAGGTCGGCCTGCGCCCCGGCCTCGTCGCCCAGGCTCAGCTGGGCCAGGCCACGAAGGTAGTGCGCCCGGGCCGCCTGGTCGCTGGCGGGCCAATGGCGCAGGAACTCATCGGCCAGCGCCACCGCATCGGCCGGCTCGCCCCGCTCATAGGCTTGGCGAGCCCGGGCCAGGTCCGCCACCGCCGAGGCCGGCGCCGGGCCCCGACCACAGCCCGCCAGCACCCCCAGCACGGCGAGCAGAATCCAGGACAGGGCACCTAGACCCCTTGTCGCTTGCACCTGCGCGATGACGCGGGCCGCTTGACCCAAGACCACGGATTGCCATCCTGTGGTATGCACACAAGCCCGGGCAGTGATTCTCTGGAGACTCACACTGATCTCCCATTCGTGCCATCAGCCGTTATTCGTGCCATTCGTGTTGATCGACCTTTCGATCCCGGCCGGGTCGCTCTGGGTGCCACTGCGCGACAGGCGGACCGCCCCTTTGAAGTGCGGCTTGACGCCGCTTGGGCTGGCTCTGTCGTATGCGATCCAAAGCGGCGTCAAGGCCGCCGCACTCCATACTTCGCTCGCGCCCTGGGCCGTCTGTTGGCCGGTGCGACTGACGATCCGGCGCTCGAAGACGTGGCTACAGACAGCGTAGCCACGGCACCCGAGCGCTTGGCACGATGCATTCACAGTCGCGGCACGATAGCACAAAGCCGCCCCTCCGCCAAGCGGCCGGCGGAACCCCGATGGGCCCGGCGGCGGTTGACAGCCTCCCCGCGGCGACCTATCCTGACCGGCACGCCCTCAAGGAGACACCCATGACTGCCATCGGCCCGCTGACCTCCAGCCCCATCATCACCCGCTGCCCTGCCAACCCGGTGCTGGCCGCCAAGGACGTGCCCTACCCGTCACAGCTGGTCTTCAACGCCGGCGTGACCAAGTACCAGGGGCGATACGTCATGGTCTTCCGCAACGATTTCGGCCCCGGGCCCGGCGGCTCGCCCATGCTGACCGGCACGAACATCGGCCTGGCCTTCAGCGACGACGGCGTACAGTGGGAGGTCCAGCCCAAGCCCTGCTTCGCCATCCACGACCAGGAGATCAGCCGGGCCTACGACCCCCGCCTTACCGTCATCGAAGGGCGCGTCGCCATGTGCTTCGCCATCGACACCCGCCACGGCATCCGCGGCGGCATCGCGGTCACCGACGACTTCGATCGCTGGGACATCAAGGGCTACTCCGTGCCCGACAACCGCAACATGGTGCTGTTTCCCGAGCGGATCGGCGGGCGCTACGTTCGGCTGGAAAGGCCCTTCCCCATCTACGGGCGCTGGGGGATGAAGGGGTTCGACCTCTGGTTGAGCGAGTCGCCGGACCTGGAGTTCTGGGGCCGAAGCGATCTGGTCCTGGGCGTCGAGCACGTGCCCTTCGCCAATGACAAAATCGGCCCGGCCGCCCCGCCGGTGCGAACGCGGGCGGGCTGGCTGACGAGCTTCCACGCCGTCGACCTCGACGAGTCGCGCGGCAAGAACGGCTGGGAGACCGCCTGGAAGAAGCGCTACACCGCCGGCCTGATGCTGCTGGACCTGGACGACCCGCGCCGCGTGGTGGGCATGGCCAAGACGCCGCTGCTGGCCCCCGAGGCGCCCTACGAGACCGGCGGCGGATACCGCAACCACGTGATCTTCCCGGGCGGCATGATCCTGGAGGACGACGGCGAGGTGAAGCTCTACTACGGCGCCGCCGACACCGTCGAGTGCCTCGCCACCGCCGACGTCGAGGAGCTGATCGCGCTGTGCAGCGCGGGGCGGGGGGATGGGGTAATCGGTTGATTGGTTAACTGGTTAACTGGTTAATGCGTCACTGCGTTAATACGTCCCCTATTAGAGCGCACACGCGATGTCTCGGGCGCTTCTTTGCACGCCCGCGGAATGCTTTGCGTGGGCTTCTCGCGCGCTCGGTCCCATACCAGGGGGGTCTACTTCGCCTCGGTCAGCACGTAATCGGCGAAGGCTTCCACGTGCGAGCCCTTCTCGGCGAGGCTCTTGAGGGCGTAGGCGTGCGTGCGGGCGCGGTCGGTTTCGTCGAGGCTGAGGTTGAGGTAGGTAGCCAGCAGGACCAGGTTCACCGGGGGCGTGTCGGCCTCGTTGATGCGTTCGGTGACGGTCTTGAGCCGCTCCTGGAGCACGTCGGGCCCGACGAATCGCGGCAGGTCCAGCCTCACCTCCCGGAGCTCGGGCATCAGCCGAAGGGCCACGTCGAGGTAGTAGCCCGCCGTCACCGGCTCGCCGGCGCCGAGGTAGGCCATCATCGCCCCGACGGCCGGCAGCGGGTTGTCGCGGTCGGCCACGCGGGCGGTCTCAAAGAGGCTGGCGGCCTCGTAGAACTGCCCGCCCCGCAGGGCCTGCTCGCCCAGCTGCATGTAGCGGTTGACCAGGTTGGGCCGTCGGCCCGTCAGGCCGTGCAGGCGGATCGCCTCATTGAGCCGCTGGACCTGCGTGCGGGCCTGCGCAGACTGGCGCCGGCCGGCGTCGAAGGCGTCCGGCTCGCCGCCGGCCTGGCCGGGCAGGGCGTTGGGGTCGGCCAGGGGGCTGAGCTGGCGGCGCATTCGCGACTCGCGCAGGGCGTCAAGCTCGCGGGACAGGTCGTTGTAGACGTCCTGGCCCGGAGCCAGGCCCGGCTGGACCACACCGCCCCGCTGGGCCTCGCCGGGAGTAACATCCTCGGGGCTGAGCGGCTCGATGGCCGGCGGGGCGCCCGGGGCGCGCTGGCCCGGGCGCAGCTCGCGCGGCGCCCGCTGGCCCGGCGGGGCCGGGTCGGCCACGTCGACGGCCTGGCTGGGCTGGCCCTCGGGCACGATCTGGCGGACCGGGCGCGGCAGGCCCGGCTGGACCTGCTCGTCGCTCGGGCGGGGCTCGCCGGGCTGGACCTGCTGGCCGGGGCGCGGATCCATCTCCGTGCCGTTGGGCAGCTCGCGCCGGGCGATCTCCAGTTCCAGCCGCTGGCGATCCTCGCCCCGCACCACGCCGAACAGCGTGCTGTAGCGAGGACGCTCGGGCACCAGCCCCTCCGTTGGCGCCAGCGTCAGCAGCGGCGTCTCGCGAATCACCGGCTCGACCCGCAGCAGGCCGCTCAGGCTGCCGGCCGCGATGGGAGCGTACTCCGTGCCGGGACTGACATAGATCTGGTCGCCCAGGACGGGCACGCTGCCGGTACTGATCCGCGGGATCGTCGAGCCGGGCGCGTTGAGGCTCTGGCGGATGGCCGGCAGGCCGGCGACGGTGTTGGACCGGCCGAAGTAGGGCTGGGCCGCGTAGTTGCCGCCCGTCAGCACGCGGTCCAGGCCAGCCGAGTCGCGGTTGAAGTTCTCGATCGTCTCGGTCGGCAGCGTCAGGCGGAGCTGGTTGCCGGCCGCGTAGGGCACGCCCCCGCGGAAGGAGAACCCGCCGGTGACCTGCCCGGTGATGTACATCTGCGTGCTCAGCCAGCCCGAGGGGTCCACGCTGCGGACGCTGTTGAACCCGCTGCTGCCGATGCGGTAGTTGGAATCGAGCTGTCGGCCCACCTGCGTGCGCATCACCTGCGCGGAGGCCGGCAGGGCCAGGGCCAGCAGGACCAGGACGATCAACGCTCTATGTGTGTGCGGCATGGTCGGCTCCTTCGCAGCGCGGGGGGCGCAGCGTCGCGCATCTGGCGCTCTCTTATATTGTATCGCCCATCCGAGGGTCGAGGTTGCGAACCTTTCCGAGCACCGCCAAGCCGCCCCCCAAGACTCCGGGCAAGCCCGGGGCTATATAGGGACCCTCAGGACCGCCAGACCCGCGCGCGAGGCACACGCACCAATCACCGATTAATCACTTAACCGATTAACCGATTCCCCCCCGTCCTCTAGAACTGCCGCAGGAACCGCAGGTCGTTCTCGAAGAACAGGCGGATGTCGGTGACGCCGTGCTTACGCATGGCCATACGCTCGATGCCCAGGCCGAAGGCGAAGCCGGTGAACTCTTCGCTGTCGTAGCCGACGGCCTGCAGGACGTTGGGATCGACCATCCCGCAGCCGCCCAGCTCGATCCAGGCCGTCGAGCCGTCGGGGCGGTGGAACAGCATGTCCAGCTCGGCCGAGGGCTCGGTGAAGGGGAAGAAGCTCGGCCGAAAGCGGATCTCGACGTCGGGGCCGAAGTAGGCCTTGCAGAACTGGTCCAGGCAGGTCCGCAGATCGGCCATGGTCACGCCGCGGTCGACGTAGAGGCCCTCGACCTGCTGGAACATGAAGCTGTGGGTCGCATCGACGGTGTCGGGGCGGTAGACCCGCCCGACGGCGATGATCCGCACGGGCGGCTCGTGGGCCTCCATCACCCGCGTCTGGATGGTGGAGGTCTGGCTGCGGAGCAGCATCGTGGGGGTGATGTAGAAGTTGTCCAGCGGGTCGCGGGCGGGGTGGCTCTCGGGGATGTTCAGGGCGACGAAGTTGTGCCACTCGTCCTCGACCTCGGGCCCGTAGGCGACGTCGAAGCCCATGCGCCCGAAGACCTCGGTGAGCTCGGCGATGGTCTGGGTCAGCACGTGGGGCCTACCCAGGGCGACGGGCGTGCCGGGCAGGGTCACGTCGACGCCGCTGCGCTGGCGGGGCGTGCCGAGACGGGCCTTGGCCTGGTCGTACATCGCCTGCAGGTCATTCTTGAC
>JAWLCG010000259.1:0-7472 GCA_041687295.1 Phycisphaerae bacterium | reverse complement strand
CGAGCAGCTCCTTCCGCCCCGTGCCCTTGTGGCCCACGGTCGGCACGATCGGCACGCCCAGCAGCGTGCCCAGCAGCTCCAGGTCGAACTCGATGCCGCGCTGCCTCGCCACGTCGGCCATGTTCAGTGCCAGCACCAGCGGGGCGCCCAGCTCCATGATCTGCACAGCGAGGTAGAGGTTCCGCTCGAGGTTGCTGGCGTCGAGGATGTCGATGACGACGTCGGGCCTCTCGCGGATCAGGACGTTGCGGGTGACCAGCTCCTCGGCGGAGTAGGCCGTCAGGCTGTAGGTGCCCGGCAGGTCGACGATCCGCAGGTGCGCGGGGCCGTGGCGGCAGGAGCCCTCCTTCTTCTCCACCGTCACGCCGGGGTAGTTGCCCACGTGCTGCCGGCCGCCGGTGAGGGCGTTGAAGATGGTGGTCTTGCCCGAGTTGGGGTTGCCCGCCAGGGCCAACGTCCACTGCCGGGCGGCGGGGGGCGACGCACCGGTGGATTCGCTACGGCGCAAAAGATTCGGCATGCCGAACATTCCTTTCAAAAAAGAGAGCAGGTCCCGCCCGGCGACTCAGACCGCCCGCACCCGGATCTTCTCGGCCATGCCCCGGCCGATCATCACCCGGCTGCCGAGCACCTCCAGCACGACCGGCCCGCCGCCGTCGCAGGCGACCTGGACGGTCAGCCCAGGCGTCAGGCCCATCGCGCAGAGCCGGCCCCGCAGGCCCTGGCCGCCCTCCACGCGCGTCACGCGCACCCGCTGACCGGGGCGGATGGCCGAGAGGGGCATCGAGTTGTCCGTCGTCGCTGGCTGCATCTACAGCTCCTTGACCTGGATCCGCTGGGCCTCCTCCTTGCGGAGCGTGAGGTGGTAGCCCTTGATCTTCACCTCGATCGGATCGCCCAGCGGCGCCACCCGCTCGACCTCCACCAGTGTGCCGCTCGTGACCCCCATGTCCAGCAGCCGCCGCCGGATGCCACCGGTGCCGCCGACCTTCACGATGGCCGCTTTATCGCGTGGCCGCAGGGCCGCCAGGGTCGTCTGCGTTGTCGTCTCCGCTGCATCCGTCATGGTCTTGCTCCTGACTTCATCCAGCACCAGTTCCACACATTGCTCGCAGTTGCCCGTCGCCTTGTCGTGGTCGCAGTAGTAGCCGAAGCCCTTGATCCACTTCGAGCCGCCGCGCGGGCAGCGCTCGACGAACTCGACGAACTCCAGGAAGCGTTCCAGGATGGCCTCGGGGATGGCATGCTCCATCCTGCAGGCGGCTTGGTCGGCGTCGCCGCGCTCGACGGCGAGGACCTTGACGAAGAAGTCCCGCAGCACCTCGTGCCGTCGCACCACGTCCTCGGCGACGGCCCGGCCCTTGTCCGTCAGCGTGACCAGGTCGTAGGGGGCGTAGTTGATCAGCTCCCGCTCAGACAGCGCCCGCAGGGCCCCGGTCACCGACGAGCGGCCCACCTGGAGCCGCTTGCCGATGTCTTTGGCCCGGGCGGCCTGCTTCTCCTGGACGATCCGGAAGATCGCCTCGAGGTAGTCCTCCAGGCTCGCGCTGAGTTCGATACCGGCCGTGTCCGCCATGGGTCATGCCACTCCTGCCAGTCCTGTGTTCCGGGGCCAACCGGAAGGCGAGGGCCAGATGTTCACTATGACAAACAAAATACGGGGCAACGAACACGATGTCAAGGGGGTGGCTGCCGAATTGGTGGAATTCAGCGGTGCCGGGCCCGGGGCGACCCGGACGGCCCGAAGCAGTCGCGTGCTCTGCGCACCAGGGCCGCCAGCAGGACGAAGACGGCCGAGAGCAGGACGATCACGGCGCCGGTAGGCAGGTCCAGGGCCGCGGCGAGGAGGAAGCCCCCCAGGCCGCTGGCGGCGCCGAAGGCGATGGCCAGGGCGGTCGCCTGCCGGGTGCCCCGGGCCAGTTGGAACGCGGCCGCCGCGGGGTTGGTGATGAGGCTGTAGATCATCAGCCCGCCGACGGTCTGGAAGTTGACGGTCATCAGCAGGGCCGTGAGGACCAGAAAGCCCGTCCAGACGCCCGTCGCGTGGATGCCGACCGCCTGGGCGTCGGTGCGGGAGAAGAGGATCGCCCGCATCTCCTTGGCCAGGGCCAGCACGAACAGGCCCAGGGCCGAGGCGGCCCCCAGCATCAGCCACACGTCGGGCCAGCGGCAGTAGGTGAGGCTGCCCCACAGCAGGCTGCGGACGTCGTTGTCGCTTCGGCCCAGCGTGGCGAACAGGCCCAGGCCCAGGAACGCCAGGCCCATCGTCATCGAGAAGAGCAGGCCCATCACGATGTTGGCGTCCATGTGCACCTTGCGCGGGTCGGCCAGACCCAGCGCCAGGGCCGTGACGACCGCTCCGGCCAGTGCCGGCAGCAGGAGCATCGGTCCGTCGAGGCCCGCCAGCGCACCGAACACGGCCCCGGCCAGGGCGGCGTGGGCGACGCACACGCCCAGGAACGGAATCCGCATGCCCACGATGTAGACGCTCAGCAGGCCGCTGGACCCCCCGGCCAGCAGGCCGCCGACCATCACCGGCGCCCAGAACGCCAGGTCAAGCATGGGGCGTCTCCCCGGTCAGGGCGGGCTGGGCGGGCACCACGGCCCAGCGCCCGCCCGAGCGCATCAGGCCCAGGCCCGGTCCATAGAGGGCCGCGACCCGCTCGGCCGACAGCACGGCCTCGGGCGGCCCGTCGGCGACGAGTCGGCCGGCGTCGAGGAGCACCACCCGGTCGCAGCCGGGCGGCAAGACCTCCAACTCGTGGCAGACGAGCACGACGGTCAGGCCTGAGGCGTTGTAGAGCTCGTGGATGGTCGCGACCATCCGCTCGCGCCAGCCCAGGTCGAGGTTGGCCGTTGGCTCGTCCAGCAGCAGCAACTCGGGCTGCTGGGCCATGGCCCGGGCGATGAGTGTCTTTCGCTGCTCGCCGCCGCTGATCTGGCCGAAGCCGCGGCCGGCCAGGGGCGCCAGGCCCAGCCGGCCGATCCATTCGTCGATGATGCGCCAGTCCTGCCGGCCCAGCGGGCGCAGCAGCCCGGCCAGGCCGGTGCGGCCGATCGCGACGACCTCGCGCACGGTCAGGGGCATCTCGCCGGCGGTTGGCAGCAGTTGGGGCACGTAGCCGATCCGCCGACGCAGCCTCGCGAGGTTCCCGCTGCCCAGCCGATCCACCCGCTCGCCCAGGACGCTGAGCATTCCCTGCACGCCGCCCTGCATGCCCAGCAGGCATCGCAGCAGCGTGCTCTTGCCCGCGCCGTTGGGACCGAGCAGGCCGACCATCTCGCCCCGGCCGATCCGCAGTGCATCCGCGGCCAGGATCGTGCGCCGGCCGGTGCGGACCGCCAGGTTCTCCAGGTGGATCGCGGTGTCGTTCACTGGCGGGTCGCCTCGGCCAGCGCGTTGACGTTGCGCAGCAGCAGCTCGTCGAAGGAGGGCCCGCCCTCCCGGGCGGCGGGGAAATTGCCCAGCACCACCACCTTCGCCCCGAGGTGCTCGGCCAGGGCGTCGGCGACGCGGCGGCCTTCGGGCAGGTTCGCGATAACCAGCTTCGCCCCGGCCTGCTCGCCCAGGCGGATGGCGTCGTTGATCTGCCCGACGCCGGCCGAGTCGGCCCCCGTGAAGGTGCCCGCCACGCGCAGGCCCAGCCACCGGCAGAAGGCCTCCTGGTGGCTGCTGGTCAGGACGGGCGTGTCCTGCAAGGGCGCCAGCCGCTCGCGGCAGGCATCGGCCAGTCGCCGAACCCGTGCGGCGATCTCGCTCAGGCGGGCGTCGGCGGCCGATCGCTCCAGCAGACCGGCCGCCACGAGTGCGTCGGCCGTCTGGCGGCAGGCGGCCAGGTAGCTGTCCGGCTCGGCCAGGCCGCCGGCGATCCGCACCTCGACGATCCGCAGCCCCTGGTCGGTGGCCGACGAGAGCCGCCCGTCCAGCGACTTCTGGAAGTCCAGCCGCAGCAGCACGCGGCAGCGGCGCAGGGCCTCGACCTGGCTGGGGCGGACGTCGAAGTGGCCCGGGCACATGCCCGGCTCGGCCAGGCAGAGCACCGGCGTGTCCGGCCCCAGCAGGTCGCGGGCCGCACACTCCAGCAACGAGTTCGTCACCGCCACCGGCGCGGGGTCCGCCGGCTTGCGGCAGCCAGGAACGAACAGGGCCAACGCCCACGCGATTGCGACCAGCAACAGCAGTCGTGTCATCCCGCTCCTCCCGCTCAGGGGCTCTGATGGATCTGCCCGCCCCGATCCTGATAGTGGACGATGACGCCCGTGTCCGACGCATCCTGGAGCCAGTAGCGGCTGGGCACGGGCAGTCGGCCGGGGATGTCGAACCTGGGCGAGTCGGGCTCCGGGCCCATGCTCCAGACGGCGTATCGTACGGGGCTCGTCCGCGGGTCGCTGTAGTACCGCCCCGAGTCCGACTCGCGGCCTGGCAGGCCGTCGGGCACCCACAGGGCGGCCGTGTTCTCCAGGATCGTCGACTCGTTCAGGATGGCCGTGCCGACCGCCCGGTAGCGGTAGCACTCGCCGGGCGTGAACGGGTCGGGCATTTCGACGATGTCCACGTCGTTCCTCCGCCCGCGCGGCAGGTAGGGCATCAGCTCGATGGGCAGTTCGTAGGCCGTCCGGCTGCTGCAGGACAGCCGCGTGGGCGGGAGCTGCTCGTCGTTGTCCTGGCTGTACATCTCCAGCGCGAGCGTCAGGCCTCGCAACTCGGCGTGGGCCTTGACGATCTTCGCCATCGTCCGCGCCCGCGCCAGCGAGGGCAGCAGAATCGACACGAGCAGGGCGAGGATCGCGATGACGACCAGCAGCTCGATCAGTGTGAAGGCAGCGGATTTTCCGTGCGACGTCTTCATGGTGTGGGCGTGGACAGGAATGGGCCCTGTCGGGTTCTTCGTCAACCGTTGCCTATGCCCGGCGGGGGGGTCGGCGGCCGAACAGCCCCAGCGAGGCCAGGGCCAGCAGGCACAGCGAGGCCGGTTCGGGCACTGCCGACGCCCCGTGCCCCCAGTGCGACAGGAGGATGTTCAGGTCGCTGTCATCCACGTGCGCATTGCCGTCGAAATCGCCCTGCCACCAGTCCAGACCGCTGGCAGCCCAGTGCGACAGGAGGATGTTCAGGTCTCCGTCGTCCACGACGCCGTCGCCGTTGGCGTCGCCCGCGACCAGCTCGGCGGCGAAGCCGTCAACCCCGAAGACGACCAGGTCGTAGCCGTCGGTGCAGTAGACGCCGCTTTCGACGGCCGTCTGGTTGATCACGCCCACCAGGTCGAACGCGCCGTCCTGGCCGTGGCTGGCCTCCCAGGCTGCACCGAAGGCCGACCAGTCGAAGCCGTCCGCGCAGCCCAACCGCACGTCGAGGCTGCGTCCCAGGCCGTCGGCGACCTGCAGCCTGGCCCCGGCCGACCAGTCCTGGCCCAGCCCCTCCAGCCGCAGCCCCCGCAGGCGGACCCGCGAGGACTGGTAGTGCTCGCCGCCGGTCTGACGCGTCGGGTCGAAGAGGAACGCATCGTCGGCGTGCTTGAGATCGGCCAGCGACAGCACGGCCGGGGCGGGCAGGCCGTAGCCCCGCTGGAGCAGGACGATCTCGAAGTCGTTGGCCCCCGAGCCGTCCTGGGGCACCAGGCCGGTGTCCTGGTCGTAGTCGTTGCTGTGCCGCTCGTTGAGGTTGACGGCCCCCTTGTAGTGCAGGCCGGCCTTGGCGCGGACCTCGATCAGGTCGCCGGCGCGGATCGGCTCGCCGCCGGCGTAGCCCAACCGCAGCAGCTCCGCCTGCCACTGGGCGTCGCTGTAGCTGTACCTGGGGTCGCCGAAGAAGGGCATCCACGGCAGGTTGGCGTAGTTCTGGGCCATGAACGCCTTCGTGCCGCCCCAGTCGCCCGCGTCGGCGGCCTGGAGGAAGATCTCCCACTGCCCGCCGAGGTCGCCGGGGCTCAGGCTGAAGGCGCCCGACGGGTTGAGCCAGTCCTCCGGATCGTTCAGCAGCACGCCCCGCACGCGAACCGGAAAGGCCGAGCTTGGATAGGCCGTCCGCCCCTGCGTGTCCACGGCCTGCAGGTCGGCATGGCGCACGGGCGGCACGGCGTCCCAGTCGACGGCCCACGCGGGCCCGGCCAGCAACCCCAACCCCACCAGCGCCAACACGCAGTACCCTCGCATCGCAGTCCTCCTGTGCGTTCCGCCGAGCCGCCCGCGACCCCACGCTTGACGGCGCGGCTGGGCGGTATTACGATTTTCGCGATTGTATGACGGCTCGGGTATTACGCAAGGTTGAACCAGTATGAAATCGACGGATCCCCGGATCGGGTACTTCGACGCGCTGGCCGAGAGGTGGGACGGCCAGGAGCCTTCCAGCCAGACGATGGTGACTCGCCTGGCCGAGCAGTCCGGTCTGCTGGCCCTGCGGCCAGGAGACACGCTGCTCGAGGTCGGCTGCGGCACGGGCAAGACCACCGGCTGGCTGGCCGAGCGGGTGGCGCCGGGCCGCGTCACCGCCATCGACTTCGCGCCGGCCATGGTGGCCAAAGCCCAGGCCAAGGGGATCGACGCGGACTTCGCGTGCCTGGACGTCTGCTGCGACGAGCTTGGCATCGGCCGCTACGACGTGGTCCTGTGCTTCCACAGCTTCCCGCACTTCCGCGATCAGCCGGCCGCGCTGCGGAGCTTCGCCCGTGCTCTTCGACCCGGTGGGCGGCTCATCGTCATGCACCTGGTCGGCAGCGAGCCCCTCAACCGGTTCCACGCCTCCATGGCCGGCCCGGTCAGCGTGGATAGGCTGCCGGCGGGCGACCAGTGGGGGCCGCTGCTGAGCCAGGCGGGCCTGGACCCGACGCAGCTGATCGACCGGGAGGACCTCTTCTTCATCGAGGCCGTGCTCGCGCCCCGCCCTTGAGGCGGCCGGGGGGTCTGGTAGAGTGGCTGACCAGCCAAAGGAGTCGCCCATGTCCGATCTGGTCCGGTTCAGCGTGTCGATCGAGAAGGCCCTGTTCGACCAGCTCGAGCAGCAGGTAGCCGGCAGCGACTACCACAACCGGTCGGAGTTCATCCGCGATCTGATCCGCGACCGGCTGGTCGAGCAGGAGTGGCGGACGGACGCCGTCCTGCTGGGCACGATCTCGCTGCTGTACGACCACCACGCGCCGGGCCTGAGCGAGCGGCTGACGCACGAGCAGCACCACTTCGCCGGCCAGGTGTTGGCCACCACCCACGTGCACCTCGACCACCACCTGTGCGCCGAGATGATCATGGTCCGCGCCTCGGGCCGGGACATCAAGGCCCTGACCGACCGCCTGCGCCGCGAGAAGGGCGTCCTGCACGCCAGCCTGGCCGTGGGAACGACCGGAGCGTCTTTGCGTTCAGGCGAGTGACGGTCGCCTGGGCCGCCGGCCCGCGGCGGTCGCGATGGGGCAAAGCCGGCCTTGGGACTGGCCGGGGCGGTTCGTGAGGGCGATACTGGTAAGGCCGTAGCAACCTTTCCG
>JAWLCG010000258.1:0-7487 GCA_041687295.1 Phycisphaerae bacterium | reverse complement strand
AGCCGAGCGGCCCCGTAGGGCGGGCACGCCCCGGGTGCTCGAATGCCCATGGTTCGCGACACGCCGGCGGTGCCCGCCCTACGGGACTGGGGACACGCGGGGAGGTCCGACGCCATCGACGGCGGGCCGTGCCCGCCCTACGGGACTGCGATTTCTGCAGCCGTGCGGTCCCCGGGCCGTCAGAGCTAACTCCGTGGCCTGCTTTGCTGAAGGATCTCAGTCGGGTCCCATCTCAGCAGCGTGGGAAACTCGGTCTCGCCTGGCTGGGCGGGTGTCTGTGCCACGTCGATGGACTCGCGTTCCGTGAAGAACACAGGGTAATCGGCAAGCGGCCCCAGGATGGCATCACCTTGACGCTCACAGGCATGTACCTCGCCAGACAGGACATCGACCCAGACGGGATCCTTCCACACAACGCCCTGCAGGCGCAAGCCTACCTTTGCCGGCATGACAATCTCCTGGGGACGCCACGGAAGCCACGCCGCTACTCGATGGACATCCTTCCGTGTCCAGTGAGTCACCATCGGGCGGCAGGGATATCGCTGTTCATGGGCCCCGATTCCCCAGAAGGACCCAGGGTGCAGGATCGTCAGCGCCTCATCGCGGGTGGACTCCCCCCAGGAGCAGTCCACTAGCGCCGCCATGTTGCGCACAGCATAGTAGATAGGCTTGGGCTGCCACGTGCCGTACTGCAGAGCTCCCTTCGTGTTGATTCCCATCCCCGAATCCGGGTCGCCAGCCACCATCGGGCCGAGGTTTTCCGCGAAAGGATAGATGATCGTCCGTGTCGCACCGACCCGCAAATCGGTAAGCACGCGCCGCAGGGCCCATTTGGCCTGAATATTCATTCCCCACGGATCACTCGCACGGCTCTGCAACGAATCGCCCCCGCTGGGGATGGCCGTCTCTCCGTTCCACACCTCAATGTTCGGCCCGATCGCATGCACCATCCCAACGAACTCCAGGAGATGCTCGAGGCCGTTCTCGGGAATGGGCTGCCCCTGGACATGGTACGTCACCACATCAACACACCGGGCCGTCTGCGGCTCGGAAAGAAATGCGCGCGTGAAGTCGACTTTTGCCCCAGCGACTGCCCCGGCAACGAGTTTGATGTCCGGGTCCACGGCGCGCATGGCGTCATTGGCCCGTCGCACCAGCAAGGCATAGGCCTTGGGATCAGGCGTCGGCTGCCAGAAGCCTGGGTGGTTCGGTTCGTTCCACAGCTCATAGTATCGCACCTTGTCGCGGTAGCGACTCACCATCGCCGCCATATGCCTGCAGAATGCGTCAAGACCCTCTTCAGAGTTTGTCACCGCAAGGTAACGGCCTGAAGGAACATCCTGGTACAAGGGGTTCGCCATCGCCTCCGAACCGAGAAAGACATTAAGACCCTTCTCGACAAGCGAAGACACGATCTTGTCCAGAACTGACCAGTCATACTGGCCCCGGCCGATTTCCAGCAAGGG
This sequence comes from Phycisphaerae bacterium, assembly GCA_041687295.1. Taxonomy (GTDB): domain Bacteria; phylum Planctomycetota; class Phycisphaerae; order SM23-33; family FEN-1343; genus JAWLCG01. The sequence goes on along the minus strand of JAWLCG010000258.1, from coordinate 6,021 downwards.
CCAAGGGTATCGCAGCCTCACCCACTTCGCCCCGGTCTGCGCGAGAAGGCCTGGCAGAAGATCATGCGGAAAGGCATTCAGCTCAGGATGACGTTGCTGCGCGTACTCAAATCCAATGGCGGAGTCCACAACCTCGTGTGAGTGGCGCGGCTTGAGGTAGCCGACCCGCGTCGAGCCTTTTTTCGAAACACCACGAGACGGCCAATTGTCCACATACTTCATCGTAGGTTCTCATCCCGAAAAGCTGTTCATTCTGGCGTCCTGCCCGGCCTGGCCTGTTTGCGCGATGGCCGAAGGCCCACAAGCGGACGTCTCTCGCCCGGGTGCCGTGGCGGCGACGTTTGCAGCCACGTCTTCGGGCTGCCGGGCCTCGCTGCGCTCGACCCGGCCTACGGGTTTACCCCCAGGGCCAGCAGTGGGCACGGTGGTGCAGATCCCGGCCGGCGGCGAGGGCGGCTTCGGCGGCGGGCTTGCGGAGGTTCAGCAGGACCAGGCCCTTGTCCACGGTGTGGCGGAAGAGGGTTTCCATGTCGTTGCACTCGGGCTGGCTGAAGTTGATCGCCGACAGGCCGGCCATCTCGCTCATGGCGGCGATGTAGTGGTCGCCCCGCCCGCAGAAGTGCACCGCCCCGCCGCCGAACTCGTCGAACAGCCGCTGGTCGCGCGGGCGGATCAGCTCGACGTAGGTCTGCGGCGAGAGGTTCATCAGCGAGTCGTTGCGGAGCATGAGCCGGCCGGTCATCAGCTGGCCCCAGTGCACGCTGTAGGGGCTGTGGCGATCGGGCACGAGGGCGAACCACTCGCGCATGAATGCGGCGTAGCTGTCGGTGACGAGGTCCAGGAAGGCCTCGACCAACTCGGGCTCGTCGTAGAGGGCGTAGAAGATCTCCGAGCCCCAGACCACCTCGGCTACGTCGATGGGGCCCTGCGTGTCGGGGTGGTAGAGCGTGACGGCCTGGGCGAGCTTGGGGTAGCGCTGGACGAGCGAGAGGTAGTGCTCGGCTGTGTCGAACACCTTCGCGCCCAGCGCCGACCGCACGTCCGGCACGCCCCGGTCGACAAGCCGGCGGACGGCGTCGGCCGAGTGCAGCGGAATGGCCGTCGGCAGCGTGTGCGTTTCGGGTGGCATCATGTAGAGCTCGCACGCGAACAGCGTCGGCAGGATGCCCGTGCCGTAGTTGCACCGCACGTTGAGCAGCATGTGCGAGCCGCCGTGGTGCAGTGCCCCGCTGACGCCGCTGAGCTCCTTGAGGATCATCAGGTCCATGTCGCCCTGGGCGTCGTTGATGTGGACGGCCGGCCAGTCCACCCTCGCCGGGGCCGCCGGGCGAGGCGGGGCGATGAACAGCGGCTCGGGCCACTCGCCCTGGAGGAACTGCTTCCAGGCCGCCAGTTGGCCGGCCTCGACGTCCAGATCGATCCGCTCCTCCAGGTCGGCCAGGCACCGCTGCAGCACCACGCTCGGGGACTCGGTCGTCACCATCGTCGCATCCTCACATCGGGGTCGCTCGGCGGAGCCGGGTCGGCCGGCCCGCTGGCGGAGATGATACCCCCCTGCCCCGCCGGGCACAACCGGCCAGCGGCGTCCCGGGCCGGCAAGCGCACCGCCCCGGCCAATGGGTTTCGACCGGGGCGGTGGCGGGTGACGGACAACTCCGAGGCCCGAACAGGTGCAGCGAGGTTCAGGCCCCTTACCAGATGAAACCCCTTTCCGGCTGAAGGGATTCGCCCCCGCCGCGGATTCCGGGACAAAGGTCGCCGTGAAGGCATCCGCCGTCGGCTTGTGGCGGCTTGGCCCTTCCCTTGGAGCCCTTCCTGTGCGACGATAGCCGTCCCAGCGGGCTCGGCCCCGGGAGTGCCCATGGACCGCCTGACGCCCATCCTCGAGCGCATCCGCCAACGGCCCAACTACCAGGTCGAATGGGGAGGCCACGCCATGCGGACCCTCCGCATGCTGCGGGCGCGCGACCTGCGGGAGGCCTTCGATAGCGACGACTACGCGGGCCGGGCCGCCCGGGCGTTCGCGTCGGCCCTGCTCCACGTGCCCCGACGGATCGGGCCCGGCGAGCGGATCGTCGGCTGGGTACCCGCCCTGGATGACGACGCCCTGGCCCGGGCCGAGGCGGGCTTCTGGCGGCACGACGCCCTCTACGCCCGCGATTTCAAGGGCTGGGGGGCCTGGGACGGCTCGTGGAACCACATGGTCGTCGACTACGAGCGGGCGCTGCGGGAGGGGCTCGGGGCGATCTGTGCCCGCCTCGCGAGCCGCCTGGCCGCCCTGGACCCAGCCGACCCGGCCGCGGTCGAGCCGGGGCTGTTCCTGCAGGCGGCCCGCCAGGCCCTGCTGGCCCACCGGGAGTTCTGCGGGGCCTACGCCGGGCTTGCCCGCGCCCAGGCCCAGCGCGAGCCCGACCCCGCCCGCCAGGCCGAGCTGCGCGAGGTCGCCCGCATCTGCGACAAGGTGCCCTGGCAGCCCGCGGAGACTTACCCCGAGGCCCTGCAGGCGGTCCACTTCGTCTACCTCGGCCACGTGTTCGACATGCCCAGCGTGACGGGCCTGGGCCGGCTGGACCAGATGCTGGCCCCCTACCTCGACGCCGACCTCGCCGCCGGTCGGCTCGACGAGGCCCAGGCCCTGGAGCTCACGCGCGAGCTGTGCGCCAGGCTCAACGAGTGGAGCAACATCCCCCAGTCGATTATGCTGGGCGGGCGTGGGCCCGACGGGCAGCCCTTCGACCATCTGGCCACCCGGCTGATCCTGCGGGCGGCCCGGGCCAATCGGCTGCTCAACCCGGCCCTGGGGCTGGCCTGTTGCGATGGGATGAGCGGCGATCTGCTCGACGAGGCCCTGGCCATGCTGGCTGAGGGGCTCAGCCAGCCGGCGCTATTCGGCGACGCGACGATCACGCGCGGGCTGGTCGAGGCGGGCATCGCTCCCGCCGACGCCCGCACCCACGCCCACGCCACGTGCACCGAGATGACCGTCCCGGGCCGATCGAACATCCTGGCCACCGCCGGCCACGTAAACCTGCTCAAGGCCCTCGAGCCCGTCCTGCCGGGTCCGGCCGACGGCGTGACCCCTCCCGACCCGCCGAGCTTCGACGCGCTGCTGGCGCAGGTGAAGGACGAGCTGGCCCGGCTGATCGCCCAGTGCGTGGTGCAGGTGAACCGCAAGGTCTGGCGGCGGGCGCGGTTCGACCCCAAGCCCTTCACCAGCTGCCTGGTCGACGACTGCATCGAGCGGCAGACCGACATCGCCGCCGGCGGGGCCCGCTACAACCACGCCGTGATCCACGGTCTGGGCCTGGCGAACCTGGCCGACTCGCTGCTGGCGGTGCGGCGGATGGTCTACGAACAGCACCGGCTGACGCTGGATGAGCTGCGGCAGGCCCTGCGGGCCAACTTCGCCGGCCACGAGCCGCTGCGTCTGGAACTGCAGGGACGACTGCCCAAGTGCGGCCAGGACGACGCGGAAGCCCAGGCCCTGGCGACCGAGCTGTTCGAGTGGTTCTGTGGGCAGGTCAACCGGCATCGCACACCGCACGGGCCGTGCATGCCGGGCTTCCTGGTCTCCCGGGGCCACGTCAAGCACGGCAAGGCCAGCCCGGCCAGCCCTGACGGCCGGCGGGCCGGCGAGCCGCTGGCCGACAGCCTGGCCGCCATGCAGGGCCGGGCCACCGCCGGACCGACCGCCCTGCTTCGCAGCGCCGCCGTCCTGGGCCTGCACCGCTGCCCGGGGGCCGCCAACGTCAACCTCCAGCTGCCCGAAGAGCTGCTGGCCGAGCCGGCCAGTCGGGCCAAGCTCGCCGCCATGCTGATGGCCCACTTCGCCGAGGGCGGATTCCAGGTGCAGCTCACCGTCACCAGCGCTGAGCAGCTCCGCCAGGCCCGTCGCGACCCGGCCTCCTTCGGCCACCTGATCGTCCGCGTCGGCGGCTACAGCGACTACTTCACCCGCCTCGAGCCCGCCCTGCAGGAGGCGATCCTCGCCCGCTCCGAGTCCCCCACCCGCTGAGGAGGTGCCCATGCTCCGCGTCATGCCCGCCCTGCTGCTGCTGCTCGCCCTGACCGCCGTCGCCCTGGCCGCCGACCCTGCCCCCACCGGCCGGCGCTTCGCGATGTGCGGCAACATCAACGGCATCGCGTACTGGGCGAACGACTGGCCCTTCGTCGACCTGATGAAGTCCGCCTCCGACTGGCGCGTCGGCCCCGACGACAGCAGTTGGACCGTTCTGTTCGACGCGCCGGCCTACGCCGATGGCACCGTCGTGCTGGACGAGAACGGCTACCCCTACATGCCCGGACGCGATTTCCGCAGCGGCGAGGCCAACATCCTGTGCTTCCGCGCCCTGCTGCCCGGCGGCAACGAGGGCGTGGCGTCCCCCGATGCGCCCGACTACCGACCCCTGCCCACGGGCGACTACACGCTGATCGCCGAGGGCACCGGTACGATCGTCGTCCGCGGCGGCGGCTTCGAGGAGACGACCGTCCCCTGCCGCGGCTCCACCACACGGGAGACCATCCGCCGCGGGATCGGACAGGCCGCCAACGTCGAGCAGTGGACGCAGATCCGCATCACCGCCAGCCGGGCCGATGACCATGTCCGCAACATCCGCTTGATCATGCCCGGCCACGCCGAGACGTACGAGAGTCAGCCCTTCCACCCGACGTTCCTGGAGAACATCCGCCCCTTCGCCAAGTACCGGCTGATGGATTGGTGCAGCGTGAACGGCTCGCCCATCCGCCGCTGGGACCAGCGCACCCGGCCCGGCTGGTACTCCTACGCCTCACCCAGCCGCCGGGCCGAGCTGACGGCCGAGGAGCTGGCGGCCTTCGGCCAGTCGCCCGAGACGATCAAGCCCGGCCGGCTGCGGATCGGCCAGGTGCCCTACGAGGTGATGGCCGACCTGGCCAACACGCTCGACCGCGACATCTGGATCTGCGTGCCGGCGATGGCCGACGACGACTACGTCCGCCAGCTGGCGACGCTGTTTCGCGACCGCCTCGAGCCTGGCCGGGTGCTTACCGTCGAGTACGCCAACGAGCTGTTCAACCGGGCGTTCCTGGTGAACGAGTACGGGCGGGTGCAGGGCGAGCGGCTCTTCGGCGGCGGCGGGCGGCAGGGCCAGTCGCGGTTCTTCGTGAAGCGCATGACGGAGATCTACCGCATCGTCAACGAGGTCTACGGCTACCGCCACGACGAGAACGGCCTGGAGAACCCCGCCCGGCGCGTGCGGTTCGTCATGCCGATCCAGCAACTGGCCACGCTGGCCGAGCCGGAGTTTCTCGACGCGGTGAAGGTCGACCACGTGATCGAGAACTTCTACTTCGGCATCGACTGGCCTCGCGAGATGGTCGAGCAGGACCTGCTGAACCGCAGCGTCGACTGGCTGGTGAACCACTTCGCCGACCGGCTCGACAGCGATCCGCGTCTGGCCCGCCTGCCCGAGCAGACGGCCGAGGTCGCCGCCTTCAGCCGGCAGCACTACCCCGTCACCTACGTGACCTACGAGGGAAGCTCGCACTTCCACCACATCTGGTGGAACAAGGACCTCGAGGCCAAGACCGGCCACCTGACCGAGCGGATGGACATACACCCGCGGATCTACGAGTTCTACGCGCGGCTGTTCCGGGTGCTGGAGACCGGCGGGGCCGTGCACGACAACTACATCTTCGTTATCGTCGGCGGCGGCTTCGGCCACCGGCGCTACCCCACCCAGCCACTCGAGGACGCCCACAAGTACCGCGCGTGCCTCGACTACATCGAGGGACGGCTGCCGTAGCGGCGAAGAGAGGGGCCACAGGGCTGAACAGGGCTCTGCCGTAGGGCGGGCACAGCCCGCCGTCGATGGCGCCGGGCGCCCCCCGCGGCGGGCGGTGCCCGCCCTACGGGAAACGTCCCGTTGTTCAGCGCAGCCCGTAGGCCGGGTCGAGCGGAGCGAGGCCCGGCACGCTCGGCGGTCCTGCGCGTTCGGCGCCAGACCGCCATCGCTGCCGGGCCTCGCAGGGGCGCGACCCGGC
>JAWLCG010000257.1:0-7505 GCA_041687295.1 Phycisphaerae bacterium | reverse complement strand
CTCATCCAGTCCTGGTTCGCGCAGCTCGAGCCGCTGAGCCTCGAGGGGGGCCTGCTGGAGATCCAGGCGCCCGGCCCGGCCCAGCAGCGCTATCTCGCCCAGCACGCGATGGGGCTGTTCACCGACGCCGCCCAGGCCGCCACCGGCCGACTGGTCGGCGTGCACTTCCAGACCGCCCAGGCCCCGGTCGCGGCGGCCTTGCCGGCGGCCCGGCCCGCAGCGGCGCCGGCCGAAGATGAGGCCCCCTGGCAGGACGCCCCCACGCCGATCCAGGAAGACTACACCTTCGACGCCTTCGTCACCGGGCCGTGCAACCGCCTGGCCCACGCCGCCGCCATGGCCATCACTGAGAGCCCAGGCCGAACGTACAATCCCCTGTTCATCCACGGCGACGTGGGCCTGGGCAAGACCCACCTGCTCCACGCCGTCTGCCACGAGCTGCTCAGCCGTCACGAGGGCTTCCACGTCAGCGTCCTGAGCTGCGAGACCTTCGTCAACCACTTCATCACGGCCGTCGAGCGGGGCGAGCTGCACGAGTTCCGCTACCGCTACCGCCACACCGACCTGCTGGTCATCGACGACGTGCAGTTCCTCAGCGGCCATGAGCAGACCCAGGAAGAGTTCTTCCACACCTTCAACACGCTCTACCAGTCCCAGAAGCAGATCATCCTGACCAGCGACCGCTCGCCGTCGGAGATCCTCCACCTCGAGGACCGCCTGGTCAGCCGATTCAACTGGGGCCTGGTCGCCCGCATCGATCGGCCCTGCTACGAGACGCGCGTGGCCATCGTCCGCAAGAAGGCCCGCCTGCGCCACACGCAGATGCCCGAGGACGTCGTCTGCCTCATCGCCGGCTCGATCGACTCGAACACCCGCGAGCTCGAGGGCGCCATCGCCAAGATCTCGATGCTGGCCAAGGTCTACGATCGGCCCATCGACCTGGCCCTGGCCCGCGAGGCCCTGGGCGCCCCGGTGGCGCAGACGGGCCGCGAGGTCACCATCGACACCATCCTCGAGGCCGTCATCCGCCGCTTCGGCGTCCGCCTGGCGGACCTGCAGAGCAAGAAACGCTCCAAGAGCATCGCCTTTCCGCGCCAGATCTGCATGTACCTGGCCCGCACGCTCACCCGCCACAGCCTCGAGGAGGTCGGCGGCTACTTCGGGGGCCGAGACCACACCACCGTGCTGCACGCCCATCGCACCATCGAGGCCGCCCGGTCCGAGGACGCGCAGCTCAACGCCCTGCTGGAGCAGCTCATCCGCGACCTCCAGCGCGGGCCCTGACAGGAAAAGAGGGAATCGCATGGACGTAGCAGTCACGCAAGACGGCCCCGGGCGCTACCTGGTCGCCTGCCCCGAGCAGTTGGAGTGGGACGCCCGGGTCGACCTGGTCGACGCCCTCCGCCACGCGGCGGTCGGGCAGGCCTACCAGACGGTCATCCTGGACCTGCACGGGGTGAAGTACATCAACTCGGCGGGCCTGGGGGCCATCTTCGCCCTGCGCAAGTACACCCAGTCGGCCGGCGCGACGCTGGTGCTGGCCCGGCCCGGCGCGACGCTCCGCCGCCTGCTGGAGACCGTCAACCTGCCCGCCCTGATGCCGGTGGCCGCCTCGCTGGACGAGGCCCGCCAGGCCTCCACCGGCTCGGGGAACTCGTAGCGGCCGGCCCGCTTGTACCCACGCCCCGGCCAGGCCGGGGGTTCGCCCAGGAGTCTGTACCGCCATGAAACCGATCATCAACGTCAAGGACCTCACCGGCCCCGAGGCCGACCCCACACTGGTCTGGGAGGCCATCGTCGCCCAGGGCATCCGCAACCGCGTCAGCGACGTCCACGTGCTGGCCCAGCGCGACGGCAGCGACTTGGCCCTGCGGCTCGACGGCGACCTGCACTTTCAGGGCCTGATGGACCCCGAGTTCAGCCGCCGCCTCATCAGCCACGTCAAGACCCTCGCCGGCATCGACCTGGGCGAGAACCGCCGGCCCACCGAGGGGCGCATGAAGCTCCCCATCGAGGGCCGAACCATCGACCTGCGCGTCAGCGCGGTGCCCACCCTCCACGGCCAGGACCTCGTCGTCCGCGTCTTCGACCGCACCGTCAGCCTGCGCGAGCTGACCGAGCTGGGCATGATGGACGAGCAGCTGGACTACCTCCAGGACCTCATCCAGCGGCCTCACGGCCTGATCCTCGTCAGCGGGCCCACCGGCAGCGGCAAGACCACGACCCTCTACGCCATGCTGCGGCGGCTCACCGGCAACGGGCGCAAGATCATCACCATCGAGAACCCCGTCGAGTACGACCTGGCCGGCGTCAACCAGACGCAGATCAACCCCCGCCTCGGCGTGCACTTCGCCGAGATGCTCACGGCCATCCTCCGCCAGGACCCCGACATCATCATGGTCGGCGAGATCCGCGACGAGGAGACGGCCCGCACGGCCGTTCGGGCGGCGACCACGGGCCATCTGGTGCTGGCCACCACCCACGCCACCCGCGCCAGCCGGGCCGTCGAGACCCTGCTGAGCCTCGGCGTGCACCCCTACTTCCTCGCCATGACCCTGCGGGCCGTGCTCGCCCAGGTGCTGGTCAAGCGGATCTGCCCCAGCTGCCGCCGCGAGCTGCCCGAGACGGCCGACATGATCGTCGAGCCCGAGCTTCGCGAGCGCCTCGGCGACACGCCCGCCCGGCTGTCGGCGGGCACCGGCTGCGAGGCCTGCCACGGCAGCGGCTACGCGGGGCGCCTCGGCCTGTTCGAGCTGTTCGTGCCCGACGAGCACACCAAGCAGCTCATCCTGGACCGCCGGCCCGCCGAGGAGCTCGACCAGGCCGCCGCCCGCAGCCAGATGATCTCCATCACCGCCGCCGGCCGACTGGCCGCCCTCCGCGGCGAGACCACCATGGAGGAGCTCATCGACGCCCTGCCCATGATGTAGCTACGGCACCCAACACGTTCGGTGGCGTGCGGAGGCCGGGTCGCGCCCAAGCGCGGCCCGGCGGCGAGGGCGCCGGCGCCGCCCTGGGCTCGCCGGGCCTCGCTCCGCTCGACCCGGCCTACGGCACAACCTGTAGGGCGGTGGCGGCAGGCCCTTCGCACTGCTTTGCGTCGGGGTTCCGTGTGCAGGACCTGCCCGGCGCTGCGCTTCGGGCAGAACCTGCACACCCTACATGGCCGCAAAAAAGTCATGCCGCCCCTCGATCCGGCCGATGGGATGGCAGGGCCCCATTGGCGGGCCTGGCACCCGGGGCGACCCGGGCCGTGCTGAACAGGCCGGAGGATTCGTATGCCCGCACAGCTGCTCGTCCACGACATCCATGGCGTGACGGTCGTGAACTTCCGCGACGTCTCCATGCTCGACAGCCGATGCATTGATGCCATCGCCCAGGAGCTTTACCATCTCGTCGAGGCCCAGGCCGTCCGCAAGCTGGTGCTGGACTTCTCGAAGGTCAAGTTCCTGTCCAGCCAGGCGTTGGGCGTTCTGATCTCGCTGCGGACCAAGGCCGACGCCATCAACGGGCAGGTCGTGCTGGCGGGGCTTCGGCCCGATCTGATGAAGATCTTCAAGATCATGAGCATCCACAAGCTCTTCCGGTTCTGTGCCAGTGAGCAGGAGGCCCTGGCAAACCTGTAGGTGCATGGCTGATCGGGCCGGGCTGGCCCGGAGAAGGGATTCGCATGCCCCCGAGCGATTTTGTGATCCGCAACGGCCAGCGCGTCGTGATGATCGGCGACAGCATTACCGACTGTGGCCGGCGGGGCGACCACGCGCCGCTGGGCCGCGGCTACGTGATGTTCCTGGCCGCCCAGTCGGCCGCCCGCCACCCCCAGCGGCGGATCGAGTTCATCAACGTCGGCGTCGGCGGCGACCGCGTGATCGACCTGGTGCCGCGCTGGCAGCAGGACGTCCTGGACCGCCGGCCCGACTGGCTCAGCGTGTCGATCGGCATCAATGACGTCTGGCGCCAGCTGGACGGCAAGGCCCCCGGCGTACTGCTGGAGGAGTTCGTGGCGACCTACCGCGAGCTGCTCGAGCGGACCCGCGCGGCCTGCCCCGGCTGCGGGCTGATCCTGATGACCCCCGGCGTGCTCGGCGAGCAGCCCGACAGCGAGGGCAACCGCCTGCTTGTGCCCTACATCGAGGCCGTCGACGCCCTGGCCGGCAGATTCGACGCCTTCTGCGTGCCCGTGCACGCCGCCTTCGCCCGCGCCATCGCCGCCGGGCGGGGACGCCGCTGGACGACCGACGGCGTCCACCCCAACCTCGAGGGCCATGCCCTGATGGCCCAGGTCTGGCTGGAGACGCTCGGGGCGTAGCAGCCCGTTTCTCAACGGGCGGCCCGGCTGGAAACTCCGAGCTCTCGGGCGGGTTGCACAGGTTGTGCAGACTCCCTGTTTTTCGCCCGATACCCTTGATATGGCTCCGCTTGGCCTTGATACTGGGTGTTTGCACAACCCGGCCCGGGCCCGGGTAGGTCGGCTGCGAGGTTCGCGGCGCTGCCCTGACCGGCGTGATGCGTTCTTATTCTATGGTTATGGACGGGCCGACCCGACGGAGCAGAAAGGCATAGGCACTCGTGAGGAGCAACCGCCTGGCAATGTGGATGATCGTCCTGGTCGGCCTGCTGGCCGGCGGGACGCTCTGGGCCCAGCAGGCCCCCGAGCCCGTCAGCCGACCGGCCCAGACGCTGCTGTTCCTGGGCTCGGCCAACCACGCACCCTACAGCTTTCTGGACCGGGACGGGCAGCCGGCCGGCTATGACGTGGATGTCCTGCAGGCCGTCGCCGAGCGGCTGGGCCTGACCGTCGAGATCAAGCTGCTCACCGACGATGCGCCCGACGTGCCTGGAGCCCGCAGCGGCCTGGCCAAGGCCATGCAGGCCGTCCGCGCCGGCGAGGCGGCCGGCGTGCTGGCCCTGGGCGACATCGACGGCGAGGCCGAGCGACGCCAGCAGTGGCGCTTCACCGGCCCGACCGACCCGGTGGCCTACTCCATCCTGGTCGGTCGCGACACCGAGCACATCGACAACCTCCAGAGCCTCAACGGCAGCCGGGTGGCGATCATCCGCTACGACCCGGCCGCCACGCTGTTCGCGGTGAACCCCAACGTCACCCTCGACCCGGCCCGCCATGTCCAGGAGGGCGTGGTGATGGTCCAGCGGGGGCGGGTGACGGCCCTGGTGGCCCCGCGGAACGCCGTGCTGCACGCGGCCAAGAGCTGGAACCTCGAGGACGTCAAGTTCGTCGGCGTGCCGGTGTTCCGTCAGGAGCGTTACGGCCCGGCCCTGCCGGCGGAGGACCAGAGCGGCCTGGCTGGCCGAATCCAGCGGGCCCTGGCCGAGATGAACACGACCGGCGCCCTGATCCCGCTGCAGGCGAAGTACGGCTTCGGCGGCGAGCTGGCGCCCCTGCCGCTGCTGGAGCAGCCCTGGGTGCTGACGGCCGGCTGGGTGAGCCTGGCCGTGGTCGTGCTGATCCTGCTGGGGCTGATGTGGTTCTGGAGCCTCCGCAGCGGCGTGCAGGGCCAGACCCGCCGCCTCACCGCCGAGATCCAGGTCCTCCGCCGCCAGCTGACCGAGCTGCAGACCCACCCCGACAGGCCTCACGAGTCGGCCCCGCCGGCCGACGAGGGCGGGCTGATCCCCATGGCCCTGAACGACCTGATCCGCCAACTGGGGCCCAAGTTGCAGGAGATCAGCGGCGGCGAGGTGGCCGTCGAGCTGCAGCTGGTCGACGAGCTGCCCGGCGTGCTGGCCGACCCGGTCGGCCTGGAGGACGCCCTGATCCACCTGTGCCGCAACGCCCGCGACGCCGTCCTTGCCCGCCGGGAGAAAAACCCCGAGAGCCCCATGCGGATGTGGGTGATCACCCGCCCGGCCCGGCCCGACGAAGTGCCCCCCGCCCGCCAGGCCAGCCAGACTGAGTTCGTCGCCCTGGCCGTCCGCGATACGGGCATCGGCATCGCCCAGAAGGACGTGCCCGAGGTCTTCAAGGACGGCTACACCACCAAGCCCGGCGCCGCCGGCCATGGGCTGGCCGCCGTCTACGGCGTCGTCGCCCGCCACGGCGGATGGATCGACGTCGAGAGCGCCCCCAACCGCGGCGCCACCTTCAGCCTCTACCTCGAGGCCACCGACGAAGAGTAGACCGCCCTCTGGGATCGCTCAATCGGATCGACCTCCAACCCAAGCCCCCGGTGAGGCGGTTGTTAGATATTGAGCCCCGCAGGGGCGGCAGTGCGCCACGGTGCGGCACTGCCGCCCCGTCGGGGCGCTGTGCATTGGGGGACCCCTGTTCCGGGGGCGCACGCCCCCGGCTAAAAACTGGCGCCCCTTCGGGGCTCCGATCCAGGGCCCTTCAGCACGTCCGAAAGGCAAATGGCCTCGTGCGTCCCTGGTTTCCGCGGGCCCGGCAACGGCCTCACGACGTGGCTACAAACGCCGTAGCCACGGCACCCGAGCGCTCTTTTCTTTGCGGAGACGGTGGCGACTCTGGGCTCTCAACCGCGGGATCCGCCGTCCCCTACCGCCCCGGCGGGCCATACAGACCGCCGCGGGGGCCGGTGAGCAACTCGCGGCCCATCGTCGGGCCGTAGACGCCGCCGGGGACGTCGCCGGGCCCGTAGGCCCCGCGGTAGGGTTGGCCGATGGGCCCCTGCACCCGCGAGGGCCACTGCAGCCGGCGGACCTGCCCATCGCCCGGCTGGTAGACGTACTGGTCGCCCGGCCCGGCAACCGCCGCGGGCCGATCCCACGGGAAACGCTGCTCGGGGCGGGGTCGACCCGGTAGCGGCCTGACGACCGTCAGGGCCCCGGGCCCCGGCGCCCAGGTGACCGGCACGCCGCCGCGGGTGGGCACCCGCTGGATGGGCGGCGGCGTCTGCGCAGGCTGGGCCTGCGGGTCCGGGCTGGTCATGTCCAGCACGGGGTTGACCGGGGGGCTCGCCTGCCCCTGCGGATCGGCCTGGCCCGGGGGCGGACCCGGCTCGGTGAGCCACTGGTAGCGCCCCATCGCCTGCGGGGGCGAGGGCGGGGTCTGCGGGCTCATCAGGCCGTAGAGTTGCCCCGGCTCGGCCAGCCGCTGGTAGGGGCCGTAGGCGGGCGCGGGGGCCTCTGGCGTCGCCTGGGCGGGCTGACGCAGCAGATAATCGGCCGCCGCGGTGCGGTGCTCGGCGGTGGGCACCGCCAGGCCGCGGGGGCGGAACATCGGCTGGGCCATCGGCCCGCGCCACCGACCCGCCGGCGCCGTCGCCGGTTGCGTCGCCGGCTCGGCCGGGCGGGTCTGCACCTCGTCCAGCAACTCAGCCGGCTGGGCCAGCGAAGCGCCCGCCAGCACCATCCACCCCAGAATCGTCATCCATACTCCCCTGCGCATCGTACACCTCCCCTTGGAGAATTATACGCCACGCGCAGGGAAAGTTGCGACCCGGCCATCCCGTAGGGCGGGCACGGCCCGCCGTCGATGGCGCCTGGCGCCCCGGCGACCCCCGCCGCCTTCGTGGCGGGCCGTGCCC
>JAWLCG010000256.1:0-7518 GCA_041687295.1 Phycisphaerae bacterium | reverse complement strand
ACGACGAGGCCGAGGCCCTGGGCCATCGGCAGTACTTCGTCGTCCACGCCGAGCACAAGAACGTCGCGATGACCCACCTGGGCGTCTCGGCCGTGCAGGAGGACCGCGAGCTCGGCGCGATCTACCAGGACGGCGTCGAGTGGCCCCACCTGATCACCCAGAGCCTCCGCGCCCGCATCCTGTACCTGCGCGACCGCGACTACGTCGTCCGCGACGGGCGGGTGGTCATCGTCGACGAGTTCACCGGACGGATGCTCGAGGGGCGCCAGTGGGCCGAGGGCCTGCACCAGGCCGTCGAGGCCAAGGAGAACGTGCCCATCAAGCAGGAAACCCAGACCATGGGCACGGTCACCATCCAGAACTACTTCAAGATGTACGACCAGCTCGCCGGCATGACCGGCACGGCCATGACCGAGAGCGACGAGTTCCTCAAGATCTACCAGCTCGAAGTGGTGGCCGTCCCGACCCATCGGCCGGTGAACCGCGTGGACTACAACGACCGCATCTTCCGCACGGAGGAGGCGAAGTTCCAGGCCATTGTCGAGGAGATCAACACCTACGCCCGGCGGGGCCAGCCCGTGCTCGTCGGCACGACCAGTGTGGAGAAGTCCGAGCGGCTCAGCACGATGCTGACGCGGACCTACGGCCTGCCGCACGAGGTGCTCAACGCCCGCCCCGAGAACGCCGGGCGCGAGGCCGACATCGTCGCCGAGGCGGGCTTCCGCCGGCCCATCAAGGCCGGTGCCAAGGAGATGGTCGGCTCGGTCACCATCGCCACGAACATGGCTGGCCGCGGCACCGACATCAAGCTCGGGCCCGCCGTGGTGTACGAGAACTGCACCGTGCCGCCCGACGACCAGCTGCCCGCCGGCATCGAGCCCGACCCGCTCTACCCGGCCGGCGTGAGCAAGTGCTGCGTCACATGCCAGCAGTACGACCCGGCCACCAACTGCGCCCACTGCTTCAAGCCCAAGCTCGATGCGAGCTTCCCCCAGCGGGGCCGAACCGCCTGCCGCGAGGACGTGCCCTGCGGCCTGCACGTGATCGGCACCGAGCGGCACGAGGCCCGGCGGATCGACAACCAGCTCCGCGGCCGATCGGGCCGGCAGGGCGACCCGGGCAGCTCGCGGTTCTTCCTGAGCCTCGATGACGAGCTGATGCGGATCTTCGCCGGGCCCGCCGTCCTGAAAGCCCTGGACATGCTGGGCATGGACGACGGCATGGCCATCGAGCACAAGATGATCAGCCGATCGATCGAGAAGGCCCAGAAGCGCGTCGAGGAACGCAACTTCGACATGCGCAAGAACCTGCTCGAGTACGACGAGGTCATGGACATCCAGCGCACGACCTACTACGGCCTGCGCCAGCGGATTCTGGAGGGGCGCGACCTCAAGCAGATCATCGACGAGATGATCGAAAAGACCATCGCCGACCGCGTCGACGAGTGCCTCGCCCCCGACTTCGTCAAGCAGTCGATCTGCGACTGGGCGCGGGCGGCGCTGCGGATCGAGGTGGACCCGGGGCAGATCCGCGGCGACTCGATCGATGAGCTCGACCGCGTCATCGAGAGCCTGCGGAGGCTGGCCAAGGACGAGGCCCGCGCCGACATCACCCGCTCGATCGGCGAGTATGTCGACCCGGACATGGAGCGGCGCGACTGGGACCTGGGCGGCCTGGCCCGCTACGCGATGAGCCGCTACGGCGTGAACCTCTCGCAGACACAGCTCAAGGCGATGGAGCCCGACGCGATGGAGTCGACCGTCATCGACGCCGTCATCGCCCGGCTGGACGAGATCGACCTGAGCCCCGTCGCCAGCTACCTGACCGACGACTACCCGCGGGCGGCCTTGGCCCAGTGGGCCCACCGCAAGTTCGGCCTGGACGTGTCGGCCGAGGAGCTCGCCGGCCCGGCCAAGGAGGTCAGCGACGCCCTGGTGCAGCGCGTCCAGCAGGCCTACCGCCGGCGCGAGATCGAATACCCCGTCGAGCTGGCCATGCAGCGGGCCATGCCCGATGCCAACACCCAGAACGTCTATCAGGCCCAGGCTCTGGTCGACTGGGCCAACGCCAAGTACCGCGCTGGCTGGAGCCCCGCCGACGTCCAGGGCCGCAAGCCCGACGAGGTCTTCGGCCGGCTGCTGGAACTGAGCCGCCGCTACGTCGAGGACGGCGCCCTCGAGGCCGAGATCGACCAGCACCTTCAGGGCCCGACCGGCCCGGCCGAGCAGGCCGCCTGGGCCCGCGAGCGGTTCGGCGTCGAGCTGGCCGAGGCCGACCTCGCCGCCGGCGACGCCCGCCGCCGGCTGCTCGAGATCGGCCGAAAGGCCCTGCGCTCCGAGATGAACGGCCTGGAGCGGTTCGTCCTGCTCGAGGAGTACGACAACGCCTGGAAGGACCACCTGCTGGCGATGGACCACCTCAAGAGCGGCATCGGCCTGCGGGCCATCGGCGGCGAACAGGACCCCAAGGTCGCCTACACGCGCCAGGGGGCCATCATGTTCCACGAGATGGTCGACAACGTCCGCAACCGCATCAGCGAGTACATCCTGAAGGTCCGCCTGAGCGCCTCGGCCGAGATGACCAGCGTCTGGCAGGGCACGCAGGCCTCGCACGCCCAACTGCCGGCCGGCTACGGCCACCTCGCCCAGCCCGTCGCCGCCCCGACCGGCGGGGGCGCCCCGGCCCAGGGCGGGCCCGAAGAGCCCCTGCCCGGCCAGACCGTCCGCGTCGAGACCATCCGCCGCGGCACGGAAAAGGTTGGCCGAAACGACCCGTGCCCCTGCGGCTCGGGCAAGAAGTTCAAGAAGTGCTGCGGCCAGACCGTGGCCTGACCCCTACGGAGAACCCGATGCCCGGCGACAACATCCTTCGACGGTTCCAGCAGAAGCTCAAGGACCGCAAGCTGACCGACCTGTCCAACGCCACCCGCTCCGCCGACGACCTCGAGTCCGAGCAGGAGATGCTGGCCAACACCAAGAAGGTCGACCCGATCAAGGCCGACAAGGCCCCCGGCCGAAACGACCCCTGCCCCTGCGGCTCGGGCAAAAAGTACAAAAAGTGCTGCGGCGCCGAGAAGCCGTAGGCCGGGCCGCCGGTTCCTCCTCCAAGCCCACGGATTGCCATCCGTGGGTTTCGTGGCCGGGCAGTCCAAAGCTGGCTCAACCCACCCATAGCCCCAAAGCGCCTGCCGGCCGAACGTGCAGGCGGCAGGGGGGCGGCCCACCCGCAAGCCCCACGGATGGCAATCCGTGGGCGTGGGCCGAACCCGCAACGAGGGGCCCGCTCGGCCTCGGCTGTGGGTGTTCGTTTTTCGCTGGAAACCTCGGGCCGGTCTGCTAGACTCTCCCGAAGCGCGCGGAGGGCGCATCCGGCGCAGCGACTACACTCGGAGAGATCCCCCCACGATGGACAAGCCCAAGACCTGCAAGCTCGCCCTGGCCGATGGCTGGGTGTTCACCGGCGTCAGCTTCGGCGCGACCGGCACCACCGGCGGCGAGGTGGTCTTCAACACCTCGATGACCGGCTACCAGGAGATCCTCACCGATCCGTCCTACAACGGGCAGATCGTGACGATGACCTACACGGAGATCGGCAACTACGGCGTCAACCCTGAAGACGTCGAGAGCCACAGCCGAACGCCCCAGGTGGCCGGCTTCGTCATCAAGGAGCTGTCGCCCCGGGTGAGCAACTTCCGCGCCGACCAGTCGCTGCACGACTACCTCGCCGCCCACAACGTCATGGGCCTGGCCGGCATCGACACGCGGGCGCTGGTTCGCCACATCCGCCTGCAGGGCGCGATGAACGGCGTGATGAGCAGCGAGATCCTCGACGACGCCGAACTGGTGAAGCGCGCCAAGGCCCTGCCCAGCATGGCCGGCCTGAACCTGGTGCCCAACGTCAAGCCCGACAGGCCCTACGACTGGTCCGAGCCGTTCAACAGCAAGTTCAGCCAGGCCCACTGCGGCGCCGGCGAGCGGCGCTGCCGCGTGGTCGCCCTGGACTGCGGCGCCAAGAGCAACATCCTGCGCCACCTCGTCGAGCGGGGCTGCGACGTGACCGTCCTGCCCGGCGACGCCAGCCCCGAGGAGATCCTCGCGGCCAAGCCCGACGGGCTGTTCGTGTCCAACGGCCCGGGCGACCCCGCCGCCGTCACGCGGACCGTCGAGACCCTCCGCCAGGTCGCCGGCAAGGTGCCCACCTTCGGCATCTGCCTGGGCCATCAGATGCTCGGCCTGGCCATCGGGGCCAAGACCTTCAAGCTCAAGTTCGGCCATCGCGGCGGCAACCAGCCCGTCCGCAACCAGGCCACCGGCAAGGTCGAGATCACCAGCCAGAACCACGGCTTCGCCCTGGACGACGAGAGCCTCCAGGCCGCCGGCGCCGAGATCACCCACGTCAACCTCAACGACCAGACCAACGAGGGCTTCCGCCACAAGAGCCTGCCCATCTTCAGCGTGCAGTACCACCCCGAGGCCTCGCCCGGCCCCCACGACGCGACCTACCTGTTCGACTGCTTCATCGACATGATGCACACCGGCCAGGCCCCCACCGCCGAACAGATGCACGCCGCCCAGCAACGCCTCGCCAAGGCCGGCCACAAGGCGTAGCCCGGCAGTGCCCGTAGGCCGGGGAGCCCGTAGGCCGGGGAGCCCGTAGGCCGGGTCGAGCGCCAGCGAGGCCCGGCGGCGGAGTAGTAGCCAGTAGCCCGTAGCCAGGACCCAGGACGCCCACCTCATCGCACGCGGGGCTGCCTGGGAAGACCGGGCGGGCCCAGGACCCGGGCCCAGGGAGCAAGCCCTCCCCCGTAGGGCGAGCAACTGTGTTGCTCGCGCAACGCGGGCCGTGGGCGACTCCAGCCCGTAGGGCCGGAAACTCGTTGCCGGCGGAATCCCCGGCGCGACGTTCCGCCGGCAACACAGTTGCCGGCCCTACCAGCTGTCGGTCTTAAAAATAGGGTCCGTCCCTAGTATCCCTAGTATCCCTGAGTATCCCTGGGGCAAAAAGGCAGTCGCCAACGGCGACGTTCCCCACCACGGCCACCAAGAGGAGGCCAAGAAGCATGACCCTCAGCGTGTCATTTCTTGTATGCATGAAATGTAGCCAGCGCGATGGGGCTCTCCATGTTCAAAGACGCCGCCATACTCGTAACCTCAGGATCAACCTTGAACCTTTCTGATCGTTTGTCGAACAGCTCAATGTCCTCGATTTCAACAACCTGGAAGTCGTAGTCATGGAGTCTTGCAGTAACGATTCGTACAAAGGTATCGGCATCATCAGCCAGACCTACGGCTGCCACATAGGCACCGGTCGAACTGCCAAGTGCCGTATTCCCAGACATGGGCCGAACATGGGCCAATCCAATCCACGTCTGTGCAGGCCGCTCATTCCGGATATTCATGATGCACCCTATTCTTCGTGCCCTGCTGGCTCTCGCCGTGGTAAGGAAAAATAGATAAACCCGGGAGAAAGCGGGACAGTCACTGTGACTGTCCCGGGTTTGGATGCAATATCCGGCCTAGACGAATGGTTGATTACGCCACTCGTTCCACGCGGAAGACTATGTCATCGAAGTCATCGTCTGCTTCACCATCGTTGCATCGATATCGACGGCCATCTGAGATATCCTCGACGATCATTGCCGCACCGTTGTGCCACGAGTGTATCGTGCCATCGCCGGTGTCCCACACGTTGTATACCAGTACCTCGCTCGTCGGTGAACTCACCTCGACCTCCACCTCTGGCGGTGCGGTATCCGGCCACAAGACGAACCCGCCTTTCCCAGGTATACCCCGCCCGTTTACAAGGAAACGGCCCTCACATTTCAGACGCACCCCCTGACGCCATTCCGAGTTCACCGCCTCAAAAACCACCCGGACCTTAGTCGCCCCATGCAACGGAAGTCGGTCCAAGCGAATCAACTGGTGGCCACGGTACTCAACCGGCTCGCCTGTGGCGGCCGCAAACTCCCTGTCAAATTCTGGCATCTTGATCCTCACAGCCAGTAGGTCGGGGATACTTCCCCGACATCCCCAGGCCTACCCAGCCCCGGTGTCGGGGCAGTATCCCCGACTACTCCCTTTCTACTCTCTACCCGCTCGCGGCCGCTGGACCCAGCGGCGGCGCGGATAAACCCGGGACAGTCACCTATTATGGCACCCGTTAATAGTTGACTGTCCCGCCTTTTTCTAGGCACGTTCCGTTCCTAGTCTGTAGTGCGGTCTCTAGGGTGGGAACCCCAACATGACAGCTCGTCATTCGCGTCATTGGCCCTGATGGCATCCGCAACGAACTCCTCGAACGAAGCGTACCCGCGCATGGGCTCGGCCCCCCATTCAGGATCGAGAAGGATGACACGCCCTTGTCTGGAGTCCAGGTCCACCGCGATGTATCCCGTGGCTCCATCCCAGAAGACCGGAAAGAACCACCGCTGCCATTCCGCGAAAGCCGGTAGAACCTGCGCCAGCCCGGAGAACTGCTCGCGGTGGATGAGCATCTCATCCAGCGAGGGGAACGTATATACCGATCTGGGGAACAGGCTGGCCTCTGTCAGAGCGGTCGCCGAGTCAAGTCCCATCCCGTTGTGCCACGAGTAAAGGGAACGGACCGGCTCCGTCTCGCCTGTCACACCTGTCTCATGCAGGATCGCCGCGATGGTGCCCTCGGGCAAGCCCGGTAGCAGGGACTCGGCCAGAGCAGGGCTCCTCTTGCGCACCGCAGTCTCAAGGGCTCCAAGCAACTCCCTATACATGTTCTTCTCCAGGGCAAGCGCCATGTGAACGGGGGCAGTGCTGATGCATCAAGAACCTTCCAGGCAACCCATGCTGCGATCCTCCTCGTTCGCCAAGGTCGATTCCTCCAGGAAGGCCGCGAATGTCTCGCGGACCAGCCGGGGGCCGTAGTCGCCCTCCAGTGATATGGCCACAACTCGGCTCTGCTGGGATGCGTCAAGATCAACCGCAAGCCATGTAACCGATCCATCCCAGAACAGCGGGAAGTACCGCCCAACAAGTGGGCACAGCTCCGGTCGGTACTTTGCGAACTCGGGAAACGCCTCAAAGTGCGCAATCATAAGCAGACTCTGGATGAACATGAAAGACGATCTCGGAAAAGGGCTCAGCAGTGACTTGGGGAAGGCGGTATCCAAACGAGAACCGTCTTTCCAGGAAAACAAGGCGCAGACAGGTTCAACGTGCCCTTGAGCTCCAGAATCATGCAGCTGCTGTCGGATACGGCCTGCGGGAACACCCGGCATGAGCCGACTGGCAAGAAGCGGATTGCGCCGCCGCAACGCGTCTTCGAACCGCCTCAACATGCTATCATAGTCATCACAAGTCATGGTACCACCACTGCAGAAGATGTGCTAGCCCGGATATTGCATCAGATTTAAGGATTTTAGAATAGCGCGAAGGCCCTTGTAGTTGTAAGGTAAGGACTTACCACAGCTCTTGCCCGCAACCTCAAGGAGCCTTCGCGATGACAGAGTGTAACGTATCGACCCTGCCGTTGGCCAGCCTCGGC
>JAWLCG010000255.1:0-7538 GCA_041687295.1 Phycisphaerae bacterium | reverse complement strand
CTGACGCCCGGCGGGACGGGCACCAGCTGGCTGACGTGGGCGACGCAGAACTCGCCCCACGAGCCGCCGGTTCGGCTGTTGTAGCCGGTGCTCGTGCCGGCCGGCAGAGCGAACCGCCCGCCCGAGCCGTCGAAGTGCTCGCAGAGGTTCTCGCGACCGGCCTCACACTGGGGGCAGAGCGGCTCGACGCCCCGCGCCCGGCAGCCGAGCGTCGGCTCGACGCACACCCGCCGGCCCAGCCAGGCCGACTCGACGCCCTCGCCCAGCTCGACCACCTCGGCGACGTTCTCGTGGCCCAGGATGGCCGGCGTGGAACTGTAGGCCGCCAGCAGGCTGTCCGGCGGCGTGCGGAGGGTCAGGGCCGCCAGGTCCGACCCGCAGATGCCCCCCATCCGCGTGCGGCAGCGGACCCAGCCCGCCCCCGGCAGTGCGGGCACGGCGACGTCGCGCAGGGCGAGAGTCCCCAAGGGCCCCCACGCCCCCCGCACCCCCCGCAATGCCATCGCCCCCTTCGCCCGCAACCACCGGGCAGGATTGATGTTGAGAACCAGGGCCTTCATGCGTACTCGTCCACGATGGCCGGCAGCTCGGCCAGGCGGGCGATGCGGTGGCGGGGGCGGATGCGGCGGTGGTAGCGGGTGCCGGCGGGGTCCTTCAAGACGCTGATGAGCCCGGCGCGGTTCGCCCCGAGGATGTCGGCCGTCAGCGTGTCGCCCACGAACAGCGTCGCCGAGGCCGTCAGGTCCAGCTGCTCCAGGGCCAGGCGGAAGATTCGGCCGTTGGGCTTGCGGTAGCGGACGTCGCAGCTGTAGATGCGGTCGGGGAAGAAATCCAGCAGGCCCTCCTCGTCCAGGTGGCGGTCGAGAATGTGGCCTGGGATGAAGGTGTTGGAGATGATGCCCAGCCGCACGCCCCGGTCGCGCAGGCCCGCCAGCACGTCGGGCAGGCCCGGCTCGACGGTGGCGCGGTCGTGCAGGGGCTTGTACCACAGCCAAGTGAGGTGCTCGAGCTGGGCCGGCGAGAGCTGCTGGCCCCAGCCCAGGCTCAGCCGGCCCAGGATGTCGGCGCTGTTGAACTCGCGCCGGGTGACCCGGCTGACGAGGTACGCCAACCGGATCGCCCGCAGTTGGCCGCGATGGTACTGCCCGAAGGGCGGCACCGGCTCGCCCAGCTCGCGCAGGTACTCGTACGTGCTGCGGGCGCCCTGCTCGAAGATCTCGATCGTGTCGATCGGTCCGAAGTCGATCAGGGTATCGCCCAGGTCAAACAGAATGCCCTCGATCCGCGCCATGGTCCTCCATCCGCTTGCGTCTGGCCCCGGGTGGGGTCCGCGGATTATACGGATTTAGAATCCGCGATGCCAGAGGCGGAGAAGGAGCAAATGGGGTTGACCGGGCGGGCGCCCCCCCCGGCCGCGAGCGCCCTCCACGTCGCCGGGGCAATATGGAGTGCGGCGGCTTAGACGCCGCTTTGGATCGCGGACGGACAGACCGGCCAAAGCGGCGTCAAGGCCGCCGCACTCCATACGGCCCAGGCACCCGCTGACGTCTTTCAGAACTCGTAGCGGGACTCGCCGTTGAGGTCGACGCTGGAGAATTGGCCGGGGACCAGGCGGATCTTGTTGATGGCCTCGGGGCACTGCCGCCCCAGCTCGCGCTGCAGGCCGCCGCGGAGCAGGGTCTGCAGTTCGAAGCGGTGGGCGGCCGAGTCGACGACGACGGTGAGCGTGCCGCGGCTGAAGCTCTCCAGGGCCGTGTGGTCGCGGACCTCCGGGGGCAGGATGGCGTCCCAGACCTCGGCGATGCGGCTGAGCTGGCGGACGCGGCGGGCGAGGGTCTTTTTCATGAAGCTCGTCAGCGGCTCGCTGAGGTGGCTCACCCGGTCAGGCCGCTGGCGGTTCAGCCACGTTGTACGCAGTTGGCGGTCGTCCATAAGCCTCTCGTCCAAGGGCACGCATCACGACAGGGCCGCGGGTCCTTCGTATTCTATCGACTAACCGCCCGACGAAACTTGCCCCGGGCCGTAGGACCCGCCGGGGCCGCGGGTTGGCGGCGCCGTCTGGCGGAGCCCCGGAGGGGCGGAAGATCGTTGCCGGGGGCGTAAGCCCCCAGTGTGCCGCCTCTTAGCAGTTCGAAGCCCTGGAAAGGGCGAAAGAACCCTCCACCGGGCCCGATGGGATTCTTTCGCCCTTTCAGGGCTCGATGCTCTAAGGCCGCCTGCTCCGGGGGCTTACGCCCCCGGCTAAACTCTTTCGCCCTTTCAGGGCTCGGGCCGGCGTCTCTTCGCCCCGCCTGCCCTGCCGCCCGTCGCGGACGGCCGATCAGCTCAGATCCACCGGCATCAGGACGTAGACGAACTCGGCCCCGACGCGGAGGACGCCGGGCTTGTTGGGGGCGTTGAGCTCGATGGTCACCCGGTCGGCGGTGACGACCTTCAAAGCGTCGGTCAGAAAGGCCGGGTTGAACCCGATGGCCATCGCCTCGCCGGTGTACTCGATGGGGACCTTGACCTCGGCCTCGCCGGTCTCGGGCGCCCGGCTGGTGAGCGTCAGCGTGCCTTCCTCGAAGGCCAGGCGGACCCCCTTGGACTGCTCGCTGGTCAGCAGGGCCGCCTGGCGGATGCGGTGGAGCAGTTGGCCGGTGTTCACCTCGGCCTTGCGGGTGGCCTCGCGGGGGATCACGTCGGAATACTTGGGGAAGTTGCCCTGCACCAGGTTGCTGGTCAGCACGGCGTTGGCCGAGCGGATCAGGATCTGGCTATCGGCGATGCGGACGCTGAGGGTCTGCTCGCTGGAGCCGGCGATCCGCTGGATCAGGCTCATCAGCTTGGTCGGCACGATGGCCGAGACGTCCCGCGTCGCCGCCGTCACCAGCGTGCCCTTGGCCAGGGCGAGCCGGCGCCCGTCGGTGGCCACCAGCTGCAGGCGCTTCTGGCCGATCTCCCACAGCACGCCGCTGATGGCGTAGCGCGAGTGCTCCTTGGCGGTGGCGAAGAGGGTCTTGCTGATCAGCTCGGTCAGCACGGCCGCGGGGACCTCGGCGTCGGCCTCGGCGGTGAAGTCGGCCACCGGCGGGAACTCGCCCGGGTCGTAGCCGTAGATCGTGAATCGGCTGTCGCGGGCGGTGATGAGGCAGGTTTCCTTGCTGACCTCCAGGGTCAGCGTGTCCTCCATGCTCTCGCGGACGATCGCCGTGAGCCGGTCGGCCGGAATCAGGGCCTCGCCCTCCTCCAGGACCTCCACCTGCGGCAGATGGTAGCGACAGCTGCTCTCCAGGTCCGTCGCCAGCAGCGTCAGGGCGCCGTCGGCGGCGATCAGCTTGACGCACTGGAGCACCGGCTTGGGCGTCCGCGTGGCCACGATGCTGCCCACCAGGCCCAGGGCCTCGGTCAGGGCGTCCGTCTGAGCAATGACCTTCATTCGCGCACCTCTCCAAAATGAATCAAAGTGCCGGTTATACGTCCGTGCCCCCGGCGTAGCAAGCCCCCATTTCGTCTCCAGCCACCAGAACCTCGCCCGGCGGCAGTTGACGGTTGCCATCCGCCCCTCCGCTGCCCACAATGGGCCCGCCGAGGCGGCGACGGCCCGGCGGGAGCATTCCATGGCAGCGACGGCGGACAAGTGGGCCGGGCGATTCCTGGTCCTCGACGGGCCGGACGGGGCGGGCAAAAGCACGCAGCTGGCCCGGCTGGCGGATTGGCTGGGCGAGGCGGGCCTGGAGGTCGTCACCACGCGCGACCCGGGCGGCACGGCCATCGGCGACCGCGTCCGCGCGATCCTGCTGGACCCGGCCGCCGACGAGATGAGCGTGCCCTGCGAGACGATGCTCTACATGGCCAGCCGGGCCCAACTGGTGGCCGAGGTGGTCCGCCCCGCCCTGGCCCGCGGGGCCGTCGTGCTGTGCGACCGCTTCGTCAGCTCGACCTTGGCCTACCAGACCGCCGGCGGGGCCGACCCCGCCGCCATCCGCACCGTCGCCGCCGTCGCCATCGGGCAGACCTGGCCCGACCTGACGGTCATCCTCGACCTCGACCCCGCCGCCGGCCTGGACCGCGTCCAGCGCGGCCTGGACCGCATGGAGGCCAAGGGCCTGCCCTTCCACCAGCGCGTCCGCGAGGCCTTCCTGACGCAGGCCCGGCAGGACCCCCGCCGCTTCGCCGTCATCGACGCCGCCGCCGAGGCCGACACCGTCTTCGCCCGCCTCCGCGCGACCCTCGACACCTGGCCCCTGTAGGGCGGGCACCGCCCACGCGATCGCCGGCGCCATCGTCCCGTGTGCAGAACCTGCCCGGCGCTACGCTTCGGGCAGAACCTGCACACCCTATACGCTGGGTGCCCCGGGCAAGCCGCAGGCTCGCCCGGTGGAGGGCGAGATGGGCCGCCTGGATCGAACGCCTCCGCCCTCGGCCGGGCGAGCGGTGCTGACGCCCCGCTTGCCCGGGGCACCCAGGGGCGACCCCGGGCATGCCCGGGGCTATCTGGGGACACACGATGACACCTGGCGCCATCGGCGGCGGGAATTGCCCGCCCTACGGCCCCAGGGCGGTGCGGACGGCGGTGAGCAGCTCGTCGGGGGTGAAGGGTTTGGGCACGAGTGTGGCGCCGAGTTCGTCGAGGCCGCGGGCGGACAGGTCGTTGCCGGCGTAGCCGGACATGAAGATGACGGGCATCCCGGGCCAGTGGCGGCGGAGGCGCTGGGCGAGCTCCACGCCGCTGCCGCCGGGCATGACCACGTCGGTCAGCAGCAGGTCCAGCGGGCCGGCCTGGCCCTGGAGGATCCAGTCGGCCGTCGCGGCGTCACTGGCGATCAGGACGGTGTAGCCGGCGCCCTGCAGGACGCGGGCGACCATCTGCCGCAGGGCCGGCTCGTCCTCGACGACCAGCACGGTGCCTTGCCCCGCCAGGGCGCCGGGCTCGGTCTCGGCCGGGGCTGACTCGACCAGGCGGTCGGCAGCCCGAGGGAAGTAGAGCTGGAAGGTCGTGCCGTCGCCCGGGGCGCTCTGGACGTCGATGGCCCCGCCGCTCTGCTGGACGAAGCCGTACACCATTGCCAGTCCCAGGCCGGTGCCCTGTCCGACGGGCTTGGTGGTGAAGAAGGGCTCGAAGATGTGCCCGAGCGTCTGGGGGTCCATGCCGGTGCCGGTGTCGTGGACGCTCAGGCGGACCAGCGGGTCGGCCCGGACGTCGGGGTGGGCCTGGCGGAAGGCGTCGTCGGGCTCGAAGACATCGACGGCCAGCGTCAGCTCGCCGCCACGGGGCATGGCGTCGCGGGCGTTGGTGGCGAGGTTCATGACGGCCTGCTGGAACTGCCCCGGGTCGAGCCGGGCCTGGCAGGCCTCCCCGCCGATGGCCAGCTCCAGGCGGATGTCTTCGCCGATCATGCGGGCCAGCGGGCTGGCCAGGTCGGCCACCAGGCCGCACAGGTCGACCACCTGGGGCTGGAGGACCTGCTTTCGGCTGAAGGTCAGCAGCTGGTCGGTCAGCTGGGCGGAGCGATCGGCGGCCTTGGCCACCTCCTCCAGCATGGGCCGGGCCTCCTCGGCGACCAGCTGGCGGCGTTGGAGCAGTTCGGCGTAGCCCTTGATCACCGTCAGCTGGTTGCGGAAGTCATGGGCGACCCCGCCGGCGAGCTGGCCGATGGCCTCCATCTTCTGCGACTGGCGGAGCTGGGCCTCGGCCTGGCGCAGGGCCTCCTCGGCGGCCTTGCGCTCGGTGATGACCTGGAAGTACACCGCGATGCCGTCGCCATGGGGGTAGACCCGAACGCCGTACCAGTCGTTGAAGGGCTCGAAGTAGACCTCGAAGGCCATCGGCTCCCGCTCGCGGAGGGCCTGGCGGTAGTTGTCCTCGAAGACCGTGCCGCGGGCCTCGGGAAAGGCCTCCAACAGCGGGCGGTTGAGCACCTGCTCGGCCGGGCGCCCCAGCAGCCGGGCGGCCGCCTGGTTGTAGTAGGTCACCACCATCTCACCGTCGAGATCGAAGAACCCGTCGCTGATGCTCTCGAGGATCTCGACGACGCGGCGCTTGCTCTCGAGCAGGGCGGCCTCGGTCCGCTTGCGGTCGGTGATCTCCTGACCCAGCTCGGTGGCGCCGATGACTTGGCCGGCCTCGTCGCGAACGGGGTAGCCCCGCAGCAGCCACTGCCGCCCGTCGGGGGTCTGCACCTCGCCCTCGCAGGCCTCGCCGGTCTGGATGGCCTTGACGACCGGGCAGCCCGCGCACGGCTCGTCGCGCCCGTGCCACAGGGCATAGTAGTGATGGCCGACCATCTGCCCCGGCCTCAGGCCCAGCGACTCGGCGGCCGCCCGGTTCGCCCAGCGGACCCGCATGTCACTGTCAAAGTAGGAGAACATCTCCTGCATCGTGTCCAGGATCATCGCCTTCTCGCGCTCCGAACGGCGCAGCTCGTCCTCGGCCTGCTGACGCTCGGTGATGTCGCGAATCATCGCCAGCATGAGCTGCCGGCCCTCGCTGGCGAACCGCCCCACGCGGACCTCCACCGGAAACGTCGTGCCGTCCTTGCGGCGGTGGTGGCTGCGGACCGTGGCGCTGGGCCCGTGGAGCAGCGTCTGCCAAATCTCCGCGTAGTCCTCGGCCGTCACGTCGGCGTCCACCTGCCAGACCCGCAGCGCCAGCAGCTCGGCCCGCGTGTAGCCCAGGCCACGGCAGGCGGCCTGGTTGGCTTCGAGGATCCGCCCCTGCTCGTCGCACAGGTACAGCGCGTCGACGGCCCGTTCGAAGACCTCGCGGAAACGCTGCTCGCTGCGCCGCAACCGTTCGAGGGCCTGCCGCTCGCCCCGGCGGGCCAGGCCGGTCTCGGCCAGCATCTGCACCAGGGCGTCGTAGTAGCGCAGCACGTGGTCGATCTGCTCGCGCGAGAAGACCGGCACGCGGTCCAGGGCGGCGAGGTACTCCGCCTCGTCGAAGCCGTACCGCCGGGCCTGGCGGCGGAAGGCCTCGTGATCGGGCGGCTCGTCCTCCAGCAGGAACTGCCCCACCGCCAGCGTGGCCACCTGTCGGCCCTGGAGCACCAGCGGCAGGCTGGCGTTGACCAGGCCGGTGGGGCAGCGGCGGTAGGCCGGCTGACCCGGTTGGGCGCCCTCAATGACCTGCATCTCGTGGCTCAGGCACACCTCGCGGCTCTTGGGGTGGACGCGGTGGAACATCGTGCACAGGTCCTGCCAGCCCGCCCGCACGAGCACCTCGGCCTGCGGCGACAGAATACCCACCGGCACGCCGAGGGCCTGAAAGAGATCCTCGGCCAGCCGTTGCAGCGCCGCCACGTCCACCAGATCGACAAAACGAACCGGCTCGTCGGCGCAGCCATCGGCGGGGATGTCCGTCTCGTCCACCATCACCGTTCCCGTATACGAACAGGGCCAGCCAGCAGGCCAGCAAGTGCGTCCATTATGTCGCCCCTCTCCCACGCGCACAAGCCAAAGCCAACGGCACCAGAACTCTGGGCAGACCGGAACAGAGAGCCCACAACAGGAGGCGAGCCCGAGAAGGTGGGGCTCCGCTGCGCTGCGCCCCAGCCTAC
>JAWLCG010000254.1:0-7629 GCA_041687295.1 Phycisphaerae bacterium | reverse complement strand
GTTCGCGGAGCGCAGCGGAGCGGTTCTGCGTGCCGCGAGGGCGCCCGGCGGTTCGACGGGCGATCCGTCATCGCGGCACGCGGAACCTCGCCTCCGCTGGCGCTACGGCGAGAACCCACGTGCCCTACAGGCCGCCCTGCCATTTTCGGAGCAGGACACAGAGGACCCAGCGTGGGCTTCGCCCGCAACCCAACCGGAATCCGTACCGCGGCCCGATGGTCCAGAGGAAACAGCGCGGGGGCTCTCTGGACACGTACAGGGGCCCGATGCAGAGACGAGCTGGCGCGACGCAAGGAGGCGAAGCGATGGCGGAGGACAGGAAGGGCGTGACGGGCTGGCTGGGGCCGGCGTTGTGGCTGGCGCATCGGGTGACCGAGGCGGCGGCGGTCTTCTCGTCGCTGAACTTGCTGGTGGGGCTGGCGGGGTCGGAGCTGGACGCCAACTGGGTCTGGCTGGCTGTGCCGGCCGTGCCGGGGGCTCTCAAAACGGCGTTGCTTGCGGCCTTTGCTGTCGGGGTGCTGGGGTGGCGCTGGCTGGGGCTGCGGGCGCGGAGGGCGGCGCGGGCGGTGGGGGGGCTGGTGGCCCTGGGCTGCCTGGTCGACTCGGCCGGGTATGGGTGGCTCCTGGCGACGGGCCGACTGGCGGACGGCTGGCCCGTGCCGCTGAGCCTGCCGCTGGCGGGGGCCCTGGCGGCCTGGGCGCTGTGGCCCCCTCGGCCGGTGGCAGGATGGTGGCGGCGGTCGCTTCGCCTGGCCGGCCTGGCGACGGTGATGGCGGGTTGTCTACTGGCGCAACTGATGGCGTTCGGCGCCACCGACTACCGCCGGCCTGCCGACGCCATCGTCGTCTTCGGCGCCGGCGTTCGGCCCGACGGAGAACCCTCCCTGGCCCTCTACGACCGCACTCGCACGGGCTGCGAGCTCTACCACCAGGGGCTGGCCCCGACGCTGATCCTCTCCGGCGGAGGCTACGACGATGGCCGGCCCAGCGAGCCGGTCGTCATGCGGCGCATCGCCCTGGCCTGCGGTGTGCCCGAGGAGGCCCTGGTCCTGGACGAGGGCGGTGTCAGCTCCGACGCCACCGTCGCCTTCACGGCTAACCTGGCCCGGCGGCAGGGCTGGCGGCGGGTGCTGGCCGTCAGCCATGGCTACCACCTCTCGCGGATCAAGCTGCTCAGCCATCGCGCGGGCGTGGCGGCCCTCACCGTCCCCGCCCGCGAGAGCCAGCCGCTGGCCTGGCTGCCCTATTTCGTCGCCCGCGAACTGGCGGCCTGGACGTGGCACTACCTCCGCCCGCTCGGCCAGGGCGGCTAACCGGTCGCGAGCCCCGCGTTGCCCGTCGCGGCCAACCGGCTACAATGAAACCGACCGAACGCAAGCAACCAGCCTTGAAAGGAGGCGGAGCATGGCATTTACCCTGGGCATCGGCGAGCAGGCCCCGGACTTCACGCTGCCCGGCGTGGACGGCAAGGACTACTCCCTGGAGGACTTCAAGGACGCCCGTCTGCTCGTGGTGGTCTTCTCGTGCAATCACTGCCCCTTCGTGATCGGCAGCGAGGACCGCATGAACGCCTTCTTCAACGAGTACGCCTCCAAGGGCGTGGCCATGGTGGTCATCAACTCCAACTCTGAACAGACGCATGCTGAGGATGACTTCGCGCACATGAAGGAGCGGGCCAAGGAGAAGGGCTTCCGCTTCCCCTACGTCCGCGACGAGAGCCAGGACGTCGCCAAGGCCTACGGCGCGCTGCGGACGCCGCACTTCTACGTCTTCGACCGCCAACGCCGCCTCCGCTACACCGGCCGAATGGACAACAGCCCCAAGGACGTGGAGAAGCAGACCACCAACGAGTTGGTCGAGGCCGTCGACGCCCTGCTGGAAAACCGCGAGCCGCCGGTCGAGAAGACCAACCCCATCGGCTGCAACGTCAAGTGGAAGGGCCAGGACGCCCACTGGATGCCCCCCGACGCCTGCGACCTGGTCTGAGACGGCCGAGCCTGCGGTGGAGGCGGTAGTCTGATAGTCTGAACCCACGCCCCAGTGGCAGGGACCCGCTGCGCGCCGGGTTCGGGCCATGCGCCGCAGAGGGGGCCTGCACCTACGGTTCGGGAATCCGCAGGAGCGCGGACTACACGTTACCGGGCAGCAGGGGCACAACGGCCTCGCGCACGCGTCGGGCCAGCTCAACAGATCGCAGGGTCTCCGGGGCATCAGGCTCCGGCTCATCGCTCGGATATCGGACTTCAACGCCGTAGGGTGTAAGGTCGGCCGCCTCCTGCACAGCGGACACCACGTCGGGCGCCACTGGGCTGAGCAGATGCAGCAGTTGCTCGATGGCGTGAGTCTTGGGGAACTCCACCTGGTGCCAGGTCAGCAGAGCCTTGAGGTACTTTTCGGCCGCCTGTTGGGCGTGGAAGCAGGCGGGGTACAGGAAGGGCGGACTCACGGCCAGCAGGGCTTCTGCGGCATGAAGATCCTGATCGGCCTTCGCCAGCCACTGGCGGACGAGGTCGGCCTTTACCTGCTCAGGCCGCCTCATAGATCACCTTGCCGTACTTGTGGGCGGGGTAGACGATGCCGCCGATGACGCCCTTGCTTTCCTCGAACCAGGCGGTCGAGACGACGATGACGTCAAAGGCGTGGCCCAGGTCGGCCAGCTGGCGGCGGAGGCGCACACTCTCCTGCCGTGTGCTGCCGGGGGCGGGCTCCACCACGAGCAGGTCGATGTCGCTGTCGGGCGTCATGCCCCCGGTGGCGGCCGAGCCGAACAGGATGATCCTGTCTGGCCGAGCCACGCGGAGGATCCGCTGCACGATCTGCTGGATGGTCTGCTCGTCGATACCCATGCCTGGCCCTCTTGACAGGCCGATGCGGCCTAGCTGACTAGGGTACCTGGCCTGTGTCTGGAGTCAAGCGTTCGCCGGTCCGCCCCTACGGCTCGAACATCCCCAGCCAGGCTCGCCTGGCGAGCTGGCGGATGGACCAGTTGTCGCGATGGCCGCCGTGGAGGTGGCGGACGGACTGGACCTGCCCGTGGTGGTCGAACTCCACGCGAGCCAGCCAGAGGCTCTCGCCGGCCTCGGGGTCGAGGCTGTAGCGCATGTCGTGCAGGTCGACGATGGCCCGCCCGCCTCGGCGGTGCAGCACCGGGCGGAGCTGGTCGTTGGCGAACCAGCGGAAGGTGGCCGCGTCGGTGTCGGCCAGGGCGGCCCGCACGTAGGGGCCCCCGTCGGTCCGGTGGCGGTGCAGCTCGACGGGGCGGTCGAACAGGACGTGCGTTCGGCCCGCGTACCAGGCGTCGGGGGTCTCCAGCGTCACCCGCCAGACCAGGATGCTGCCCAGGGCCGGGTAGGCCTCGGCCCGGGCAAACTCGACCAGGCCGCCCTGACGCGCGTACGCAGCCTGGGCGCGGTCGACGGCCTCATTGTGCGCCAGCCGACCCGCCCCGAGGTACGCCGTCGACAGCAGCAGCCCCGCCCAGCCGATGGCCGTCGCCGCCCGCAGACGCTTGAGCCGCCGGGTAATCCACGCAGCCAGCAGTGTCAGCATCAGCATCGGCGTGTAGAAAATGTCCACGATCGGCACGGCGTCCAGCGCGTAGCGGGCGCTTGTCAGCGGCGCCCATAGCTGCGTGCCGTAGCTGGTACACCAGTCCAGCAGCGGATGGCTCAGCACGGCCACCAGGCAGCAGAGGTACTTCCAGCCGAACTGCCGCCGCCGAACCAGCCACCACGGCCCGGCCACCGCCAGGGCCAGCAGCGGCACGGCCAGCAGGCTATGGCTGATCCCGCGGTGGTAGCGCAGCTCGTCGAAGGGGCCCACGTCGACGCCCATCGCCGCCAGGGCCGGCACGACGAACACGTCCGCGTCGGGCAGCATGGCCGCCCCGGCCGCGATCCACGTCGCCGCCGGCCCCAGCCGCTGGCGAAACCCCAGCTGCGCCGTCACGCCGCCCAGAAGTCCTTGAGTGATCGAGTCCATGGTACTGAGGATTATAGCGAATCCACCGGCGGTGTGGTTCGCCTTGGGGCGGTAGGGCGGGCACGGCCCGCCGTCGATGACGCCAAGTGCCGATAACGGAACATATTGTGCGCAGTGCCACGGCTGCGACGTCTGCAGCCGCAGGTGGCGTTCCACGTCTTCGCGGCGGGCCGTGCCCGCCCTACGGGGGCGAGAGCATCGCTGTGGCGGCGGCCGCCTGGGGGCCGGGGACGGGCAGGTAGAGCGTCAGGGGGCCCGTGCGGTACTGGCGGCGGAAGAGTCGCCCGTTCACCTCCAGCGTCTCGCCCGACGTGTCAGGCCGCAGCGAGACGACCGCCTCGGGCACGAAGGCCTCCCCGTGGCCGGTCATGCCCGGCAGGGCCAGCACGGCCGAGTCGTTGGTCACGTTCACGTGGCGCAGCTGAATTCCGGAGGCGGGCGCCCCCAGCAGCACCCACAGGGGATACTCCCAGTCGTTATGGCCGGTGATCAGCCCGACCCGCTGCACGCCGAGCACCTCCAGGCGGTGGGCCAGGTCGAGGTAGGGCTCGCGCAGCACGGGCCGCATGACGAAGTACTGCTCCGCCCGCGGGCGGGCAAGGAAGCTGCGGACCCCGAACCAGGGGCGGAATTCGTTGGCCAGCGCGTAGGGCCAAGCCAACAGGAACACCAGCGCCGCCGTCAGCACGACCCGCCGCCCCCGCCGGCTGGTGGCCTCCAGCACCGCCGCCGCCAAGGGGCAGGCCAGCACGAACCACGGCAGGTGCAGCCGACTGTGGTAGGGCTGCCACTTCAGCGCCAGGCAGAACAGCCCGAAACCGGCCGCCAGCATGGCCAGGTACTCCAGGCGGAGCCGGCTGCGCCGCCGGCCCAGCAGGGCCAGGCCCGCGGCGGCCCCGATGAGCCCCAGGTGCAGCGGGTTGCCCTGAAGGCTCTCGTTGGCGCGGGGCTTGCGGACGCGGAAGCGTTCGGTCGCCCAGGTGGTCCGCGGGTCGCTGGGGTCCAGGCCGATCGAGGCGTGCAGCCGCTCGATGGCGGCCGTCAGGCGGTCGTTGGCGCCGGCGACGTCGGTGGCCAGGTGGATGGACACGTTGCGCACCACGTTGGACAGCAGCGCCGGCGGGCTGTGCAACTCGTTGCCGTAGGCGCTGCCGGGCTGCTCGGCCACGCGGACCATCGGGGCGCCGAAGGTGGTCGTGTTGCGCAGCAGGGGCCCGGCGTTGAGCGCCAGCACGGCCAGGCCCATCGCCATGGCGGCCGAGGCGGTCTGGGCGGGCTTGCGCACCATCAGGCGCAGGGCCGCCCAGACCACGATCGGCGGCGCCAGCACCAGCACGGTGCCCTTGGTGAGCACGCCCAGGGCCAGGGCGGCCCCGGCCGGCAGGAGGGTCTGGGTGTCCAGCTCGCCTGCGATGGCCCGCAGGGCGAAGACGGTCAGGCACACCAGCCAGAAGGCGGCCACGTAGTCGTTCTGGGTCGTCGAGGCCTGCAGCAGGCCCATCGGCAGGCTCACGGCCAGCAGGGCGGCCAGGGCCTGACCGCGCCAGCGGGCCCCCAGCTGTCCGGCGATCAGCGAGACCCCGACCGCGCAGCCCGCCATCGCCAGCCACTGCGGCAGGCTGGCGTACCGGTCCGAGCCGGCCAGCAGCTGCAGGTGCAGGATGGCGTACTCGGCGGCCGGCGCGTGGTGCAGCTGGCGGAGGATGTGCGTGGGGTAGTGGGCGACCGAGCCGTTCTGCGCCCAGTGCATCACGCGGGCCATGTGGTAGGTCTGCGAGTCCCAGGTCGTCGGCGGCGAGAGCAGGGCCACCCCCAGCACCGGCAGCGCCAGCAGGACCGCCCCGGCCACCATGGCCGCGACGGCCCGGCCCAGCGGTCGGCGGAACCAGCGGGCCTTGCCGGCGGCCTCGGGCAACAGCAGCAGGCACAGGCCACCCGCCCCGGCCAGGCCGGCCGTCCAGAACAGGGCCACCCCCGTCCCCGTCAGCCAGCCCAGGCTGCTCAGCGCCTCGGTGCCCAGCACCAGCAGGACCCCCCACGCCAGCGCCCCCGTCAGCACCGCCAGCCGGGCCGGGCCGCGAAGCCGACCCGCCAGCTGGGCCTCGGATGCTCCCAGGCACAGCAGCCCCAGGACCGACAACGACAGCCACACCCCCACGACGAACCCCCCGCCGGCCCTGGCAGACGGGCCGAACGTTGAACTGCGGTCACGCCCGCCGGTCCCCCATTACCGTATCGGGGCCAGGCGGGCTTCACGGGAACTCTAGCGCCCCGGCCCGCCAAGGGCAACGCGGAGGTGGACCGGCGAGGGTCCGGCAGGGGATAATGGCGCGTGTCGAACCGAAGGGGCCGGGGCTGCATTGGTGAGCCTGGGCGCGAAGCCCACGGAAGGCATTCCGTGGGCGTGGAGAAGAAGAGCCACCATGCGACCCAGACGCTGCGTCGCGCGCGGCCCCGGCACAAGGAGAATACGCCGATGACGATTGCACTGACCGAGCGGGCGGGGCGGAAGCTGCGGGAGATGATCGAGGCGAACGGCCTGCCGGACTCGACGGCCCTGCGCGTGGGCGTCCGAAGCGGCGGCTGCGCGGGGCTGACCTACATGCTCGACCTGTGCGAGGGCCCCATCGACAGCGACGCGGTCTTCACCAGCCAGGGCCTGCGGATCGTCTGCGACCCCAAGAGCCTGCTGCACCTCGACGGCCTGGAGATCGGCTACAGCGACGAGGACGCCGCCGAGGGGTTCCTCTTCCGCAACCCCCGCGCGAACGTCCGCTGCTCCTGCGGCGTGAGCTTTCGGGGGTAGTGGGTCGTAGATTAGGACCCAGGACCCAGGACCAAGGACCCAGGACTACCGGGGGGGCGCTGTGTGTCGCTTGGGCGCCCCGCCCCGAACCCCCACGGATTGCATCCGTGGGCTTGGAGAAGGGAGGCAGGTTTCCGAGGGGGGCAAGGGGTTCCCGGGCGTCGATCGAAAACCAAAAACCAAAAATCAAAAATCCTACACCCCCAGCCGTTCCAGGGCGGGCAGGACGCCGGCGAGGGTGGCGACGGTGGCGTCGGCCTGGCTGGTCCGCGAGTCGCCCTGGCGGAGGATGCGGACGGCGAGCATGCCGACGCCCTTGGCGCCCCCGACGTCCCGGCCCTCCAGGTCGCCGACGTGGACGGCCCCGGCGGGCTCGACGCCCAGCATCCCCAGCGTGTAGAGGAACTGGCGCGGCATGGGCTTGACCGTCAGCGTGCGGTCCGACCAGGTGAAGTGGTCGAAGTAGCGGGCCAGGCCGTGGCTGGCCAAGACGGCCTCCAGGTCGGCGCCGAAGGTGAGGTTGGTGTCCGAGATGATCGCCAGCTTCACCCGCCCGTGCAGGGCCTCGAGCAACTCGGCGGCGCCCGCCATCGGGCTGGGGCCGTACTGCCGGCCGGCGGAACTGATCAGCTCGGCGAGCGTTCGGCCCTGGTCGGGGTCGAGGCGGAAGCCCAGCTTGGCCCCGATGAGCTGGCCGATCTCGCTGGCGTCCAGCGAGCGCTGCTCGGCGTGCTGCACGCGGGCGGCGCGGTCGGCAGCGTTGCGGATGGCCTCGCCGACGGTGGCTGAGTCGATCTGCGCCCCGGCCGCCGCGAAAAAGCTCTGCGCCAGCGCCCTTCGCC
>JAWLCG010000253.1:0-7650 GCA_041687295.1 Phycisphaerae bacterium | reverse complement strand
GTCCTCTCACCCAAGTATACGCGCCAAGCGGGCGGCCGAGCGGGAATCCCCCTGCCCGAAATCGGCCCGGTCGGCTACAATGGACGGCCCAGGAGGAGGGTATGTGGATGCGCAGCCGATTCGTTCGAACGGCGGGGCTGGCTCTGTCGCTGCTGCTGGCCTGCACGCTGCGGGCCGGGGCCGAGCCGGTCGTCCGCGTGCTCGACGGCGTGCCGGAGTACCGCTGGAACTATGGCTGTACGCCGACCAGCGCGGGCATGCTGATGGGCTACTGGGACCGGCTGGGCCTGGGCAACCTGGTGGCCGATGAGGCGACGCTGGCCCCTCTGACCAGCGGAGCCCAGCCGGCGTACCGACCCTTCGCCGACGCGCGGGGCGCCGATGACTACCGCAGCGACCCGCTCGAGGGCGACCCGATCGTCGACGCCCTGATCGCCAGCGTCGGCCATCACCGCGACTACTGGGCCCACGACCTGGGTCCGGGGCAGGGGGCCCACATCGACCCGATGCTGGCCGGGCATGCCGACGACAGCCTGGCCGACTACCTCGGCACCAGCCGGGGGCGGCTGGAGAATGGCTCGACGCTTACCAGCAGGGTCGGCCCCGGCCTGCAGCGATGGGTGGCCGACCGCGGCTACGGGCCCGCCACCGGCTGGGCCGTTCAAACCCAGATCGCCGGGGCCAACCCCTTCAGCGACCTGCGCCGGCAGATCAACCGCGGCGCCCCGGCCCTGCTGCACCTGAGCCTCGACGGGCGGGGCGGCGAGGGCCATACCGTGCTGGCCTACGGCTACCGCGACAACGGCCCGGGCGACCGGTGGGTGGCCCTCCGCGACACCTGGCTCGACGGCGACAGCACGGGCCGGTACGCCATCGACGCCGAGGTGGACGCCGACGGCGTGGAGTGGTGGCGCTTGGGCAGCGGGCCTGACGCGCCCGAGCCGCGGGCCTACGCCTTCGGCCTGGACAGCCTGTTCCTGCTGCCCGCCCGCCCGGAGCGGCCCTGGACGATCCTGCAGGAGGACTTCGAGGCCCCGGGCACGGACTCGGCGGCGGCGCTGGGCTATGCCGTGGTCCATACCGCCTCGGCGGGCTCGGCGACGCTGGTCGAGTCGTTCCACGCCGACGGCGGCTCGGCCCTGCGGCTGAGCTCGGAGGCGCCCGGCCTGCTGGTCTTCAGTGACTCGGTGCTGCTGGCCGAGCGGGTGGAGCTGGCGTTCGACTACCGCTTCGAGACGCCGGTCGAGCTGGAGCTGGGCCTGGGCAGCGCGACGCTGGCGCGGTGGGCGCCGGCCGATCTGGTCGCTGGCCAGGTCGGGCACTACCAGGCGAGCTTCGACGTGGCCGAGCTGGGCCTGGCCGCCCTGGACCGCTCGGACCTCTACTTCCTGCTGCGCAGCCCCGGGGCCGTCGCCATCGACGGGCTGCACTTCTGGGCCGTCCCCGAGCCGGCCGCCCTGGCCCTGCTGGCCGTGGCCCTGGCCACCCTCCGCCGCCGGTAGGGTGTGCAGGTTCTGCACACCGGGCGGGGGAGTCCGAGCCTCACCCTTACCGCCCGACGCCGAGGTTCCGTGTGCAGAACCCCGCCGGCGCTGCGCTTCGGCGGGAACCTGCACACCCTACGCCTGAGGCGTCGCCCGGGGCCTATCGGCCCATCTTGGCGAGGTTCTCGCGGCAGCGCTTGACGCACTCGAGCGGGTCGAGGGCGTAGTTCTCCTGCTCGACGACGTACCACTCGGTCGAGCCGATCGTCTCGCACAGCTCGAAGACCTCGGCCCAGGGCGTGTCGCCCTCGCCGACCAGGGCCTTGTCGTAGCCGCCGGAGTACTCCTTCAGGTGCACCGACTTGGCCCGGCCGGGATAGCGGCGGAGGTAGACCAGCGGGTCGGCCCCGCCGTGCATGGCGTTGCCGGTGTCCAGCTGCATGATGACGGCGTCGGGGGTGTTCTGGAACAGCAGGTCCCACGCCGCCAGCTCACCGCCGGCCAGGGGCGTAAACTCGGTGAAATGGTTGTGGTAGCCCACGCGGGCGCCGACGGCGGCGGCCCGGCCGCTCATGTCGGTGAGCATCTCGGCCGAGCGGAGGCAGGCCTCGCGGGTGTTCCGCATCTCCTCGGGCAGGTGGGCGATGATCAGCCGATCGTTGCCCAGCGTGCGGTTGAACTCCGCCGTCAGGACCAGCTCGTCGCCCTGCAGCTGCTTGACGCCCAGGTGCGCCCCCGCGCAGCGCAGGCCCACGTCGTCGAGCATCCGCCGGATGTCGGCGGCCTCGTGGCCATAGTAGCCGGCGAACTCCACGCCGTCGTAGCCCATATCGGCCACCGCCCGCAGCGTGCCGGCCAGGTCCTGCTCGGCCACCTTGCGGATCGAGTACATCTGCAACGCCATCGGAATCTTCGTAGCAGTCATCAGTCTCTCCGTAGGCTCTCTTCGAGCCCAGCGAGGCCCGGCAGGGCTCGGTAACTCTGAACGCCTCTGTGCTTCTTCTCTCTGTGCCCTCTGCGCCTCTGTGGCCCATCTTCGCTGTTTCTTCTTCGCCGCCGGGCCTCGCTGACGCTCGACCCGGCCTACGGGCTACGCCTCAACTCACAGCCGAGCCGGGGGGCACGGGGGTGGCCGGGGTCAGCGTGGTGACGTGGCGGATGGCCGCGTCGGCTTCGCCCTCGGTGTACGAGGCCGCCAGGATCATGCCCTGGCTCTCCAGGCCACGCATCTTGCGGGGGGCGAGGTTGGCCACGATCACCACCTGGCTGCCCAGCAGGGCCTCGGGGCTGATGAAGCCGCGCAGCCCCGCGATGATCTGCCGCTGTTCGGGGCCGAGGTCGACCTTCAGCACCAGCAGCTTGTCGGCGTTGGGGTGGTCCTGGACCTCCGTGACCGTGCCGACCCGCAGGTCGAGCTTGGCGAAGTCGTCGTACTGGATCGTCTCGGGCGCGGTGCGCTCGTCGCTCATGGCAAAGTCTCCTTGTCTGGTCGCGTCAGTGTAGGCCCGGCCCCGGCGGTTCTCAAGCCTCTTGTAGGCCGGGCCTCGCTCCGCTCGAAGAGAGCCTACGGGTTCGGTCCACCCGTCAAGGGGCCTTTTGCTCGACGCGTGCGGCCACACCTCTCTATAATGCCCGCGGTCCGCATCGAACCGGTTCTGACAAGGGAAGCCTGCCATGAGCGTGTATCCATACAAGCTGTCGCCGCTGTTCAAGGAGAAGATCTGGGGCGGCCGGAGCCTCGAACGGCTGTACGGCAAGGCCCTGCCGGGCGAGGGGCCCATCGGCGAGTCGTGGGAGCTGGCCGACCTGGCCGAGGGCGAGTGCGCCATCGCCAACGGCCCGCGGGCGGGCCAGAGCCTGCGCCAGGTCGTCGCCGAGGCCGGCGAGGCCCTGATGGGCGATACGCCGTTGCTGTTCAACGGGCGTTTCCCGCTGCTGCTGAAGCTGCTGGACGCCCAGGACACGCTGAGCCTGCAGGTGCACCCCGACGAGCAGGCCGCCCGGCGCATCCCCGAGGCCGCCCTGAAGACCGAGTGCTGGTACGTCCTGGATAGCCGTGACGGGTTCATCTACAAGGGCGTCAAGCCCGGCGTCTCGACCGAGCGGTTCCGGACCGCCCTCGAAGCCGACAACGTCGCCGACCTGCTGGTCCGCTACGAGGTGAAGGCGGGCGACTTCCACTACCTGCCGGCCGGCACGGTGCACGCGCTGGGGGCCGGGGCGGTTGTCGCCGAGGTACAGACGCCGTCGGACACGACCTACCGCGTCAGCGACTGGGGCCGGGGGCGCGAGATCCACGTCGAGCGGGCGATGGAGTGCATCCACTTCCAGCCCGCCAGCGACAGCCCGCCCGGCGCCGGCGGCGAGTGCCTGCTCAAGACCGAGTACTTCCACGTTCACCTGCGCGACCGCGGGCCCGGCACGCACGCCCTGGCCCAGGGCCGATGCGTGGCGTGGATGGTGCTGGCCGGCACCGGCGAGGTCCGCAGCGACGCCCCGCACGGCACGGTCGAGTTCCTCGCCGGCGACACGCTGCTGCTGCCGGCCCGCCTGCGCGAGCTGACGGTCACCTGCCGTCAGCCGACCCGCTGGCTGGAGGTCACGCTGCCGCCCTTCGACGGCGAGTAGGCACTCTTTCGTAGGCTCTCTTCGAGCGGAGCGAGGCCCGGCAGCGAAGAAGAAACAGCGAAGACTGGCCACAGAGGCACAGAGGGCACAGAGAAAAACAGCACAGAGGGGTTCAGAGTTACAGAGAAGAAAAGGCGTCCGGGTGCCGTGGCTGCGGCGTTCGTAACCACGCCTGAGGGGTGGGACGCATCGTCAGTCCAGGCGTCGCGTGGACGGTTCAGGCGGCGGGCGCCGTATGGAGTGCGGCGGCCTTGACGCCGCTTTGGATCGGGGACGGGCAAGCCAAAGCGTCGCCGTTGCCGCAGTCCATACGGCCCAGGCCGGCGTAGCATCCGGCCCCTGATTCCGACAGGAGACCCCCATGACCGCACCGACTGTAGAATGCATCGCGTACACCGACCTGACGCTCGAGGACGCGCGGCAGATGGTGGCCCTGTCGATGGCGGTCTGGCCGCCCAAGAGCCCCTTGTCTCTCGACGAGGCGGCCCGCGGCATGCTCGAGCAGGCCCGCCAGGCCGATCCGGCCCTGCGTCGGCGGATCTTCTGCGTCCGCGACGGCGGGCGGATCGTGGCCAAGGCAAGCATCTTCGGCCGACAGATCGCCACGGCCGTTGGCCGAATGAATGTGATGGCCCTGGCCGGCGTGTGCAGCGACCCCGCCCAGCGGGGCCGGGGCCTCGGGGTGGCCGTGGTGAAGGCGGCCTTCGCCGTCGTCGACGCCGGCGAGTACCCCGTCTCGCTCTACCAGACCTCTGAGGAGGTCGCGCCCTTCTACGAGCGGCTCGGGGCCACCCGCGTGCACAACCGCTTCGTCAACTCCCGCGGCGAGGACCCCCAGGCCAACCCCTTCTGGGACCCGGTGCCCATGATCTACCCCGCCCGCGCCGCCTGGCCCGAGGGCACCATCGACCTGCTGGGCCCGGCGTATTGACCTGTAGGCTCTCTTCGAGCACAAGCGAGGCCCGGCAGCGAAGAAGAAACGGCGATGATGGGCCACAGAGGCACAGAGGGCACAGAGAGAAGAAGCATAGAGGCCTTCAGAGTTACAGAGAAGAAAAGGCGTCCGGGTGCCGTGGCTACGGCGTTTGTAGCCACGTCTTTGGCGACGCCTCGTCAGTCCAGCCGTCCGAGGGAGGGCTCAGGCGGCGGGGGCTGTATGGAGTGCGGCGGCCTTGACGCCGCTTTGGATCGGGGACGGGCAAGCCAGCCAAAGCGGCGTCGTTGCCGCCGCACTCCATACGGCCCAGGCTGCCATGGCGCCATCGCTGCCGGGCCTCGCTGGCGCTCGACCCGGCCTACGGGCCTCGGCCCGCCTTGCGGGGTCAGGAAACTTGGACGGCAGGGGGGCGGTCGGGTATGATGGGGAAGGAGGGCCCCGCATTGGGGCCCGTTGTCTTTGCTGGAAGAGCCATGACCTCAGAACCGCAGCATCCGCTGGACCCCCGCCGTCGTCAGCCCGCCGAGCCCGCCAAGCGCGAGGGGGGCCGCACGCCCCCCGGCAAGGGTCGGCCCGGCCCGCGCCCCGGGGCGAAGAAGGCTGGCAAGACGGGCCCCGGCGCAGGGGGCGGCCGGACCGCCAAGACCGGCAAGTACGCCAGGGGCGTCCGCACGGGTCAGGGCACCGGGGCGAAGAAGCCCCGCGCCCGCCGGCCTCGCGTCGACGCCGGGCCGCCGCCGGGCAAGGTCCGCATCCAGAAGGTCCTCAGCGAGGCCGGCCTGGCCAGCCGGCGGGCGTGCGAGGAAATGGTCCTGATGGGCCGCGTCAGCGTCAACGGCGAAAAGGTGACCGAGCTGCCCTGCTTTGTCGACCCCGACGCCGACACCATCGCCGTCGACGGCACGGTGCTCAAGACCCGGCCGGAGAAGAAGACCTACCTGCTGCTCAACAAGCCCCGCGGCGTGGTGTGCACCAACAGCGATCCGCAGGGCCGGCCCCGCGCGATCGACCTGGTCGCCCAGGTCGCCCAGCGGGTCTACCCCGTCGGGCGGCTGGACACCGACAGCACGGGCCTGATCTTCCTGACCAACGACGGCGAGTTCGCCAACCGCGTGACGCATCCGCGCTACGGGCTGGTCAAGACCTACGTCGT
Source organism: Phycisphaerae bacterium (assembly GCA_041687295.1). GTDB lineage: Bacteria > Planctomycetota > Phycisphaerae > SM23-33 > FEN-1343 > JAWLCG01. Next base: position 1,448 of record JAWLCG010000253.1, on the reverse strand, counting down.
CGAGGTCGAGGGCCGACTCGAGGGCCCCGAGATCGAGAAGCTCAAGGCCGGCATGTTCCTCGACGGCACCCGCACGCAGCGGGCCGGCGTGAAGGTCCTCACCCGCAGCCACCAGCGGACGCTGCTGGAGATCCGCCTCAACGAGGGCCGCAACCGCGAGATCCGCCGCCTGCTGGCCCGGTTGGGCTACAAGGTCCGCGGCCTGCGGCGGGTGGCCATCGGCCCGGTCAGCGACAAGGGCATCAAGACCGGCCGATTCCGCCCCCTCACCCGCCCCGAGATCGACCGGATCTACCGCGAGACGGACGAGAAGCCCTAGGCCGGGCAGAGGGGGAGTGGCCCGTGGCCAGGACCTGACAGGCGGTGGGCGGGACCCAGGGGCCTTGCATCCGCCAAGAGCCTGCCGGCCGTGGCACCGACTACGCACACCCACGGCCACAGACGCCGTAGCTGTTGCACCCGCATACAATCTTATACGCATTAACCCATTAACCAATCGACTAACTAACCGATCACCCCTCTTCCGGAGGCCTCGATGGACCCCGTCCGTGTCGGCGTGATTGGCTGCGGGAGGATTGCCCCGGCCTATCTGAGCAACATTCGCGATCACTTTGGGGGACTCGTGCAGGTGGTGGCCTGTGCGGACATGCTGGCGGAGAAGGCCCGCGAGCGGGTCGAGGAGTTTGGCCTGGGCCGGGCGGCGACGGTCGAGGAGGTCCTGGCCGATCCGCAGATCGAGATGGTCGTCAATCTCACGCCGGCCGGGGCGCACTACGAGGTCAACCAGGCCGTCCTCCAGGCCGGCAAGCACCTGTTCTGCGAGAAGCCGCTGAGCTTCCGCCTAGAGCATGGGCGCGAGCTGGTGGCCCTGTCGGCCGAGCGGGGCCTGCTGTTCGCCGGGGCGGCCGACACCTTTCTGGGCGCCGGCCTGCAGACGGTCCGCCGGCTGCTGGACGAGGGGGCCATCGGCACGGTCATCACCGCCAACGCCTTCTTCGCCTTCGGGCCGCGGAACCCGCAGTACTTCACCTGGGGCCTGGGCCCGCTGTATGACATGGCCCCGTACTACCTGACGGCCCTGCCGGCGCTGCTGGGGCCGGTGCGGCGGGTGAGCGGCTCGGCCCAATGGCACATGGTCGACGGTCGACCCGTGCAGGACGCCGTCGCCGGCACGGGCTTCGCCGTGGAAGCCCCCTCGGTGGTCGTGGCCGCCCTGGACTTCCAGGCCGGGCCGGTGGGGTCCTTCACCGCCGCCGCCGAGAGCTTCGGCTACAATCCCCACCTGGCGATCTACGGCTCGGCGGGCAACATCGTCTGCAGCGATCCGAACGCCTACGGCGGGACGATCCGCCTGACCACCGGCGAGGGCGCCCGCGAGGTCGAGCTGACCGAGGGCTTCGCCGAGAAGGGCCGGGCCCTGGGCGTCGCCGAGCTCGCCTGGGCGATCC
>JAWLCG010000252.1:0-7651 GCA_041687295.1 Phycisphaerae bacterium | reverse complement strand
CTACTGAAAGCCGCCGATGCATTGGCCTTCGGGGTGTCGTCCGGTATGATGGAGCGAACGGTCGGCCCCGGCCACGTCGGGTCGGGGCGGCGTTTTTGGGAGAGTCGTACGCCGTGGCAGCACAGAAACGGATCCACGTCATCGCCTGCGGAGTCCTGGCCATCGACATTCGCCGGACCGCCCAGGCGCTGGGCCTTCGCGTTACCAGCGAGTACCTTCCCGGCGGTCTGCACAGCCATCCGCGCCAGCTGCGCGAGACGCTGCAGGAGGCCGTCGACCGCGCCAGCGCGGCGGGCCTGTGCGACCGCATCGTCGTGGGCTACGGCATCTGCGGGCGGGGCACGCTGGACATCCACGCCCGCAACATCCCGCTGGCCATCCCGCGGGTGCACGACTGCATCGCCCTGTTCCTGGGCTCGGATGCGGCCTACCGCGAGCAGTTCGCCCGCTGCCCGGGCACCTACTACGTCTCGGCCGGCTGGTTCGAGGAGAAGGTCCAGCCCAGTGCCGCCCCCGACGACGGCCAGGCCCCCCAGCCCTGCCCCACCCACGACGCCGCCAGCGCCGACCGGGCCGAGCTCGAGCGCCTCACGGCCAAGTATGGCCCCGAGAACGCCCAGGCCATCCTCACCTTCATGACCAGCTGGCGAAAGAACTACCAGCGGGCCGCCTTCGTCGACACCGGCTCAGGCCAGAAGCGCCGCTACGCCGACTACGCCCGGGCCATGGCTGAGGAGTTCGGCTGGAACTACGAGGAGCTGCCCGGCAACCTGGGCCTGATCGAGAAGCTCCTGGGCGCCGAGCGGACCAGCGCCGAGGTGCTCATCGTGCCGCCCCACCACGTCACCCGCTACGACGCCGTCGCCGGCGGATTGGCCGCGGCGCCGGTCTGGCAGCGCGAGCCGCAGGCCCAGGCCCAGGCCCCCGCCGAGCCGGTCGCCCCCGAGCTGCCGCCCGACCCGCAGGTCAAGATCGGCCTGGGCATCGACGCGGGCGGCACGTACACCGACGTGGTGATCCACGACTTCGCCACCGACAGCCTCCTGGCCAAGGCCAAGGCCCTGACCACCAAGTGGGACTACACCGTCGGCATCGGCGCCGCCCTGGCCCAGCTCGATGAGGCCCTGCTGGAGCGGGTGGACCTGGTGGCCATCTCGACGACGCTGGCGACCAACGCCATCGTCGAGGGCTACGGCCAGAAGGTCGGCCTGCTGCTCATGCCGCCCTACGGCCTGTACGACCCGGCCGACGTCGAGCACGCGCCCCAGGCGGCCCTCCGCGGCCGGCTGGAGATCAACGGGCGCGAGATCGAGCCGGTCGACCCCGAGCAGGTCGCCGAGGTCGCCTGCGAGATGGTGCAGCGCCAGGAGGTCCGGGCGTTCGCCGTGTCGGGCTTCGCCAGCACCGTCAACCCCGCCCACGAGTTGGCCGTCAAGCGGGCCGTCCGCGAGGCCACCGGCCTGAGCGTCACCTGTGGCCATGAGCTCTCGGAGCTGCTGAACTTCCGCACCCGGGCCAGAACAGCCGTGCTGAACGCCCGGATCATCCCGCGGCTTGAAAAATTCCTCCGCGAGGCCCGCCAGTGCCTCAACGCGCGGGGCATCTCCGCCCCGATGGTGGTGGTCAAGGGCGACGGCTCGCTGATGAGCACCGAGGCGGCGGCCGAGCGGCCCGTCGAGACGATGCTGTCTGGACCGGCCGCCAGCGTGGCCGGGGCGCGCCACATGACGCGCCTGGCCCGGGCGGTCGTGGTCGACATCGGCGGCACGACGACCGACACGGCCGCGCTGCGCGACGGGGCGGTGCGGACCTGCGCGTCGGGCACGCGGGTGGGCGGCATCCACACGCACGTGCGGGCCCTGGAGATGCGGACGACCGGCCTGGGCGGCGATAGCCACGTCGCCCTGGAGAACGGGCAGATCCGCATCGGCCCCCGCCGCGTCGCGCCGGCCGCCTGGCTGGGCAGCGAACGGCCCGAGGCCGTCGCACGCGCCCTGGACTTCCTGGAGGCCAACCTCGCCGACTACCTGGGCACAACCCGGCCCATGCAGATCGTCGCCCTGACCGGCCATGTCGACAGCCTGGCCCTGAGCCGCGACGAGCAGGCCGTCGTGCAGCTGCTGGGCGAACGGCCCGCGGCCCTGGACGAGCTGGCCCGCCGGGCCGGCCCGGGCCACTGGAGCCTGCTGGGCCTGGACCGCCTGGAGGAGCACGCCGTCATCCAGCGTTGCAGCCTGACGCCGACGGACCTGCTGCACGTGGCCGGGCGGTTCCAGCGGTGGGACACCGCCACCGCCCACCGGCTCGCCGAGCTGGTCGCCGCCGTGGCCGGCCTGGACGTGCGGGCCTTCGCCGAGCGGGCGCTGGACCAGTTCGTTCGGCTGCTGGCCGTGGAGATGATCAAGAAACAACTCGACGACCACACCGACGGCGACGCCGTGGACGACTGCCCCGCCTGCCAGGCGATGTTGAAGAACATCCTCGACGGCGGCGACGACGCGATGGCGGTGGCCGTCACCGTCAAAAGCCCGCTGGTGGGCATCGGGGCGCCGGCGCACTACTTCCTGCCCAAGGTGGCCGAGATGCTGGGCACCGAGGCGGTCATTCCGCCCGACGCCGACGTGGCCAACGCCGTCGGGGCCATCACCAGCGAGGTGGTGGTGCTCAAGCACGTCGAGGTGCGGCCCACCGACACGGGCGCCTACGTCGTCGAGGGCCTGCCGGGGGCGAGGCAGTTCCAGAGCTTCGACGCCGCCCACGAATACGCCGCCGCCGAGCTGCGCCGCGTCGTCCAGCAGGCCGGCCGGGCCAGCGGCACCAGCGCCACGCACGTAGACCTCGCCGTGCAGGACCGCATCGGCCGGGCCAGCGACGGCATGGAGATCTTCCTGGGCCGGGTCCTCACCGCCCGCCTGGCCGGCCGGCCCGACCTGGCCCGCCTGGAGGCACCGGCGGCGCCGTAACGACCCGACGGCCTGGAATGCAAGGCTCGCCGCTCTGGTAGCCCCGTCATGGGCGGCCGAGTCCATCGCGTCTCCCAAAAAGAAAAGCCGTCCGGGTGCCGTGGCTACGGCGTTTGTGGCCACGTCTTTGGGTTTCTCCCTGGCCTCCTCCTCGGGCAGGGGATCAACACGAATGGCACGAATGGAGGAGGATTTCACGAATAGAAGATCCGTTGTGGCCCTGTCTCGTCTTCCCTTCGTGTCATCGGCCGTTATTCGTGCCATTCGTGTCCATCGCCCTGCCGGTCCCGGCTCGGCCGGCCTGGGTGTCCCTGCGCGATAGGCGGGCCGCGCTTTTGGAGTGCGGCGGCAACGACGCCGCTTTGGCTGGCTCGGTCGGTTGCGATCCAAAGCGGCGTCAAGGCCGCCGCACTCCATATTGCGCTCGCGCCCTGGGCCTCCATCGGTTGGTGCGACTGACGAGTCGGCGCCCCAAGACGTGGCTACGAACGCCGTAGCCACGGCACCGGGCCGGTCCTTGGACTTGTGTCGATATGACAGGAAGGCCATCCGTGGGCATCTCGGCCGGGCGAGCCCGCGGCTTGCCCGGGGCACCCAGAGCCGTGGACCCGCCCGCCCAAAGACGGAAGGTGTAGCGGGGTGGGCTCAGAACCCCCGCAGGCCGGTGTAGCCGGGCGGGTGCTCGAGGACGGCCTGGCGGAGGCGCCACTGCCGGTCGGGGCCCTGGACCCAATGCAGGCGCCACCGGCTGACCACCCGGCCATAGTGGCCCGTCGTGGCGACGGCCGAGACGGTCACGATCGCCCGAGGCGGCTGAAGGTCGCTCTTGATCACCGACAGGCGGACGTCCCGCAGGTCGACGTAGCGGACGATCCGCTGGGCCAGACGCAGCACGTCCTGGCCCTGGCGTTGGCCGTCGTCGTAGTCGGCGTCGATCCACCCGGCCAGGCGGTCCCACTGCTGGGCCTGCAGGGCGGCGGTGGCCTCGCGCATGGCGTACTCCAGCCGCTCCCGCTCGGTCGTGACGGCCCAGGCCAGCGTCGCCACGCCCGCCGCCAATACCGGCGGAACCAGCGCGGCGATCAGCAGCCCCCGCGTCCGCCGAAGGTACAGCAGGAACAGGAGCGTCAACTCCACGAACGCCAGGCCGATCAGCAGAGCCGCCGGCTTCTCCAGAAACAGCACCCGCAGCGTTTCCACGTAGACGCTCCCATTCCTGTCATATGCGCCCAGCACGCCGGCGCAGCCGGCACCTCGTCGAGGCCTGCGCTCCCGAAGACCCCGGGCATGCCCGGGGCTATATAGGGACACCCGGTGACGTCGGACGCCATCGCGGCCCCGCGCCCGCCCCTTCTACTCAATCCCAAGGAACTTCCGTGGTTCTTTCTCTGTGTCCTCTGTGTCCTCAGTGGCCCATCTTCGCTCTTCGAAGACCCCGGGCAAGCCCGGGGCTATATACAGCTTATGCGCGGAGCTCCAGGCGGAGCATGTTCAGGGCCGTCAGGGCCGAGCGGAGGCGGACGTGGCCGCGGTCGCCGGGGAAGACGTTCCGCACCGCGCGGACGCCGTCGGGCCCGGCCAGGGCGGTGTAGACCAGGCCCACCGGTTTGTCGGCCGAGCCGCCGGTGGGCCCGGCGATGCCCGTGATGGCCAGGCCGTAGTCCCCGCCGATCCACCGGCGGACGCCGACCGCCATCGCCTCGGCCACCTCGGCGCTGACGGCCCCGCACCGCTCGAGCAACTCGGCCGGCACGTCGAGGGCGCCGGCCTTGACGGCGTTGGCATAGGCCAGCACGCCGCCCAGGAAGTACGCGCTGGAGCCGCTTCGGCGGGTGAGCATCTCGCCCAGCAGGCCGCCGGTGCAGCTCTCGGCCACGCAGACCGTCTGGCCCCGCTGCACCAGCGCCTCGCCGACCACGTCGGCCATCGATTGCTCGTCGTCGCCGAAGGCCCAGCCGTCCAGCCGGCGCCAGACCTCCTCGGCCGACCGCTCGGCCAGCGCCCTCGCCTGCTCGGGGTCCTCGCCGCGAGCGGTGATCCGCACAGAGATAATGCCCGACGACGCCGTCGTGCCCACCAGCGGGTTGGCGTCGCGGCGCATTAGGTCGGCCAGGCGGGCGCCGATGTCGCTCTCGCCGGTGCCGAAGGCGTGCACCGTGCGAAAGACGATCCGCGAGTCGCCCGCCAGCACCCGCACCCGCGGCAGCACGTGGGCGTCGACCATCCAGCGCATCTCGCTGGGCACGCCGGGCACGACGAAGACCTCCGCCCCGCCCAGCCGGGCGTACAGGCCGGGGGCCGTGCCCACCTCGTTGCGGAGCAGCTCGGCCCGCTCGGGCCGGCAGGCCTGGATGCGGTTGGTCTCGTTCATCTGTCGGCCCCGGGCGGCGAAGAAGGCGGCGATCTCGGCCAGGGCGGCCTCGTCGGTCACCAGCGCATCGCCCAGGGCCTGGGCGAGGGCCTGGCGGGTGAGGTCGTCGGCCGTCGGGCCCAGGCCGCCGCTGACGACCACCAGCGGGGCCTCGCCGGCCGCCGGGGTCAGGATGGCCGCGATGCGGTCCTGGTTGTCCTCCACCGTGTGGTGGGCGAGTGTGGGGATGCCCAGCTCGGCCAGCCGTTGGGCGAGGTAGGCGCTGTTGGTGTCGACCGTCTGGCCGCTGGTCAGCTCGTTGCCGACCGAAACGATCACCGCATGCGTTGCCATCGATGCACTGCCTTTCACTGCGGAAGCCCGGCCGGCGGGACCCATCCTCCCACACCCCGGCCGAGGGGCCCTGTTGTACCACGCCCGGGCCCCCGACGCGAGAGCGCCCCAGCCAGGGCACAGCTGCACCATTGACTTGACGCCCCCCGCCGCAATCATATGACCGTACGGGCCCCGCGCTGGCCGGGGACCAGCAGCCCGTTGAAAAACGGGCTGCTAGAGCAGGTGAGCAGTGGAGCAGGAGAACAGGAGAGCAGAACAAGCCTGGAACGTGGCCCAACGCCTCTTAATCCAGGACCCGTTCACCTGCGGTCTCCTGATCTACTGCTCTACTGCTCCAGCGTCGAGGCCAGATGGCCTTTTTCAACGGGCTGCCAGCGAAGGGGTGCGTCATGATCGAACACTCTGCGCCCGCTACGGGCGAGCGAGACACTGTGGCTCTCGGACTGCCCCCCCGCCGCGAGGGCGAGCGGAGGCGGCTTCGGCTGATCAACCCGCGCAGCCCGCTGACCACAGTGTCCATGCCCGAGATCATCCAGAAGATGACCTTCTCGCGCCGGGCCCTGTTCATGCCGCTCAACCTGACCATCTGCGCCGCCGTCGTGCCCGCCGGCTGGGACGTCGAGATCATCGACGAGAACACGCTCGACGAGCCCCACACGCCTGACGCCCGGGACGTCGACGTCGTCGGCATCGGCGCGATGACCACCCAAGCCGTCCGCGCCTACGCCCTGGCCGACGCCTACCGAAAGCTCGGCGTACGGGTGATACTGGGCGGCATCCATCCCTCGGCGATGCCCGACGAGGCCCTGACCCACGCCGACATCGTCTGCTGCGGCGACGCCGAGGGCACCCTGCCCCGCGCCCTCAGCGACCTCGAGGCGGGCCGGGCTGTCCGCAAGTACGACTGGCGCGATTTCCCCGACACCCCCATCGCCTCGCCCCGCAAGGACCTGCTCAACCCCAAGGACTACGTGGTCTTCAACCCCATCCAGACCACCCGGGGCTGCCCGCACGGGTGCAGCTTCTGCACAACGCCCGCCATCTTCGGCCGGCGGTTTCGCCAACGGCCCATCGACGCCATCATCGACGAGATCCGCCAGGCCCAGGAGCAGTTCGGCTCGCGGACGTTCATCTTCAGCGACGACGACTTCGCCGGCCATCAGGGCCGGGCCATGGAGCTCTGCCAGCGCCTCAAGCCGCTGGGCATCCGCTGGGCCAGCCAGTGCGACATCCTGGTCAGCCAGTCCGACGCCCTGCTATCGGCCATGCGCGACAGCGGCTGTATCGGCCTGCTGCTGGGCCTGGAGAGCCCCAAGGCCGATACGCTCCAGTCGATGGGCAAGCGCTACGTGCGGGCCGGCGAGTACCTCGCCCGCATCCGCCACATCCGGCGGTACGGCATCGGCATCTGGGGCAGCTTCATCTTCGGCTTCGACACCGACGACTGGCGCGACTGCATGCGGGCCGTCCGCTTCGCCCAGCGGGCCGAGCTGGCCATGGCGATCTTCGCGATCCTCACGCCCTACCCCGGCACGGCCGTCTTCGAGCAGTACCGCCGCGAGGGGCGGATCCTCTCGACCGACTGGGACAAGTACAACGGGGCGACGGTCGTCTTCGAGCCGCGACAATTGTCCATCCTGCAGCTGCGATTCGCGCAGATGGCCGCCTTCCGCGAGTTCTACGCCCCCCGCTCGGCCACGCAGCGGCTCAAGGCCCTGCCGTTCAAGCGCAACAGCTGGCTGGCGAACCTGGCGGCGTATCGCGGCCTGAAGTTCTACTACGACCGCAAGGGCCGACCGCTGCCGCAGTTCACCGACTTCCTCGCCGCCGACGCCGACGCCCGCATCGCCGCCAGCCTCGGCCAGGCCCCCCCCGCCCTGTGCGGCTGGTCGTAGGGCGGGCATCGCCCGCCGTCGATAGCGCCGCGCGATACCGTGTGTCCCCATATAGCCCCGGGCATGCCCGGGGTCTGAGCACGTAG
>JAWLCG010000251.1:5385-7668 GCA_041687295.1 Phycisphaerae bacterium | reverse complement strand
ATCGACCCATCGGCCTTACAATGGGCCCTGTTCACCGGCCCGTGCCGCACCACCCCATGCTCAAGACCTTCACACAGATGGCGCCCGAGGTCCTCGCTCACCTGCCGGTGGGCGTGGTGCGGACAGTCTTCGCGCCGAGGCCGAGGATCGTGCTGGCCAATCCGGCGGCGGCCCGGCTGCTGGGCTACGACGACGTCGAGCAGCTGCTGACGATCGACCCGCAGACGCTCTGGGCCACGCCGGGCGACCGGGCCTTCGTGACGGCCATCCTCCAGGCCCAGGGCCAGATGGTGGACCGCCCCCTGCAGGCGCAGCGGCGGGACGGGTCGGTCGGCTGGCTGTCCGTCAGCGCCCAGGCCGGCTTCAACGACCGCGGCGGCCTGGCGTGGGTCGACGTGGTGCTCACCGACCTCGCCGCCACGGGCCACGCCGAGCGGGCCCTGCGCGAGAGCGAGCAGCACTACCGCGGCCTGGTCGAGAGCCAGCGCGACCTGATCGTCCGCGTCGACCCGCAGGGGCGCTTCACCTTCGTCAACGACGCCTACTGCGCCATGTTCGGCAAGCCCTGCGAGCAGCTGCTGGGCCAGTCCTACCAGCCCCTGGTGCACCCCGAGGACCTGCCGGCGACGCAGGAGGCCTTCGAGCGGCTCTGGCAGCCCCCCTACCGCGTCACCATCGAACAGCGGGCCCTGACGGCCGACGGCTGGCGGTGGCTGGAGTGGGAGGACGACGCCATCCTCGACGCCCAGGGGCGCATCGTCGAGGTCCAGGCCATCGGGCGCGACATCACCCACCGCAAGCTGACCGAACTGCACCTGCGGGCCTCGATGCAGACGGTCCAGCAGTTCGAGTCGATCATCAACCGCAGCCCGGCCGTCACCTTCCTGTGGCGCGTGGCCGAGAACTGGCCCGTCGAGTTCGTCAGCGAGGGCGTGCGGCAGTTCGGCTACACGCCGGAGGACTTCACCAGCGGGCGGGTCAGCTGGGTGGGCGTCACCCACCCCGACGACGTTCCGCGCCTCGAGGCTGAGGTCGCCGGCCACATCCGCCGCGGCGAGATGGAGTTCGCCCAGCACTACCGCCTGCTCGACGCCGACGGGCAGGTGCGGTGGATCGAGGACCGCACGATCGGCCTGAACAACGACGCCGGCGAGCTGACGCACCTGCAGGGCATCATCCTGGACGTCACCGAGCGCCACCGGGCCGAGCGAATGGTCCGCCAGGCCCGCGCCAAGCTGACCGGCGCCCGCGAAAAGGAGCGCCGCCGGCTCGCCCGCGAGCTGCACGACGCCTTCGGCCAGCACGTCATCGCCCTGCAGTGGCAGCTCCAGTCGATCCGCGCGTCGCTGGAGCCCCACGCCGACCCAGCCACCCTCGAGGCCCTGCGTGAATTGGCCGAGCACCACACCGAGCTGGTCCACGAGATCCGCCGCATGAGCCACGGGCTCTACCCGGCCACGCTGGAGCAGTTTGGCCTGGCCTCGGCGCTGACGCAGATGGTGGACCGGCACCAGCGCAATGACGTAGCGGTGCACCTGCGCTGCTCGGAGCCGCTGCGCTCGGTCCGGCTGGGCGCGGAGGTCGAGATCAATCTCTTCCGCATCGCCCAGGAGGCCCTGCACAACGCCCTGCGGCACGGGGCGCCCACGCGGGTCGAGATCGCCCTGACGCTCAGCCGTGGCACGCTGCGCCTGCGCGTCAGCGACAACGGCAAGGGCTTCGACCCCGCCCAAGCGGCCGGCCGGGGACTGGGCCTGACCTCGATGCGCGAGCGGGCCGAGGCCCTCAACACCCAGCTGGACCTCACCAGCCGTCCCGGGCGAACCGTCGTCGAGCTCCGCATGCCCGACCCCCGCCGCCAGACCGCCTCCGACGCCGCCGCCACTTGAGCCGGGGCGGACACGAGCCTTTTCCTAGTGGACCGGCCAGCCTTGGATGTAGGGCTCCCCGCTTTGGTAGCCCCCGCCATGGGCGGCCGGATCTATAGCGTTCCCGAAAAGCAAAGACCGTCCGGGTGCCGTGGCTACGGCGTTTGTAGCCACGGCTTCGCCTCCCCCGCGGGCCTCCCACTCCGTGTACAGGGGATCAACACGAATGGCACGAAGGGAGGAGGATTCCACGAACAGAAGATTCGTTTTGACTGCGTCTGATCTTCCACTCGTGCCATCGGCCGTTATTCGTGCCATTCGTGTCGATCGCCCCGCCGATCCCGGCCGGGCCGCTCTGGGGGTCCCTGCGCGATGGGCGGCACGCCCCTTTGGAGTGGGGGGGGGTGTGGGCCGC
>JAWLCG010000251.1:4172-5375 GCA_041687295.1 Phycisphaerae bacterium | reverse complement strand
GAGTGCGGCGGCTTGACGCCGCTTTGGATCGCAACCGACCGAGCCAGCCAAAGCGGCGTCAAGGCCGCCGCACTCCATACGGCGCTCGCACCCTGGGCCGTCCATTGGCTGGTACGACTGACGATCAGACGCCCCTGACGGGGCTACAGAAGACCGTAACTCAACATTCCTGGTTGGCCGGTCTACTAGGGTGCCCCCGGCGTGTCGACGTCCTGCCGACGGGCGACGAACTGCACGTCGCGGCCCGCCGAGAGCAGGGCGGGCTCGTCGCGGAGGCGGCGCTCGAGCTCGAGGGCCTCGGCCAGGCCGTCGGGGCGGGTGGCCAGGGCGGCGAAGGTGTCCGGGTGCAGGCAGCTGGCGACGACGTCGGAGGGCGTCATCCGCAGCACGTGCCAGCCGGCCTCGGCCAGGCGGTGGCGCAGGTCCGGCGGGGTGAACAGGTGGATCGGGGCGGGGTTGTCCGGATCGGGCCAGCGGGCCTGGCCGGTGAGCAGCAGCTCGCGGGCCCCCGGCCAATCGGCGGCCCGGCGGAGGAACGTGGCCGCCCGCCAGCGGTTCTCCCCATCGCCGACCAGCACGCCCCCGGGGGCCGTCACGCGGCGAATGCCGGCCAGGGCGGCCGAGGGGTCGTCGGAGTAGCTCAGCGGCGCCCCCACCGCCAGCACCAGCGGAAAGGCCCCCGCCGGCAGGTTCGACAGGTCGCCGAGGGGGTGGCACTGCAGCTCGACGCGATCCAGCAGGCCCTGCTGACTGGCCTTGACGCGGGCCCGCTCCAGCAGGCCCGGGGCGATGTCGACCAGGACGACGCGATGGCCTCGCCGGGCCAGGTCCAGCGCCCAAAGGCCCGTGCCGCCGCCGAGGTCGAGCACCGGCCCGTCGGCGGGGTCAGGGCGGTGGGCGTCGATCAGGTCCCACAGGGCCGCCCGCTTCACCGCCAGGCGAAAGGCCTCAGCCCCCTGCGGCTCGTCCATCGCCCGGCCCTGCTCGGCGGACCAGTCCTGCCACGGATTGTGAACCATACGCCCCCCCTGTCACGCCGGCCCCTCAAACGCGGCCCGCCGCAGCCCTGTAGGGTGTGCAGGTTCGCGAAGCGGTTCTGCACACCGGCCCCCAGCGAGAGGTGCTGCCTGGGCCGCCGTCGTTCCGTGTGCAGAACCTGCACACCCTACCGGCTGCACGGGTGCCGTGGCTGCGCCGTCTGCA
>JAWLCG010000251.1:0-4162 GCA_041687295.1 Phycisphaerae bacterium | reverse complement strand
CTCGAGCCAAAGCGGCGTCGATGCCGCCGCACTCCATACGGCCAAGGGGCGGCTTGGCGCCACCGCGGCACGCAGAACCGCTCGCGGCGCTCGCGAACCTACGTGCCCTACTGCCCGGAGGCCCTACCGCGCCCGGGCGACGTTGACGGTGAGGGGCCGGCCGTCCATCTCCTTGCCGTTGAGGGCCTCGATGGCCTGGTTGCCGGCGGCCTCGTCGTCCATCTCGACGAAGCCGAAACCGCGCGACCGGCCCGTGTCGCGATCGGTGATGACCTTGGTGCGAAGCACCTGGCCATACTCGCCAAAGATCTGCTCGAGTTCCTCTTCGGTGGTGCTGAACGGTAGATTCCCGACGTAGATGTTGATCATCCTGACAAACTCCTGGCGACCCGCCACACGTGTTGGCCGGCACGAACCCCAGGAAGTCGTCAGCGGGCGCCGCGAAAAAGAACCCAAGACCTGAGGCCGTGCATTCCGCAAGGCCAACACCCCCTACACCCGTGGCCCCGGGGACGGGCAAGAGTTTTCTTGCCCGTCCCCGGGGGCACAGAGAGGAGAGAGTAGAGAGGAGAGAGGAGAAGGCCCACTCGGGGCGGCGCCTGGCGCCATCGACGGCGGGCCAGGGCCCGCCCTACGGGCCCCCGGGCATGCCCGGGGATATGTGGGGGAGCGCACGGCCGGGCGCCGGCCTCCGCCAATCGAAAATCTGCAATCAAAAATCCCTCAGGCCCACTCGATCTCCGGTCCGCCCTTCTTGACCTTGCCGAGCTCCCAGCAGCGTTCGCCGTCGCGGCGGAGCTGGGCCATCACGCTCTTGGCGAAGCTGGCGGCCACCACCATGACGAAGCCGACGCCCATGTTGAACACGCGGTACATCTCGGTCTCGTCGACGGGGCCCTTCTCCTGGATGAGGCGGAAGATGGGCGGCACCTGCCAGCTGTTGCGTTTGATGGTGGCGGTGAGGCCCTCGGGCAGGACGCGGGGCAGGTTGCCCGGCAGGCCCCCGCCGGTGATGTGGGCCATCGCCTTGACCACCCGCTTGACGCGGTAGGTGCCCAGGACGTTGAGCACCGGCTTGACGTAGATGCGGGTGGGCACGAGCATGGCCTGGCCGACGCTCATGCCGCCCAGCTCCGCCGGGGCGTCGTCGATGGCGTAGCCCGCCCGCTCCAGCAGCACCCGCCGTGCCAAGCCGTAGCCGTTGGAGTGCAGCCCGTCGCTGGCCAGGGCGATCACGACGTCGCCGGCCTCGACGGTCGAGCCGTCGATGAGGCGGGGCCTCTCGACCACGCCGACGGCGAAGCCGGCCATGTCGAACTCGTTGGGGCTGTAGAAGTCGGGCATCTCGGCCGTCTCGCCGCCCAGCAGGGCCGCCCCGCTCTGCATGCAGCCCTCGCTGATGCCGCGGACGATCTCCGCCATCCGCCCGGGGTCGAGCTTGCCCACGCCCAGGTAGTCCAGGAACAGCAGCGGCTCAGCCCCGCAGCAGACCAGGTCGTTGACGCTCATCGCCACCAGGTCGATGCCGACCGTGTCGACCTTGTCGCACAGGAAGGCGACCTTGAGCTTGGTGCCCACGCCGTCGGTGCAGGCGACTAGCACCGGGTCGCTGTAGTTGCGCTGGAAGAGCTTCTCGTTGTAGTCCAGGCGGAAGAGCCCGGCGAAGCCGCCCAGCCCCCCCATCACCCGCGGGCCATAGGTCCGCTGGGCCAGGCCCTTGATCCGCTCGACCATCTCGTCGCCGGCCTCGATGTCGACGCCGGAGTCCTTGTACGTCATCGGCTGGCGCAGGCCGGCCGGGGGTTTTGCTTTCTTCGCCATGGCCGACATTCTACCAACCGCCCGCCCGGCTGCAAGATGGGCCCGACCTACCGGAATGGCTTGCCCGAATCCACGCCGCCCCTAGTGCCGCACCGCCGGTCGCCACCAGGCGGGGGTCCGGGGGATGTGCGGCACGAAGCCGCCGACGGCCCGCTCGACGGGCTCGAAGGTGACGAAGGCGTCCGGGTCGGCCTGGCGGATCAGGGCGATGGCCTGTTTGGCGACCTTGCGCTCCATCACGGTGAACAGGATCAGCACGCGCCCCATCATGCCCTCGCCCTCGACGACGGTGACGCGGTACTTCCGCTCGCGCAGCCCCTGGGCGATCTGCTCGGAGTAGCCCCGGCTGAGGATCCGCACCATGACGTAGTGCGAGACGAACCGCTCGGCGATGGCTGTGCCCGTGAACGTGCCCACCCCGAAGCCGCACGCGTAGCCCACCATCGCCAGCCAGTGCACCGGCGGCTGGAGCACCTGGCTGATGGCGTAGATGAAGATGCCCGCCTCGACCACGCCCAGCACACCGGCCACAACGCGATGGCCCTTGACCATCGTGATGATCCGCAGGCTGTCGATCGACACGTCCAGCACGCGCAGGCCGAAAATCAGTAGCGCCCCCAGCACAATGCTCGCCCAGCCCCCCAGCAACCGCGACGCCTCCGCGACAATCCAGTCCATGCCTCTCCTTCCACGTCAGGTCCACCCCCTATTGTCGGGCCTGGGACCGGCGAGGCAAGGAAGAAGCGCTCAGGGACGGCGCGTCCGTAGGCCGGGTCGAGCGCCAGCGAGGCCCGGCAGGTCAGGGCGGCAGGCGCCAGGGGATGCCGGGCCTCGCTCCGCTCGAAGAGAGCCTACGGGGCACAGGCCAGGGCGTCTTTCGCCCGGACCTGCGGGTGCGTTGGGCTTGGAGATCAACGGCCCGGCCACGATGCCCACGGAAGGCATTCCGTGGGCTTGGGCCGGAGGCGCTTTGGGACCACAGGCGCAATCGCAAGACGGTCTAGACGATGGAGGAGCCGACGCGCCGGCCCGGCACCAGCAGGGCGGTGATGAACACGCTCAGGCCCGCGGCGACGGCCCCGATCAGGAAGGTGTAGGCGTAGCCCATGTGCAGCCAGAGCAGCCCGCCCACCAGCGGCATGGTGACAGCGGCCACGTGGTTCATCGCCACGCCCATGCTCAGCGTGGCGGTGTGCTCGTTGGGCGGTGCGATGCGGTTGACGTAGGTCGTCAGGGCCAGGGCGAAGACGAAGAAGGCGTTGTCGAGGACGAACAGCCCGTAGAGCATGTAGGGGTTGCGGACCAGGGCGTAGCCGATGAAGGACAGTGTCAGGCAGCTGTAGTAGAACACCAGCACCGGGCGCTCGCCCACGCGGTCGATCAGCCGACCCACGTGCGGCGCCGCCACGAAGCCGATGCCCTGCACCAGGGCCATCAACCCCAGGATCACCCACAGCGGCGTGTTGAACTGCTGGACCAGCAGGTAGGCGGCGAAGGCCACGAAGATCTGCTTGCGCCAGCCCTCCAGCAGGCACAGCAGGTAGTACAGGCCGTACTTCCGCCGAAAGGCCAGCCGAACGCCCGGCGCGCGGATGTTGCGGGGGATCATCAGGCACGCCCCGGCCGCCACCAGGGCCATGGCGCCGGCCAGCAGGTACATGGGGCGAATCGGCACGCCTGCCAGCGTCAGCACCAGGGCGGTGCCCAGGCCCAACCCGAAGCCCAGGGCCCCGGCCGAGCCGAGCTGGCCCAGGCGATGGCCCGTGCGTCCCGGCTCGGCCAGGGCCAGGGCCATGCTGTTGGGCAGCGGCATCCACACGTGCAGGCCCTGGCTCCAGACCAGGCTCATCAGGATCACCCAGCCGTAGGTCGGCACGAAAGCGTACCCGCCGATGCCGGCGGCGAACAGCACCAGCATGGCCGCCCCCAGCAGCGGCTCGGCCAGGCCCGCCAGCAGGCCGATCAGCAGAAACGCCGTGATCCCGCAGCTTTCGCGGATCGCCTCGAGCATGCCCAACTGGTAGCCCGAGATGCCCACGTCATTGGCCAGGAAGTTGGCGTTGAGGCCCATCTGCAGGGCCATCGAGAAGCCGATCGCCCCCACGGCCACACCCAGGGCGCGCAGCCCCCGCCGCCGCCGCTGGGGGTCGATCTCCAGCGTCTCCAGGGCCGGGGCGTCGGGCAGACTCTGCAACTCCTGGGCCATGCGTGTAACTCCTGGGTCTGTAGGGCGGGCACGGCCCGCCGTCGACGGCGGACCACGGTCCGCGTGCCGTGGAGCCCGATAGGGCACGTGGGTTCTCGCCGGAGTCTGTAGGGCGGGCACGGCCCGCCGTCGACG
>JAWLCG010000250.1:0-7705 GCA_041687295.1 Phycisphaerae bacterium | reverse complement strand
CGTGGCCATGGACACTGGCGAGGCCGCGGCCCGCTCCTGGAACGTGCCGTGGGCCGTCAATGACGCCTACACATACGTCGTTGACCTCCGCGACATCGCCCCGTTCATGGACTTCAGCGGACGCGAGCAGGCGATCACGCGGGCCAAGCAGGGGCCGCAGGACCAGAACAACCTGCTGAACATCTTCAACGGCTTCACCGCCCAGCAGTACTGGAAGTACCTCTACTACATCGGCTTCAGTGACGGCCAGGCGGAGCTGACATTCACGCTGCCCAGGGCCGAGACGCTCCAGACGCTCCGCGTGGTGCCCAACGATCACCTCTGGCAGCCCCGGACGCTCGAAGTCTACCCCGACGACGCGGCCGAGCCGATACGCCTGCCGCTGGAAGTGGGCGCCGTGGAGCAGACCTTCGACCTCGGCGGCCTCCCAGCCCAGCGCCTGCGGCTGGTGCTGACCGACATGGAGAACGTCAACCCGAACCGCCCCGACCACGTCACCGGTATCGAGAACCTCTCGATCCTCGCGCAGCGATCGCCGCAGTGGCAGCAGAAGGTGAGGCCACTGCTGAACATCGGCGGTCTGGTCGCCTACGACAAGGGCGAGGGCGGCATCCTCCTCAATCAGCTGCAGGTCAATGAGACCGAGCGCAACCCCGAGACCGCTGTGAAGAAGCGGACCCTCGTGCGCACCGTCCTGGCCAACCTCGGGGCCGTCGTGGGCGGCAGCCGTCCGGTGACAGGGCTGGACATCCGGCCGGTGCCGATCCGCGACGATCAACTCAACGCCTACAACCACCACCGCGGCGAGCCGTCGTGGTTCCGTGACCCTCGGGCGTCCGAGGCCGACCTGTCGCGCCTGCCCGAGGGCCGCAGCAAGTTCGCGGACGTGCTCTACGAGGTGCCGGAGTTCACCACCTCGCCCGTGCCCTCGGTCATCATGCTGCAGGGAGAGGGCAGCACCGTCGGTGCGCAGCAGGTAACGGATCTCGCCGTCGGCCGCAAGGCCAATGCCCTGTTCTTCCTGCACACTTACCATGCGGGCCGGGGCGTGGCGGAGTACGAGAGCCGCCGGGCCGCAGGCCGCGATGAGCAGCCGCCGGTGCTCTTCCAGTATCGCGTGCACTACGCCGACGGGCAGCACATTGACGTGCCCGTGCGGTGGAGCGAGGGCGTCGGTCACTGGCTCCAGGAGCAGCCCACGCCGCTGCGGTTCGCCCAGGTGGCTTGGGCCGCGCCAGTCCAGGGCCGCCAGGAACTGTCCACTACGGTCTACTCGATGCAGTGGAACAACCCGCGGCCAGACGTGGAAATCCGGGCGATCGACCTCCTGCCGAGCCCCGAGGCCAACGCCAACCGCCTCGGCGCCCCGGCCGTCATCGCAATCTCCACCGCCACGGCGCCGTAGGCCCGGATCATCGCCGCCGAGGGATCCTCGCATGCCGGTTGGCAGCAGTGGCTCCCTCGGTGGCTGAATCGAGACGGGGCCGGTTCCGCACACACCGGCGCCTGCCAAAGGAGTACGGCATGTCCGCACGCGCGATAGTGATCGGATTGCTGGCAGCGGCATTCCTCGCCGGGTTCGGCCACTTCAACGACGAGTACATGATGCTGACGCGCCTGGTGGGCAACTACCTGCCGATCAGCGTTTTCGGCCTGCTGATCGTCGTGGTGCTGCTGGTCAACCCGGTGCTGTACAGGATGCACCGCTCCTGGCGCCTGCGCCCGGCGGAGCTGGCGGTGGTGACAGCCTTCGCCCTGGTCGGCTGCGCGATACCCGGGGCGGGCTTCCTGCGGAACTTCACCCCGACGCTGGTGATGCCGATCCATCGCAACCAGAGCGACCCCGGCTGGCAGCGGGCCGAGGTCCTGAGCTACGTTCCCGAGCGAATGCTACCGGCCGGCGGACAGATGGACCCGGCCGTCGTGGACAACTACCTGGCGGGCATGCGCGTCGGCCAGCAGAACATCAGCCTTTACGATGTGCCGTGGCAGGGCTGGCAACAGCCTCTGGCCGTCTGGCTGCCGATGCTGATGCTACTGGCGGTAGCCGTCATCACCCTGAGCATGATCGTGCACCGCCAGTGGTCGCACCACGAGCGGTTGCGCTACCCCATTGCCGCCTTCACCAACAGTCTGCTGGAGCAGGACGACAAGCACGCAATGGGCTCGATCTTCCGCAACCGCCTGTTCTGGATCGGCTTTGCGGTGGTCCTGACCATTCGCCTGGTCAACGGCTACGGCGCCTGGAACACCCAAAGCATCCAGGTGCCGCTGATGTTCGACTTCAGCCCCATCGGCAGCAGGTTGCCGGATATCTTCAAGGCCCCGTTCGGCTGGAGCATCCTGCGGCCGCAGTTGTATCCCACGGTGATCGCCTTCGCCTTCTTCCTGGCCAGCGACGTGGGCCTGAGCCTGGGCATCTCCAACGTGGTTGGCGTGCTGGTGGGGCTGGCCTTCGTGACCGCCGGCGTCAACATCGCCGGCACAGACATGGAGGGCGGCCTGCCGCAATGGCAGCGGTTCGGCAGCTTCCTGGGCATCGCGATTCTGCTGGGCTACACGGGCCGGCGGTACTATTGGCAGGTAGTCAAGCGAGCGCTAACCTTCCGGGCCAGCAGCGACGCCGAGCCGTGGGCGGCCTGGGCCTGTCGCGGCTTCCTGGCCGCCTGCGCCGGACTGGTCTGGATGCTGATGGACCTGGGCCTGGAGGCTCCGCTGGCGATCCTGACCGTGCTGCTCCTGCTGCTGATGTTCCTGGTGATGGCCCGCCTGACCGCCGAGGGCGGTCTGTTCTGGATCCAGCCCTACTGGGGCCCGATCGCGGTGATGGTGGGCCTGTTCGGCTACGAGGCCCTGGGCCCGCAGGGGCTGATGATCCTGGCGCTGTTCACGGTGGTCATGGCCGTGGATCCGCGTGAGGCGCTGATGCCGTTCATCATCAACGGCCTGAAGATCGCCGACGACCAGAAGGTTCGCCCCAGCCGCGTCGGCTGGGGGGCCATCGGCGTGTTCGCCCTGGCCCTGGCGGTGGCCGTGCCGCTGGCGTTGTGGTTCAACTACAACTACGGCCGGCCGCCGCGGGACGCCGGGGGCAGCAATCCCATGTGCGAGCAGCCCTACAACCTGGCCGTCAAGAGCATCAATCACCTGACCGCCAGCGACCAGCTTGAGGCTTCCATCGCCATCGACGAGGGCCCCGGGGGCGGTTGGCGGCGGCTGCTCGCAGCCGACCCCGATCCGCGGTTCCTGGCGGCCACGGGCGTGGGCCTGGCCCTGGTGATCGGCTTCAGCTGGGCCCGTCTGCGCTTCCCCTGGTGGCCCATCCACCCGATCCTCTTCCTGGTTTGGGGCAGCTACCCCATGGCCGTCTTCGCCACCAGCTTCCTGCTGGGCTGGGCCGCCAAGGTAGCCATCACCCGCATCACCGGCGGCCAGGGCTTCCAGCGGGCCAAACCCCTCATGGTCGGCGTGATCGCCGGCGATCTGCTGGGGGGGCTGATCTTCATGATCATCGGCGCGATCTACTACGCCTCGACCGGCACGGCGCCCAAGGACTACCAAGTCTTCCCGATCTAGCGGACGATGCCCCGAGTGTAAAGGGCGGAGTGAAGCCGTGGCGCGGGGCGGGGCGGAGCCAAAGCGTAGCGCCCATGCGTAGGTCTACCCCGGACCGCCCGGGGCGTCAAGGATTCAGGTCTCCTGCCCGGCCTGTCGCTTGCGGCGCAGCCGCCGCTGGCTGTCCCGCAGGCGGTAGCTCTCGCCGTTGGCCTCCACGATGTGCACCCGGTGCGTCAGCCGGTCCAGCATGGCCCCGGTCAGACGCTCCGAGCCGCACACCTCGACCCACTGCTGGAACGGCAGATTCGTCGTCACGATCAGGCTCTGCCGCTCATACGCCCGACTGACGACCTCGAACAGCAGCTCCGCCCCGGCCTGGCTGAACGGCACGTAGCCCAGCTCGTCCAGGATCACCAGCTCCTGACGGCCCAGCTGCCCGAGCATTCGTTCGAGCTTCCGGTCTTCGCGCCCCTCCAGCAGGGCCGTCACCAGGGCCGTCACGGTGAAGAACCGCACCCGCCGGCCCGTCTGGCAGGCCGCCAGGCCCAGGGCGATGGCCAGGTGCGTCTTGCCCGTGCCGCTGTTGCCCATCAGCAGCACGTTCCCGCGGCGGTCGAGGTACTCGCCCGTCAGCAGCTCGCGGTCCAGCGGCTCGTTGAGCCCCGGCTGGGCCGAGAAGTCGAAGCCCTCGATCGTCTTGAGCGCCGGGAACTTCGCCGCCTGGATCCGCCGCTCCGTCGCCCGCTGGCCTCGCTCGATCAGCTCCCGCTCGCACAGCCGCAGCAGGAAGGTCTCGAAGGGCTGGCTCTCCCGACCGCAGACGGCCGCTACGGAGGCGTACTCCCGCAGCATCGTCGGCAGCTTGAGCTGCTTGAGGTGATGCTCCAGCAGCACGGTGGCCTTGCGCTCAGCCATGGACCACCTCCTGCAGACGCCCATAGGCGGCCAGGTCCGTCCTCGCCACCGTTACCCCTGCCAGGTGCTGCCGTCCGGCCAGGCAGAAGGTCTTGAGTTCCGGCCGCTCGGCGGGGATCAGCAGCTGCTTGATCGCATCGGCCGTCGGGGCCGACCACCGCAGCGCCTGGGCCACCGCCCCCGCTACCCGCGCCAGGGGATACTCCCGCAGCAACAGCAGCACCCGGATGTACTCCCGCGTGCCATCCTCCCGCCAAGCCTCCAACCGCCGCCGCAGCACGGCGAACTCTCCCGGCAGGTTCCAGCCGGCCAGGGGGCGGGCGTGGTCCAGGCTGCCGGGCTTGCGCTCCAGCAGCGCCAGGTAGTGCACCGGGTCGAAGATCTGCCGCTCCCGCTGCCAGCACCGCCGGTGCCGGGCGATCTCCTTGTCGGCGTGGTAAACGCTCACCGTGTGCAGCAGCGTCGCCAAGTCGTCCAGCACGATCAAAGAAGACTCGTACGCCTCCCGCCGCTCGCCCTCGGCTTGTTCGCGGCGGGCGCGGATATCGGCGGCCACGCCGTCGATACCCTTGCACAGAATGGGCCCGAGGTCCAGTTCGCAGTGGCTCGTCTGGCCGCCTGGCCAGGGGTGGTGCTCCTGGAGGTACTGTCGGGCGGCGTCCTCTTCGGCGTGCGGGGATTCGAGATCAGCGGAGGGCCGGCCGACGATCAACTCGTGTTCATTTACGGCGAACCGCCGTGCGGCCAGGCAATCGGCCACCGCCTTCGCCCGGAGGACCCGCCACGGCTGGCCCTCGAACGCCTGCAGGCTCCGCGCCTCGATGACGGGCAGTGGCCTCTTGCCGGGCGGACCCTCCTGGCAGTCGCGCACCAGCCTCTCGTGCAACTACAACTTAGGGCGGGCTTTGCGGACACCGCCGCTTTCGATCATGTCGCCGCATAGATCACGACCAGAAACGCCAGCAGTTCCTGTGAATCATCATTCACGATCGCGTGTTCAACATCGGCGCGGTAGTGAGCCGAGTCACCTTGCCCCAACTCCTGGCTCTCCTGATCGCTGATGAGACGAGCCTGCCCCTTCTGGATCGTCAAGAACTCGCGAGTGCCCTCGTAGTGGGGTGCGCTGCGCAGAGCCCCGCCCCGGCCCAGCCACAGCTCATAAAATTCCACATCCTTTTCCAGGTGCAGCGGCGACAATGTACGGATGCGGCAATCTGGGTCGGAGCGGAAGTGATGCGTCCGATCATCAGCTCGGATAACCTCGATTCGGCCGCTGACGTCGACCGCTTCGACCAATTCGGCAAGAGAAATCCCCATCGCTTGGGCAATCCGATGGGCCACAGCCAGAGTCGGATTCGCTTCCCCCCGCTCAATCTGGCTGAGCATGGAACGGCTAACCCCACTGCCGGCCGCGAACTCTTCCAGTGTCCAACGGCGCCGACGGCGCAATTCGGCCACGCGTTCGGAGACCAGTCTGCGGAAAGAGTCCTCGTTGGCTGCAGAAGTTATCGCTCGGTCAGAGTGCCGTCGCATGCCAGCTCTCCAGTATTTGGGAAATATATTCGACGAACTGGAATTGCCTGGATACCATCCAGGACATAATTTCCAGTTTACTGGAGGAGAGTCTCATGGGCAACAACCTACCCCCGACCATGCTGGCGATTACAGAAGAACTCCCCGGCCCCGGCATGCGTCTTCGCCACGACATGCCCTTGCCTTCTCCAGGGCCGCGCGATGTCCTGGTAGCGGTAACCCACGCAGGCATCTGCGGCACTGATCGTCACATCTACGAATGGGATCGATGGAGCGCGTCTCGGGTGAAACTGGGGGTAACGATGGGCCATGAGTTCGCTGGCATCGTCGTCGCGGTAGGCGGCGCCGTGAGACCTGTGGCACCGGGGCAGCGTGTTAGCGAGGAGGGACACATCGGCTGCGGCCGATGCGAGCCTTGCCGAACGGGCCAAGGCCACATATGTGAGCGGGTGGACATTCTTGGCATCGACTGCCACGGTTGTTTTGCCCAGTACATGCTCATCCCCGAAGACAATGTCTGGCCGGTGAATCCTCGGATTCCTGATACTGTCGCAGCGGTGTTCGATCCTCTGGGCAATGCGATGCACACGGTGATGTCTGCTGGCGTCAGTGGCCGCAGTGTCCTGGTTACTGGGTTCTCCTCTACACAGGAACCGCCTTGGAAAAGAGGCTCGGGCACAACGGCATCAACATTGTGAGCAAGCTCACGGGGCTTGTGCTTGCCGCGCTCTCAGCCCAGATCATTATGCAGGGCTTGGAGGGCTATCGATTCGCCAAGTGAAGTGCAGTCAGACCTATAGTGGATTGATCGCCTCCCGAAGAAGGCAATTCCGAGACCCATCCATCGGCTCTTGAAGTAGGTCCCTGGGACCGCCAGGCAGACACCGCGGTGCAATGATCACATGCCGGGGCGATGCAACCGCCTGGGCATGCATTACTGATGGCCCCGGCGAATCGTGACTCACACGGCCCGCCGGCGTCCCGGACATCCATGTCGAGGATCGAGGCCAGCAGCAGACGTGCGATGCGCTCCAGGTTTTCGATGTTCACCAGGACAGGGGTGTCTCCGGCCAGATGATACTGGGCGTCCTGGCTTGAGCCGGTGTGCATGACGGCCGCGCGGAACCCCCGCGTTGATGACCATGCCGTCGTCGTTGTTGATTCGCTTGAGCGTGAAGACGCGCACCTGCAGGCCGATCCGGTGGCGGGCCTCGCAGTCTCGGACGAACTCAGCCAGTGGGCACTCCTCCGCGATGCTGCAGCCGCGACGTGGGGCAGCCTCCCCGCCGCGACCTCCTCATCCGACTTGGAGTCCAGCTCGTCCACGTTGAACGCGGGCAGGATACGACCCCCGCGCGCGACTGGGACACTTCTTCATCAACGGTTCATTCACGGTCTCCCCATATCGGGCTCGACCAGGCCATCTCGCCAGACGCGGTGAGCGCGCGGACGTAGCAGCATTCGTCCGGTGCCAGGTCTGGCACCGAGAACTCCACTGAGACTATCCGCGGATCCCTCCCCGGCCCGCACCGTTCCACGTCCGTGCCGTGGCGAACCAGGACGACCTCTCGCAGATGGTCCTCGGCGGCGGCTCTCACGCGGAGACGATTGCCGCGGTCGGTAACCTCCAGATAGGTGCGGCGGCCGGTCGTGGCGTAGGTGCGCCGCGAAGCCATGGCATCGAAGACGGCGTGGCGTG
>JAWLCG010000249.1:0-7711 GCA_041687295.1 Phycisphaerae bacterium | reverse complement strand
GGGGCGCCTCGGTGGGCTCGCCGGGCCGCTGGGCCGGCAGGATCGTCACGGCCGTCAGATCGGCGGTGACCCGGACCGCCCCGAGGGCCTCGTTGTGGTCCGCCCGCACCTCGGCGCCGGCGGCGCGGATCGTGTAGCGCCCCGTGCCGTCAGGCTCCAGCACCCGCACCTCGACGGGCAGGGGCTCGGCCGAGGCCTCCGTACCGCCCAGCGTCAGGCGCGTGCCCTTGTGCACCTGCCCCAGCGGCGCCGAGAAGATGTACCGCTGCGCCTGCGGCGTGCCCTTGCGGTACCACAGCTCGTAGCCCTGGCCGGCGTTGACCTCCTGGGCCATCAGCTCGTAGAGCTGGGCGATGTGGAGCTGGCGGCGGATCATCTCGAGGCGCTGGCGGACCAGGTCGCTCTCCTCGGGCCGGTGCAGCACGCGGCGGAGCTTGGCCCAGTCGTAAAAGGCCGGGTCCTCGTCGAACAGCCGGGGCACCGGCAGGTCGATCGTGAGTTGGCCCATGTCCAGCATGCCGCCCCGGGCCTGGCTGCCGGCGACGGGGCCCACCGGCGTGATCATCGCCCGCAGCTCGCCGTGCTCCTCGCGGAAGCGGACGTCGGCGCTGCTGGCGACGACGAAGCGGACGTCGCGGGGATTGCTGTAGTCCAGGGCGACCACGCCCATGAGCGTATGGCTGTCGGGGTCGACGCGGTCGGCGTGGACGACCTGCTGGCCGTCGCGGTCGCGGTAGTAGGTCTTGGTCCGCAGGTGCTGGAAGACCAGGGCCTGCAGATTCGCCCGGCCCACGTCCTCGCCCCGGCGGGCCAGCTCGGGCGCCACCCAGAAGCTCAGCAGCAGGCTCAGGGCCGTCACCGCCACGCCCATCGCCAGGCCCGGCTTGAGCAGACGCGTGCTGCTGATGCCGCTGGCCCGGCAGGCCATCAGCTCGTTGCTCATGCTGAACCGCCCGTAGACGATCGTCGTCGCCAGCAGCACCGAGAAGGGCAGCGTCAGCGAGAGCATCATCGGCAGGGTGTACCAGAAGAGCTTGAACACCTCGCCCGGGCCCAGGCCGTTCTTGCGCATCGGCTCGATGACGGCGAAGGTCGTCATCACCAGCGTGAAGCCCAGCACGGCCACCAGGGCCGTCTTGACCAGCTCGCGCCCGAGGTAACGGTAGAGCGTGGCGATCATGCCTGGGCTCCCTGGGTCGGCAGAATGGCTCGTACCGCCCGGGCCAGGCGGGCGACGCCCTCGGCGATGGCCGGGACGTCGGCGACGCCGAAGCTCAGGCGGATCTCGTTGCGCGGGACCGGCTGGGTCGGGTCGGGCCCGTAGCAGTACGCCCCGGGCACGTAGAGCACGCCCTCGGCCAGGGCCCGCTCGAACAGCGGCCCGCCACGTCCTGTGTCCAGCCAGGCCGGCAGGTAGAGGTACACGTACAGCCCCCCGGTCGGGCTCGTCCAGCGGACGGTCCCGCCCAGCGGACCCAGCTCGGCCTGCAGGGCCTGGAGCATCGCGTCACGCTTGCGGGCGTAGTGGCGGCACAGCCGAGCGACGTGCCGGGCGTAGTGCCCCTCCCGCAAAGCGCCCAGCAGCAGGTGCTGGCAGAAATTCGCCGAGCCGAAGTCGTGGCTGCCCTTGAGATGGATCACCGGCTCGACCAGCGCCGCCGGCAGCAGGCCGTAGCCGGTCTTGAGCCCGGGGGCGAAGGGCTTGCTGAAGGTCCCCAGCAGGGCCACCGTCTCGCCGGCAGCGTCGTAGCGGCGGATCGAGGGCGGCACGGGGCCCTCGTAGGTCAGCTCGCGGTAGGCGGCGTCCTCGACCAGCAGGATCCGGTGGTGCCGGCTGTGCCGGCGGACGATCTCCAGCAGGGCCGCCCGGCGGTCCTCGGCCAGTGTGATGCCGGTGGGGTTCTGGTGGTAGCTGACGACGTAGACGATCTTGACCCGCTCCAGCTCGCCCCGC
This sequence comes from Phycisphaerae bacterium, assembly GCA_041687295.1. Taxonomy (GTDB): domain Bacteria; phylum Planctomycetota; class Phycisphaerae; order SM23-33; family FEN-1343; genus JAWLCG01. The sequence goes on along the minus strand of JAWLCG010000249.1, from coordinate 5,757 downwards.
CCGGCCAGGCCGCTCAGCAGGGCGTCCAGGGCCTCGGGGACCAGGCCCCGCTCGTCCAGGGCCGCACAACGGACCTCCGCCCGCAGGCTGCGAAGCAGGCCGGTGTAGACGAAGTAGCTCGGCCAGCCGGTCACGACGATGTCGCCGGGGTCCAGCAAGGCCTCCGCCAGCAGGTAGAGCATCTGCTGGCTGCCGCTGGTCAGCACGATCTGCTCGGCCGAGGCGTGCATCTGCTCGACCGACAGGCCGTCCAGGCCCGCCAGGTGCTCCAGCACGGCCTGACGCAGCGGGGCCAGGCCCGGCGTCGTGCCGTACTGCAGGGCCGCCCGCGCCCGGACCGGGTCGCTCAGCAGGGCCGCGCACAGCTCGCCCGTCGCCTCGACCGGCAGCGTGGCCGGGTCGACCAGGCCCGCCGCCAGCGAGATCAGCGCGGGGTTGCCCGCCTGCGCCATCAGGTAGCTGATGGGCTGCTCGTCGTTCGAGCGGGCCCGGCCCGACAGGCCGAACGGGTTGTCGCGTCTGCTCATGGGGGAACGAGTCTCCTGAAGGCATCGTCGAAGGGGCCAGTCTACCCGCTGGCCCGCCCCCAGACAAGCCCGCGACCCCTGGACGCGGGGGGCGGGGCGAGGTACGATCCGGCCATGGCAAACGGGGTGGTCAACGTGCTGGGGGCCCTGGCGGAGCTGGTCCTGCCGCGGCAGTGCGGCGGCTGCGGGTGCTGCGCGTCAGACGCCAGGCCCTTCTGCCGCGACTGCGGCGAGGCCCTGGTGGCGATGGTGGGCGAGGCCTACTGCCTCCGCTGCGGCGCGACGCTGCCGGAGGGGTTCAGCCCGGCCGAGGAGGGCTGTGCCCACTGCCCCGAACCGATGCCCCGCTTCGATCGGCTGATCCGCCTGGGCCGCTACGACGGCCCGCTGGCCGGGGCGGTGACGGCCGTCAAGTTCGCCGGCCAGCCCCACCCGGCCGAGCGGCTCGGGGCCCTGCTGGCCGCCCGCGTGCAGGCCGAGCCCGACCTGGCCGGCGTCCAGTGGGTCCAGCCCGTGCCGCTGCACTGGCGCCGCCGCGTGGGCCGGGGCTACAACCAGGCCCGCCTGATCGCCCGCGCGGTTGCCCGGACGCTGGATCGGCCCCTCGGCGACGCGCTGAGCCGCGTCCGCGACACCCCCCCGCAGGTGGGCCTGAGCCGCCGACGCCGCCGCGAGAACGTCCGCGGCGCCTTCACCGCCCGCCCCCGGCGCATCGAGGGCCTGCACGTGCTGTTGATCGACGACGTGACCACCACCGGGGCCACCGCCGACGAGGCCGCCCGCGCCCTGCTCGCCGCCGGCGCCCGCCGGGTGAGCCTCGCCATCGTGGCCAAAGCCGACCCGCCCCCCGCCTTCACCCCGGCCCACACGCGGGAGTAGAGACTTGTACGTGACCCTCCGGGCCACGATGCAACGTGGGGTGCCGTGGCTACGGCGTTCGTAGCCACGTCTTCCAGCGCCTGCTCGTCAGTCGCACCAACCAATGGACGGCCCAGGGCGCGAGCGAAGTATGGAGTGCGGCGGCCTTGACGCCGCTTTGGCTCGCACACGACCAAGCCAGCCAAAGCGGCGATGACTCGCCGCACTCCAAAAGGGCCCGTCCGTCCATCCCGGCCAGGCACCTCCAGGGCCGCGGATCGGAGCCCCGAAGGGGCGCCAGTTTTTAGCCGGGGGCGTGAGCCCCCGGAACAGGCGTCCCTCAATGCACGGAGCCCCGAAGGGGCGGCAGTGCCGCACCGTGGCGCACTGCCGCCCCTTCGGGGCTCAACTCCTAACATCCTTCTCACCGCGGGCTTACGCCCCCGGCTAAACACTGCTGCCCTTTCAGGGCTCCGAACCGGCTGGTCCGGCCTCGAGACGCCGAGGCGCTCAGTCGTGAGCTGGCAGAACCGCAGGGGCGGAACCCAACATCCCTGGCTGGACAGTCCAGTAGGCTGGGACAGAGCGGCATCGCTGCCGCCGCAATCCATATGCGCAGGCCTTCTTCAGATTCCGATGAGTGGGGAGGTCGACTCAGCCGATCACCCCCTGGGTCCTGGCCACCGGCCACCGGAGACCGTCATGAGACGTGGCTGCAGACGGCGTAGCCACGGCCCCTGAAGCGTTGGCCGATGACCCTTGGCGGCCCGGCCTGGCCGGGTTTTTTTCGCGAACTGTTCCCTTGTCTGGCCGAACAAGGGTATATTTGACCGTTCGTTCCGATCGGACGGTGGTTTGACAACCGAGACTGGACAAGCGCGAGGACGTTTCGATGGGTCCCAACCAAGACCTGAACAAGTACCGCCCCGAAGACATGGATGAGAACCTGCAGCGCGAGCTGGAGGAGGCCCTGGGCGACATGAGCCTGGAGGACATCCTGGAGGCCGAGCGGGCCCCCCGCGGCCCGGCCTCGACCAAGCCGACCGGCGAGGGCGTCCGCCTGGGCCAGGTGATCTCCATCCAGGGCGACGACATCTTCGTCGACATGGGCGGCAAGAGCCAGGGCATCCTGCCGGCCCACCAGTTCGAGGACGAACCCCTGCCGGCCGAGGGCGACACCATCGAGGTGACCATCCAGGGCTACAAGGGCGACGAGGGCCTGCTGATCCTCAGCCGCAAGGGCGCGATACTGGCGGCCTCGTGGGAGCGGCTCGAGCCGGGTCTGGTCGTCGAGGGGCGTGTCACCGGGCACAACAAGGGCGGCCTGGAGCTGAGCCTCGACGGCATCCGGGCGTTCATGCCCATCAGCCAGGTCGACCTCAACCGCGTCGAGGAGGAAGAGCTGGGGGCCTACACCGACCGTAAGCTGCTCGTCGAGGTCGTCGAGGTCCGCCAGGGCGACAACGTCGTCGTCAGCCGCCGCAACGTCCTGCAGGTCGAGGCCGAGCAGAACAAGGCCAAGATGCTCGAGGAGCTCAAGGAGGGCGACACGGTCGACGGCACCGTCCGCTCGCTGATGCCCTACGGCGCGTTCGTGGACATCGGCGGCGTCGATGGCCTGCTGCACGTGTCGGACATGAGCTACAGCCGCGTGGAAGACCCCGCCAGCGTCGTGCAGGTCGGCGACCACGTCCGCGTCAAGGTGCTCAAGCTCGACCGCGAGAAGGACCGCATCAGCCTGGGCCTCAAGCAGGCCATGCCCGACCCCTGGGCCGGCGTGGCCGAGAAGTACCCCCCCAACGAGCTGGTCAGCGGGCGGGTGACCCGCCTGGCGGACTTCGGGGCCTTCGTCGAGCTCGAGGCGGGCGTCGAGGGGCTCATCCCGATCGGCGAGCTGACCTTCGAGCGCCGCGTCCGCCACCCCTCCGACGTGCTCAAGGAGGGCGACGTCGTCCGCGTCCGCGTGCTGAGCGTCGAGCCGGACCGCAACCGCATTAGCCTCTCGCTCAAGCGGGCCGGCGAGGACCCCTGGATCGGCGCCAGCGTCCGCTGGGCCGAGAACACGATGCACGAGGGGATCGTCAAGCGGGCGACCGAGTTCGGCGCGTTCGTCGAGCTGGCCCCCGGCGTCGAGGGCCTGGTGCACATCAGCGAGCTGGCCGACGGCTTCGTGCGGTCGGTCGGCGAGGTCGTTCGCGAGGCCGACAAGGTCACCGTGCGGATCCTCAGCGTCGACGAGGAGCGCCGGCGGATCGCCCTGTCGATGAAGCAGTCCACCGGCGCCGCCGAGCCGGCTGCCCCAGCCACCGACGCCTACGAGCCGCCCCCCGCCCCCCGTAAGCGCAAAAAGCCCCTCAAGGGCGGCCTGGACTAGCCCCTCTACCCATTGCGTCTGCAGGTCTGCAGGCTGGCCTCGGCCCAAGCCCACGGTTTGCCATCCGTGGGCATCGGGTCGGGCGTTCCATTCTGCGGCCCAACGCACCCGCACGTCCGATGGGCAAACAGTCCAGAGCGGCGTGAGGGCAAAGATGCCCCGCGCCGTAGGCTGGGGCGCAGCGAAGCGAAGCCCCACCTTCTCGGGCTCCGAGTGCCCCGCGCAAGCCGCAGGCTCGCCCGGCCGGGGCGGGACCGGGCCGCCTGGGACAGCCCCCTCCGCCCTCGGCCGGGCGAGCGGCGCTGACGCCCCGCTTGCCCGGGGCACCCACCCCCGCGGCCGACCGGAACAGGGCCTGGCGCCCGTTCGCCCACCTCCGATGCCATCGGCAAGCCCGGCGTAATCTGTGCGATCGGCTCGGAATCTGGCCGATACTATACCTGTGTGCGCGGGGATGGCCCCCGCGCCCGGGAGAGCCGCTGTGACCGACGCGCGACAACCACGCCTGGCCCCGCTGGCCCCGCAGGCCGCCGACGAGGACGCCCGCGACCGCCAGACGGGCCGGCCCGCTGACGCCTGGCGAGCCTTGACCCCGCCCGAGATCGCCGCCCTGCAGGCCGGCGGCAGTCACGCCGACGACTGGACGCGGGTGCAGGTGGCCGAGCCGTTCGACCCGTCCCTGGTCCGGCGATGCCGCTTCGCTGGCTGGGTCCGCATTGGGCGGCTGGAGAGGCTGGCCCTGACCGACGGCGACCTCACCGAGCCGGTGGGCCTGTCGGACGCGACGATCCTCGACAGCGACCTGGGCGACCACGTGGCCATCCACCGCGTCGGCCGACTCGAGCGGTGCTGCGTCGGCGACCGGTGCATCCTGACCGACCTGGGCGAGCTGCGGACCCGCCCGGAGGCCCGCTTCGGCCTGGGCTCGGCCGTGGAGGTCGTCAACGAAAACGGCGGCCGGGCCATCCGGGCGTTCGACACGCTCCGCCCCGCCGACGCCTTCCTCTGGGCCGGCCACCGCGACGACGCCGAGTTCCAGGCCCGCCTCGCTGGGCTGACCGAGCAGCGCCTCGCCGAGCGCCCCGGACCGCTGGGCCCCCTCGGCGCCGGCTGCGTGGTGCGGCACAGCCGAATCCTCCGCGACGTCGCCCTGGGCCCGGCCTGCCGCATCGAGGGGGCCGATCGGCTCGAGGACCTCACCGTCCGCTCGACCGCCGAAGAGCCCGTCCAGATCGGCGCCGGCGCGGAGTTGGCCCACGGCGTGCTGGCCCCGGGCAGCCGGGCCACCGAGGGGGCCCAGGCGATGCACTTCGTGCTGGGCCAGCGGGTGACACTGCGGATGGGTGCCCGGGTGGGCCACGTCGTGGTGGGCGACAACTCGACGATTGCCTGCTGCGAGGTGCTGCACAGCCTGATCGGTCCGGCCCACGAGCAGCACCACAACAACTCGTTTCTCATCGCCGCCGCCCTGGCCGGCCAGAGCAACCTGGCCGCCGGCGCGACGATCGGCTCCAACCACAACAGCCGCTCCGCCGACGGGGAGATCCACGCCGACCGGGGGTTCTGGCCCGGCCTGTGCGTGAGCCTCAAGCACAACAGCCGATTCGCCGCCTTCACCCTCATCGCCAAGGGCGACTACCCGGCCGAGCTGGACATCGCCCTGCCCTTCAGCCTGGTCAGCCAGGACGCCGACCGCCTGCTGGTGATGCCGGCGTACTGGTGGCTCTACAACCTCTACGCCCTGGCCCGCAACGAGTGGAAGTACCGCGCCCGCGACCGCCGAGGGCGGCCCGAGCAGGCCATCGAGTTCGTCGCCCTGGCCCCGGACACCGCCGAGCAGATCCTCGCCGCCCAGGCCCGGCTGGAGCAGTGGACCGGCCTGGCCGACCACAACCACGCCGCCGCCGGTGCCCCACCGCCCGAGCCCGAGGCCCTCCGCCGGCGGGGTCACGCCCTGCTCACCGGCCCGCCCGAGGCCCTGGCGGGCCTGGAGGTGCG
>JAWLCG010000248.1:2245-7715 GCA_041687295.1 Phycisphaerae bacterium | reverse complement strand
ACTACCGCTGGTTTCGGCCCGTCGCGGTGGTCGGCATCGGCTACTGGGGCCATACGCCCGACCTGGTGCTCCACCCGCAGCGCGACGGCCTGCACGCGGTGCCCTGGCTGGTCGCCGACGGCTACATCGCCAACTACCACGAGGTGCTCAACAGCCTGCCGCTGATCCTGGTGACCAGCCAGTGGGTCAAGCAGGTCTACATCCGCGACGGCATCGCCGGGGACAACATCGAGGTGCTGCCGGTCGGCTGCGACACCGACGCCTTCGTGCCGCGCGACCGGTCGGACCCCAAGGTCCGCGCCGTCCGCGAGGCCCTGGGCGTCGCCGACGACCAGATCATGATCCTCACCGTCGGCGGCGACGCGGCCAGCAAGGGCGCCCAGGAGGTGATGCAGGCCCTGGCCATCATCGACGCCCGGGCCCCGGACTGGAAGTACGTCTGCAAGGCCTGGCCCCAGCCGCGAACGACCCAGCAGAACAGCCAGGACCTCCAGCTGGCGGCCACGCTGGGCATCGACAAGAACGTCACCTACCTCACCAGCCGACTCTCGCGCAACTACATGCCCTACCTGCTGGCGGCGTGCGACATCTACGCGGCCCCGTCGCGTCTGGAGGGCTTCGGCATGCTCCAGATCGAGGCCAACGCCTGCGGCAAGCCGGTGATCGGCATCAAGGCGATGGGCATGCTGGACACGTTGGTGCACAACGAGACGGCCCTTTTGGCGCGGGTGGCGATGGAGGTGCGCCTCCGCGAGGCGATCCTCGAGGCCGACGAGGGCGGCCAGGAGCGCCACGTGGTCTTCAAGCGTCCCCGCACGGCCGACTACCGGGCGAGCGTGCACGACATCGGGACCTACCTGCTGAAGCTGATGAACGACCCGGCCCTGCGGAACCGGCTGGGGCAGGCGGGCCGACAGCGGGTGGCCCAGCAGTTCGACTACCGCGTGGTCGCCCGCCGGCTGGTCGAGCTGCTGCAGGAGAAGCTGGGGGTGGCGTGATGGCCCGCGCGTCCGACCCAATCGACCAGGCCCGCGCCGCCGCCCTGGCCGTGCTGCGCCACAACCGGGCCGGGCCCTGCCGGGGCCTGTTCCGCACGGCCGGCTGGGGCTACCCCGAGCCCTACACCCGCGACATGATGATCAGCGGCCTGGGCATCCTGGCCAGCGGCGACGAGGCCCTCATCGAGGCCCTGCGCCGCGTCCTGGTCGCCCTGGCCGACAACCAGAGCCCTCTGGGCCACATGCCCAGCCTCGCCCACGACCCCGACGACCGCGGCGCCAGCGACACCACGCCGCTGTTCCTGCTGCTGGTGCCGCTGTTCCGCCGCGTCACCGGCGAGGCCGACTTTCTCGCCGACGCCGCCGAGCGGGCCCTGAGCTGGATGGCCTACCAGAGCCCCGACGACCGCGTCCTGGTCGCCCAGCTGCCCACCAGCGACTGGCGCGACGAGCAGTGGGTGCTGGGCTACGGCCTGTTCGTCAACGCCGTCGTGCACGGCTACCTCCGCCTGTGGGGCCGACACGACTCCGCCGACCAACTCCGCAAGCTCATGGGGCGTTTCACCATCACCGAGGGCGTTCGCCATCGCCACGTCCACGAGGGCCTGGCCGTCAAGAGCAAGCCCTACTACGCCCTCTGCGCCTATAAAATCTACAGCAGCGAGCGCTTCGACCTGTTGGGCAACAGCCTGGCGATCCTCCTGGGCGTGGCCGCCCCCAGCCGGGCCAAGACCATCCTCGCCTGGCTCGACGACGAGTGCGACGCCCTGCGGGCCCGCGGTGAGCTGGCGGTGGACCTGGCGCCGAATTTCTTCCCTTACATCCAGCCCGGCGAGCCCGACTGGCGCGACCGCTACGGGCAGTTCAACCGCCCCGGCGAGTACCACAACGGCGGCGTCTGGCCCTTCGTCTGCGGCTTCCACATCGCGGCGGCTGTGGCGGCGGGTCGACAGCGACTGGCCCGTCGGCTGCTCGAGGCCCTCACCCGCCTGGTGCGGGGGGCCCGCGAGCAGCCCGTCGAGTGGGGCTTCAACGAGTGGCACCGCGCCCAGGACGGCCGGCCCGCCGGGCAGGACTGGCAGACCTGGTCGGCGGCGATGTACCTCTACGCCGCCGCCTGCGTCGACGCCGGCCGACCCGTCCTGCTCGAGGACCTGCAACCTTCGTAGGGCGATTCCGGCCCGCCGCGATGGCGCCAAGGGTAAAGGTGGGGCTTCGCTGACGCTGCGCCCCAGCCTACGAAGACGGTCTAGCGGCCATGCGACGGTGCCCCCTGCCGTCGGGGGTGGCCCGGGTCGGGGCAGGGCCCTACAATTGCCGTGGGTTGTTATGAATTGGGGGGACAACACAACTGGGGCCGAGGGATGCGGAGGGGCCAGCCGACGGGCCCGCCGCTGGGGCTGGGGTATGCTGCTGGCGGGCCTGCTGTGGCTGAGCGGGGGCTGCGTCTACGTGCCACTGCTGAACAGCCCGCCGGCGAATCCCCGACCCCACTTCTGGGCCCACCCGGTCGGCTCGGTGCAGGACGTGCCCAACCTCCACCGCGTCAGCGACGAGCTCTACCGCGGCGGCCAGCCCACGCCCGAGGGCTTCCGCCAGCTCGAGGCGATGGGCATCCGCACCATCCTGAGCCTGCGGAACTGGCACGGCAACGGCGACAAGCTCGACGGCACGGACCTCCACGGCGAGCGGATCGCGGTGGCCGTCTGGGACGTCACCGACGAGGACATCGTGGAGTTCCTGCGGATCGCCACCGACCCCGACCGCGTGCCCGTCTACGTCCACTGCCACGGCGGGGCCGACCGGACGGGCATCATGTGCGCGGTCTATCGCGTGGTCGTGCAGGGCTGGACCAGAGAGCAGGCCGTGCGCGAGATGACCGGCGGGGGCTTCGGCTACCACCTGATCTGGGACCGCCTGCGCGACCAGTTGCTGGAGATGGACCTGGACACCCTGGCCCGCCAGGCCGGCCTGGAGCCGCCGGGCCCGCCCGTCATCGAGGCCAGCCAGTAGCCCCGCCGAGGCCCAGCCTTGGCTGGATCTTCACCACCCGTCAGCCCGCCCTGCACCGAGCGCTAGGAAAACGAACCCTGTCCGGGCATAATGGTCGCTTGGCCCCGCGGGTTGCCGACCGGGCCCCTCCCGCGAATGATACTCATGCGCAGCCTACTGCGCCTACGCACGGAAAGGACGAACAACATGCGAATGACACGACGAATGGTCTGGATCGGGGTCCTGGCGGTGCTGGCCCTGGCAATGCCCGCCTGGGCGGGGCCGAAGAACGTGATCCTGATGATCGCCGACGGGGCGAGCTTCAACACCTTCCGCGCGGCCGAGTACTTCCGTGACGGGGCCCCGGGCCAGGGCGTCTACGCCGGCTTCCCCGTCCGCTATGCCTGCACGACCTACGCCCTGGGCGGCAGCTACGACCCGGCCGCCATCTGGGCGAGCTTCGAGGGCCCCAAGAAGGGCGCGACCGACTCGGCCGCTGCCGCCACCGCCCTGTATACCGGCGTCAAGACCCGCAACGGGCGGATCAGCGTCGACGCCGAGGGCCAGCCGCTGGTCACCATCGCCGAGCTCGCCGAGCAGACCGGCCGGGCCACCGGCGTGGTCAGCTCCGTGCCCCTCAGCCACGCCACGCCGGCCGCCGTCGACGCCCACAACACCAGCCGAAACAACTATGAGCAGATCGCCCAGGAGATGATCACCGAGAGCGGCCTGGACGTCATCATCGGTGCAGGCCATCCGGAGTTCGACGACAGCAACCAGCCCCGCCCGGCCGAGGAGCAGGAGTTCAAGTTCGTCGGCGGCCAAGCCCTGTGGGAGCAGCTCCGCCAGCGGCCTGAGGAGCTGGGCTGGACGCTCGTGGACGACACCGCCACGTTCCAGGCCATCGCCGCCGGCGAGGCCCCCGCACCCCAGCGGCTGCTGGGCGTGCCCCGCGTCGCCAGCACTCTCCAGTCCAGCCGAAGAGGCGACCGCGGACCCGACGACCGCAACGACGTGCCCGAGCTGGCCACGCTCGTTCAGGCCGCCCTGGCCGTGCTGGCGACAGACCCCAACGGCCTGCTGCTGGTCGTCGAGGGCGGCGCCATCGACTGGGCCAACCACGGCAACAACCCCCAGCGGATGCTCGAGGAGCAGCTGGAGTTCGACGCCGCCGTCGCCGCCGTCGTCGCCTGGGTCGAGGCCAACGGCGGCTGGGACGATACGCTGCTGATCGTGACGTCCGACCATGACTGCGGCTACGTCTGGGGCCCCGACGCCGGCGAGCCCGCCCGCTTCGACGAGGTCGTCAACAACGGCCCCGGCGTGATGCCCGGCCTGAAGCACTACAGCGGCGGCCACACCAACCTGCCCGTGCCCCTCTACGCCCGCGGGGCCGGGGCCGAACGCTTCGCCGCCTTCGCCACGCAGTACGACCCGGTCTATGGCCCCTACGTCGATAACACCGACGTCGCCAAGGTCATCCAGACCGTCCTGCAGCAGGCCCCCGTCGCCGCCACAGCCACCGACCACCCGGCCCAGCCGTAACGAACCCCAGCCTACCTACAGTCTACAGGCCGAAGAGCCGCCGGGCGTTGGCGGTGGTGGCCTGGGCGAGCGTCTCGTACGGCTCGCCGCGGAGTTGGGCCAGGAAGCGGGCGGTGTGGGCGACGTGGGCGGGCACGTTGGGATGCACTTTGCGGACCGGCTCGGGCGAGAGGAACGGCGCGTCGGTCTCCACCAGCAGCCGATCGGCCGGGACCAGCCGGGCCGATTCGCGCAGGGCGTCGGCGTTGCGGAAGGTCACGATGCCCGACAGGCCGATGTGCCAGCCCTGCTGGATCAACCGCTCGGCCACGTCGGGCCCGCCGGTGAAGGAGTGGACCACGCCGGCCAGCCGACCCGCCCACTCAGCCAGCACGGCCAGCGTGTCGGCGTCGGCCTCGCGAGTGTGGACGATGACCGGCTTGCCCAGCCGCTGCGCCAACGCCAGCTGGGCCTCGAATACCCGCCGCTGCACGTCACGCGGGCTGTAGTCGTAGTGGTAGTCCAGACCGATCTCGCCGACGGCCACGCACTTGCCCCCCCCTGCCGCCACGATCTCCTCGAGCTGCGTGAGGTAGGCGTCCCCCGCCTCGGCCGCCTCGTGCGGATGCACGCCGGCCGAGCAGTACACGCTCGCGTGCCGCCGCGCCAAACCCAACGCCGCCCGCGAGTCGGCCACCTCCGTCGCCGCCGAGACCACCGCCACCACCCCCGCCTGCCCCGCCTCGCGCAGCGCAGCGGCCGCCTGCTGCCGCAGACGCCCGTGCGTCAGGTGGCAATGGCTGTCGATCAGCGGCGGAGGGGGAGGGTTGATTGGTTGACTCGTTAATCGGTTAATTGGAAACAGCGTAAGGTACGGCTTTCCACCGACCCCGCCGGGCCTCGCTGGCGCTCGACCCGGCCTACGGGCTTCGTAGGGCGGGCACGGCCCGCCGTCG
>JAWLCG010000248.1:0-2235 GCA_041687295.1 Phycisphaerae bacterium | reverse complement strand
TGGCGCCTGGCGCCGACGCGGCGGGCCGTGCCCGCCCTACGGCCGCCGTCGAAGGGCCAGCGCCCCGACCCCCAGCAGCGCCAGCGTCGCCGGCTCGGGCACCGGGTCATAGTACAGCGTCAGGTCCGGATTGCGAGCCAGCAGTTCGGGAATCCACCGATCGAGCGACTCGTCGCTGAGCGGGTTGCCCCGCAGGTCGATCTTCCGCAGACGATGGAAGCCCCCCCCCAGTTGCAGCAGCGGGCTCATGTCGGCGATGTCGTTGCCGGAGAGGTTCAGGACGGCCACATCCAGCTCACCCAGCGGCGTCACGTCCATGATACCGTTGCCCGAAAGGTTCAGGCTGTAGATCGCCAACCCGGCCAGTGTCCACACGTTCACCATGTTGTCCGAGAGGTCCAGGTCGCTCGGACGATACCTCGGCAGGCCGACGAACGCGCTGGCGTCGCGGATCTGGTTGCCCGACAGGTCCACTGTGCGGACGTCCAGGCCGGTCAGGTCGCCGATCTCGGCGATGGCGTTGTCCGAGAGGTTCAGGCGATGGACTTCGAGGCCCGGCAGATTGCCGAAGGTCGTGATGCGGTTGCCGGACAAGTCCACCTCCGACAGGTAGTCCGGCATGTGGGCCAGGGCGCTGACGTCGCGCAGCCGGTTGTTAGCCAGGTTGAGAGTGGACAGCTTCTTCGCACCTTCCAGCCCCGCCAGCACCTCGATCTGGTTGTTCGCCAGATCGACGTGGTACACACCCGACAGGGCCGACAGTGGGCTCATGTCGGTGACGGCGTTGTCCCTCAGGTCCAGCAGGTAGAGGTGCTCCAGGCCGGCCAGCTCCCTCAGGCCGGACAGGTCCGTGATGCCGTTGCCCGACAGACCCAGCGAACCGAGGTTAGTCAGCCGCGCGAGGCTGGCCAGGTCGGTCAGGCCGTTGTTGTCGCCCAGGCGGAGGGCGTGGACGCTCTGGGGCAGCCGATCGGCGACGGCCCGCAGGTCAGTCAGCCGGTTGCCCGACAGGTCCACATCCTGCAGCGGCAGGGCCGTCAAGTCGGGCAGCCGTTCCAGTTGGTTGTTGGACACATACAGGTGTTGCAGGCCTCCCAGGCTCTGCAGCGGCGAAAGGTCGGTCAGCTCGTTGTCCTGCAGGTCGAGGTCGGTCAGCGCCGGCCAGTGCAGCGTCGGCAGCGATCGCAGCCGATTGTGCCCTGCCGCCAGCGAACCCAGCTCCGGCTGGTGGGCCAGCGGGGAGAGGTCCTCGATGGCGTTGCTGGTCAGGTCGACGCGCTGCAGCTTCGTCAGCCCTTCCAGGCCGGCCAGCGTCGTGATGCGGTTATCTGAAGCGTACAGCTCCCGCAGATCGGCCATCGCCGCAAGCGGGGCCAGGTCGGACAGGTCGTTCTCGCTGACGTAGAGCCATTCCAGCCGATGCATGCGGGCCATCGGCGCCAACGACGACAGCCCGTGGCCGCCCAGGGACAGGCCCGTCAACTGCGTCAGGTTCCAGATCGGTTTGAGGTCGTCAACGGGGCTGCCGCTGATGCCGAGCTCGCGCAGGGCCGGCAGCGTCGAAACCACCGACACGTCCCGCACCAGGCTGTTGTGGACGTGCAGGCGCTGCAGTTCCGGCAGGTTCGCCAGCGGCGACAGGTCGCCCACCGCCGTGTCGCCCAGCATGAGCTTCCGCAGGCCCCGGTGGCCGGCCAGGGGCGAGATATCCGCCACCGGCGTCTTCATGATCTCCGCTCGGGTCAGGGCCGACAGGCTCGCCAGCGGGGCCAAGCTCGTGAACCCGCAGTCGTAGGCAGTGAACTCGGCCAAGTTCCACGCGTACTCCAGACCCGTCAGATCCGTGACCTGCGAGTGGAACCTGAGACCGAGAACCGTGATCCGCTCCAGGTCCGCCACCGTCAACGGCTGCTCACGAGGCGTCTGACTGAACGCGTAGAGCTGGTCCTTCAGGTAGTAGTCCGGGATCTCCACCACCTGCCCGCCGGCCAGGGCGGTCAGCAGGAGGACTGCGGTCAGGCCGATCGGCATCCGTGCCATGCGTGCTCTCCCCTTTGGGTACCCATCCGTGTCCATGCGATGGGAGTTACATCGGCGGTTGAGGCCTTAGGTGTTTACCCTAAGTGCAAGGCGGTAGACTTGTCGCCATCGCCGCCGGGCCTCGCTGGCGCTCGACCCGGCCTACGGGGCGTCGTAGGGCGGGCCCGGCCCCCCGGCGATGGCGCCGGGGGCCCC
>JAWLCG010000247.1:0-7737 GCA_041687295.1 Phycisphaerae bacterium | reverse complement strand
CAGCCGTCCTGGCCCTTGTTACTTGCCGAAGGTGGGGCTTCGCTCCGCTGCGCCCCAGCCTACAGCCTGGCCGCCTGCGTAGGCTGGGGCGCAGCGCCAGCGGAGCCCCACCTTTCTGTCACCCGTTCTCCAGCACCGTGCGCAGGTGTCCGCCGGCAGCGGCGAGCCGGGCGCGGGCGGCGGGAGGGTTGCAGCGGCGGTGGTGCATGACGATGGCGACTTTGACCTGCCCGTCGGCCCGCTGCAGCAGGGCCAGCGCGTCGTCGCGCGGCAGGTTGCACAGCTCGGCCACCAGGCGCGTGCCGCGGTCCCAGAGCTTGGCGTTGGTCGCCCGCAGGTCGACCATGCGGTTGCCGTACGTCTTGCCCAGGCGGACGAAGGCGGCCGTGGTGATCATGTTCAGCGCCAACTTGGTGGCCGTGCCGGCCTTGAGGCGGGTCGAGCCGGTGAGCACCTCGGGCCCGGTGAGCAGGCGGACGACAACGTCGGCCTCGGCCGGGGCCTGCTCGGCCGGCACGCAGGTGACAAAGCCCGTGAAGGCCCCGCGGCGGCGTCCCTCGGCCAGGGCGGCGTGGACGTAGGCCGTCGTGCCGCCGGCGGCGATGCCGACCACGACGTCGGCCGGCCCGACGGCCCGCTCGGCCAGGGCCGCGACGGCGGCGGCGGGGTCGTCCTCGGCCCCCTCGGCCGAGCGGACCAGGGCGTCGTAGCCCCCGGCGATCACCCCCTGCACCTGCGACGGCTCGGACCGGAAGGTGGGGGGGCACTCCGAGGCGTCCAGCACGCCGAGCCGTCCGCTGGTGCCGGCCCCGACGTAGAACAGCCGGCCGCCCCGCCCCAGCCGATCGGCGACGGCCTGGGCGAGGGCGGCGATCTCGGCAATCGCCCGCTCGACCGCCTCCGGCACGGCCCGGTCGGCGGCGTTCATCACGCGGCAGATTTCCTCGGCCGACATCGCGTCCAGCCGTTCGCTGGCGGCCAGGGCCCGCTCGGTGTCCAGGTGTCCTCGGTCCTGCATAACGTCACTCGTTGCGCCTGCCGGGCCTCGCTGCGCTCGACCCGGCCTACGGGGCTGCCCTCGGTCGGGCGTGGCGTCACTCATGGCGGTAAGGTTCGGTGACGCTGCCCAGCAGGGCCGGGCCGCTGGCGCCGGTGGCCTGGGGGATGTTGGCGGGCACGCCGTCGATCCGGGCGGCGGCCAGCATGGCGAAGCTCAGGGCCTCCTTGGCCGTGGCGTCGAGGTCGAACCGCTCAATGCTGATGGTGCTGGCCGGCGTGAGCAGTTGCCGCAGGCGCATCGCCAGGTAGATGTTCCGCGCCCCGCCGCCGCAGAGGATCACCTCGTGGGGGTTCTGCGTCAGGCGGGCGATGGCCCCGGCGATGCTGCGGACGGTCAGCTCGCTGGCGGTGGCGACCAGGTCGGCGGGGCCGAGGCGGTGCTTCTTGCCCATCAGCATAAGCCGTTCGACGTAGACGGCGCCCCACTGCTCGCGTCCGGTGGTCTTGGGCGGGTGGAGGTGGAAGTAGCCCTCGGCCAGCAGCTCGTTGAGCAGCGGCTCGCTGGGCGCAGCCTTGGCGGCCGTCGAGCCGTCGACGTCGTAGGACTGGTCGAAGAGGCTCCGCATCATCGCGTCGATGACCATGTTGCCCGGGCCGGTGTCGAAGGCGACGGTGTCGCCGGGCAGCCCGCCGGCCGGCAGGAAGGTGATGTTGGCGATGCCGCCGATATTGACCAGCACCCGGGCCTTGCGGGCGTCGTGCAGCAGGACGTAGTCGGGCCAGGCCACCAGCGGGGCGCCCTGGCCGCCGGCGGCGATGTCGCCCTGGCGAAAGTCCGCCACCACGGCCAGGCCGGTGCGCTGGGCGATGTGGGCGGCCTGGCCGATCTGCAGCGTCGCGCCGATGGCCCCGGCCACGCCCGGCGGGTCGTGGGCGATCGTCTGCCCGTGCGAGCCGATGGCCGCCACACGCCGCCGGGGGACCCGGGCGGCCTTGAGCAGCGTCTCGGCGGCGGCGGCGAAGGCCTGGCCCACGTCCCGGTCCAGCCTCGCCAGGGCGATGGCCTCGAGCGGATGCCCGCCGGCCGCCGCCAGCACCCGATCACGCAGCGGCGGGTCGTAGGCCACGTACTCGTGACGCACCTGCCGGGCCCGCATCTCCAGGCCCGACCCGGCGATGGCGGTCAGCACCGCGTCGATGCCGTCGGCGCTGGTGCCGCTCATGAGCCCCACGAAGTAGCGTTCATCCCTGGCCACGGCAGGCCTCCACGAATGCCCCGGTCAACGCCCGCGTGGCCGGGTGGTCCGGTGTGTCCTCCATGTGCCACTGCACGCCGAGCACGAACCGCCCGGCCACGTCCTCGACGGCTTCGACCGTGCCGTCGGCCGCCCGGGCCGCCACGCGCAGCTGCCGCCCCAGCCGATCGACCGCCTGGTGGTGCCGGCCCGCGATGGCCTGCACCCGCTCGCCCGCAATAGCCCGCAGCGTCGGTCCCTCGACGGTCACGTCGTGGTAGGCCGTCCGCCCGTCGCCGCCGTGGTCGGTGTCGGTCAGGTCGGGCAGGTGCTGGACCAGCGTGCCGCCGCGGGCGACGTTGATCACCTGGCAGCCCAGGCAGATGCCCAGCACCGGCACGCCGGCCCGCTCGGCCCAGGCGAACCAGGCCAGCTCGTTCGCCTGCCGCCGCGGGTGCATCAGGACCGCCCGGGGGTGGTTGGCCTGGCCGTAGGAATCCGCGTCGATGTCGTACCCGCCCACCAGCAGCACGCCGGCCGGGGCGAACTGGGCCGCCAGGGCCTCGACCAGGCCGGCCTCGCCGGGCGGCACCAGCACGGGCATTCCGCCGGCCCGCCAGATGAGCCCGTAATAGGCCTCGCGCAGCGTCGCCTCGCCCAGGGCAGCCCCCTGCGACTGCTGGTAACTGGTCGGGATGGCGATGCGGGGACGGGGCATGGGGGGCATAGGGGTATTCGGTTAATTGGTTAATTGGTTGATTGGTTGATTGGTTAATTCGTCACTGCGTCACTGCGTCACTGGGTCGGACATTCCGTTGCCTCTGGGTACCTTGGCGCTGTCTTTCCACGCCCACGCAATGCCTTGCGTGGGCTTCTCGGACGGGGCACCCGTTGGGGGGGCAACGCTCCATGGGCTCACCGCGTTTGGAGGGCACCCCCCGTCTTCGGCGCCCCAAAGGCGTGGCTGCAAACACCGCAGCCACGGCACCGGGACGCTTCGCCTCTCCGAACCTCTGAACCCTCTGCGTATCTTCACCTCTGGGTCCTCTGTGCCTCAGTGGCCCATCCTCGCCGTTTCTTCCCCGCCGCGGGGCCTCAGGAGGATTCGGCCAGGCCGGCGGCGGCTGTGGTGGCCGTGGTGCCAGACGACCTGGCCGTTGACCAGCGTGGTGCGTACGCCGGTGGGGGCGCAGCAGGGCGACTCGTAGCTGGCCTGGTCGGCGAAGCGATCGGGTTCGAGGATCACCAGGTCGGCGGCGGCGCCGTCGCGGATCGTGCCGCGGTCGCTCAGGCCGAGGATCTCGGCGGGCAGGCCGGTCATGCGACGGATCGCCTGGGGCCAGTCCATCAGGCCCCACTGGCGGACGACGAGCTCGACGAACCGCGCCGGCGTGCCGTAGGCGCGCGGGTGAGGCCGATCGGGCACGTCGGGGCCGAAGGCGTCGCGGGCGGAGCTGTCGGACCCGACGGCCACGAAGGGCCAGCGGTAGATCTCGCGGAGGTTCTCGGGGCTCATGGAGTGGTGGACGGCCTGGCTCAGGCCGGCGTCGTCGACCAGCAGCTTGAACGTCGCGGCCAGCGGGTCGCGCGGGCCCAGCAGGGCGGGCAGGTCGGCCAGGGGTCGGCCCACACAGCCGGCGAGACGCTGGTCGCCCACGCTGGTGACCACGACCTTGGTGAGCCATTCGCTGAAGTAGCCGCCCTTGCTCTGGCGGATCTCCGTCAGCAGTCGGGCACGCTGGGCCGGGTTGGTCAGCCGGGCGCGGACGTCGGGGCCGCTGCCCTGGCGGGCCCAGTTCGGCAGGACGATCGACTCCAGGTCGGTCGCGCTGGCGGTGTAGGGGTAGCGGTCGGCCCAGACCCTCAGGCCCTGGCGGCGGGCGGCCTCGAAGCGGTCGCGCAACGGCCCGATCTTGGGCCAGTTGCTCGGCTCAGCCGTCTTGACGTGGCTGAACTGGCCCCGGCAGCAGCCCCGGGTGATGATGGCCAGGAACTCGTCGACGCTCTCGAGCAGCCTCTCGCCCTCGCTGCGGACGTGGCTGGCGTAGAGGGCGTCGTAGCGGCCCAGCACGGCCGCCATCGTGGCCAGCTCGTCGGTGTCGGCCCACATGCCCGGCGGGTAGATCAGCCCGGTGCTGAGCCCCCAGCAGCCCCCGGCCAGGGCAGCCTCGACGAGTTGGGCCATCGCGGCCAACTGGGCGGGGCTGGGCCGGTCGTCGCCGTAGCCCACCACGCAGCCCCGCACGTTGCCGTAGCCGACGAAGGGCACGCGGTTGATCGCGCAGCCAATGGCGCCGGCCCGGCGGAGGTAGCCCGCCAGGTCGCTCCAGTCCAGCACCAGGCCCGCGGCGGCGTACTCGGCCTGTCGGCGGCGGAGGACCTCGCCGGCCAGCGGAAAAGCCCCGTAGCCGCACTGGCCCATCACCTCGGTGGTGACGCCGGCGGCGACCCGGCTGGCGGCGTCGGGGGTGATCAGCGTGGCGAAATCGCTGTGGCCATGGATGTCGATGAAGCCCGGCGCCACCAGGGCGTCCTGAGCCTCCAGTGTCACCGGGGCCGAGGCGTGCGCCCCGACGCCCAGCTCGTACACCCGCCCGGCTCGGATGGCCAGGTCGGCGCGTCGGCCGGGCGCGCCGGTGCCGTCGACCACCGTGCCCCCGCGAACCAGGATGTCACAGGCTTCGTACGACATGGGAGCATTATGACAGCCCGGCCAGGGCCACTGCCAGCGTATTTCGGCCTTCTCTGGCCTTGCCCCCGACCGGGGCTTTCGGGCCCGCCGTCGGCGCCCGGCGGACTTGGGAAAAGCCTTGCAGTCTGGCATTGCGCTGCCCATAATGAACCTCTTTATTTGCGGACGGCGCCCTGCGGGGACGTCTCCGCCCGCCCACGCTCTGGTTTGCTACGGACACTGGTACCCCCTGATTCTCGGCTGTACCCTGAGCAGGGGACGAGCAAGTTTCTCATAGACGCAGGGACCCGCTCGGCACCGCGGGATTCCCGTAACGGAGACAGTCGATGGCACGCAAGATGGTCACGATCGACGGCAACGAGGCAGCCGCCTACGTAGCCCACAAAACCAACGAGGTTTGCGCGATCTACCCGATCACGCCCTCGAGCCCCATGGGCGAGCTGGCCGATGCATGGTCGGCGGAGGACCTCAGGAATATCTGGGGCACCACGCCGCTGGTCGTGGAACTGCAGAGCGAGGGCGGCGCCAGCGGCGCCGTCCACGGCGCCCTGCAGACCGGCAGCCTGACGACGACCTTCACGGCCAGCCAGGGCCTGCTGCTGATGATCCCCAACATGTTCAAGATCGCCGGGGAGCTCACCAGCACCGTCTTCCACGTCACCGCCCGCAGCCTGGCCTGCCAGGCGCTATCGATCTTCGGCGACCATAGCGACGTGATGGCCACCCGCTCGACGGGCTTCGCCATGCTCGCCAGCAACAGCATTCAGGAAGTGATGGACCTGGCCCTGATCGCCCAGGCCGCCACCCTCGAGAGCCGCGTGCCCTTCCTGCACTTCTTCGATGGCTTCCGCACCAGCCACGAGGTCAGCAAGGTCGAGCAGCTCACCGAGGATGACATCCGCCAGATGATCGACGACGAGCTGGTCATCGCCCACCGCAGCCGCGCCCTGAGCCCCGACCGCCCGGTGATCCGCGGCACGGCCCAGAACCCCGACGTCTACTTCCAGGGCCGCGAGACCGTCAACCCGTTCTATAACGCCTGCCCCGAGATGGTGCAGAAGGCGATGGATAAGTTCGCCTCCATCGTGGGCCGGCAGTACCACCTGTTCGACTACGTCGGCGCCCCCGACGCCGAGCGGGTCATCGTCCTGATGGGTTCGGGCGCCGAGGCCGCCCACGAGGCCGTCGAGTACCTCGTCGCCCAGGGCGAGAAGGTCGGCCTGCTGAAGGTTCGCCTGTACCGGCCGTTCAGCGTGCAGCACTTCGTCGATGCCCTGCCCGCCAGCGTCAAGAGCATCGCTGCCCTGGACCGCACCAAGGAGCCCGGTGCCGCCGGCGAGCCGCTCTACCAGGACATCATCACCGCCCTGGCCGAGACCGGCCGAACCGGCGTTCGCGTGCTCGGCGGCCGCTATGGCCTGAGCAGCAAGGAGTTCACGCCCGCGATGGTCAAGGGCGTCTTTGATAACCTCGCCGGCGCCCGGAAGAACCACTTCACCGTCGGCATCATCGACGACGTGACCCACACCAGCATCGAGTACCCCGCCGAGCTCAACACCGAGCCCAAGGGCACGGTCCGTTGCATGTTCTACGGCCTGGGCTCGGACGGCACGGTCGGTGCGAACAAGAACTCGATCAAGATCATCGGCGAGGAGACGGACAACTTCGCCCAGGGCTACTTCGTATACGACTCGAAGAAGGCCGGCGCCGTCACCGTCAGCCATCTGCGGTTCGGCCCCCAGGCCATCCGCTCGACCTACCTGGTCACCCACGCCGACTTCGTGGCCTGCCATCAGACGATCTTCCTCGAGAAGTTCGACATGCTCGCCAACGCCCGCGAGGGGGCGACCTTCCTGCTAAACACCCCCTACGGCGCCGACGAGGCCTGGGACAAGCTGCCCCGCAAGGTCCAGCAGCAGATCATCGACAAGAAGCTCAAGTTCTACGTGATCGACGCCTACAAGGTCGCCGAGGACACCGGCATGGGCCGGCGCGTCAACACGATCATGCAGACCTGCTTCTTCGCCATCAGCGGCGTGCTGCCTCGCGACGAGGCGATCGCCCAGATCAAGCAGGCCATCAAGAAGAGCTACGGCAGCAAGGGCGACCAGATCGTCCAGCAGAACTTCGCCGCCGTCGATGAGGCCCTGGCCAACCTCCACGAGGTGAAGGTGTCCGCCCAGGCCTCCAGCAGCATCGAGATGCCCCCGGTCGTCAGCGACCGGGCCCCGGAGTTCGTCCGCAACGTCACGGCCAAGATCATGGCCGGCCTGGGCGATACGGTGACCGTCTCGGAGATGCCCGTCGACGGCACCTGGCCGACGGCGACCACTCAGTGGGAGAAGCGCAACATCGCCCTGGAGATCCCCGAGTGGGACCCGGAGATCTGCATCCAGTGCGGCAAGTGCTCGGTCGCCTGCCCGCACGCCACCATCCGCATCAAGGCCTACGCCCCCGAGGCCCTGGACAAGGCCCCGGCGAGCTTCAAGAGCGCCGACGCCAAGGGCAAGGAGTTCGCCGGCCAGAAGTTCACCGTCCAGGTCGCCCCGGAGGACTGCACGGGCTGTGGCTGCTGTGTGCAGGTGTGCCCGGCCAAGAGCAAGGCCGACCCTAACCACAAGGCCATCAACATGAAGCCCCAGGCCCCGCTGCGGGCCGTGGAGCGGGAGAACTACGCGTTCTTCCTGGGCCTGCCGGAGATGGACCGCACGAAGCTCAACCTGGCCACCGTCAAGGGCAGCCAGCTCTGCCAGCCGCTGTTCGAGTACTCCGGTGCCTGCGCCGGCTGTGGCGAGACCCCCTACGTCAAGC
>JAWLCG010000246.1:0-7759 GCA_041687295.1 Phycisphaerae bacterium | reverse complement strand
GGTGCCAGGCGCCATCGTCGGCGGGCCGTGCCCGCCCTACTGCTGAACGAGTGGGATGAGTTACGCAGGGTCCGCCTGGCCGATCTCCGTCGCGACATTGCTGTGGGCCTGGAGCAGGCCGAGCGGGGCGACGTACGGGAGTTGGACCTCGAGGACCTCAAGGCCCGGGCCCGGCGGCGGAGCCCTCGCTGATGGCGGCCGTGCGGCTGACGCGGGTTGCCGAGGAGGAATCGCGCAACAAAAAAGCCTCGCCGGGGGGCGAGGCTTTTCGTCGGGTACGGGTGGCTGAGGGGATTCGAACCCCCGACCCCCTGGACCACAACCAGGTGCTCTAACCAACTGAGCTACAGCCACCGTCTGGGCCCCCACAGGGACCGCCGATAGACGCACCAGAATACGGGACGCCCAGGGCGTTGTCAAGAGTTTCGCGCGTTCTGAAGGCCCGTAGGCTCTCTTCGAGCGTAGCGAGGCCCGGCATCCTGGGCTGCGGCGACCAGGGCCGGGGCGGCCGGCCGAGTTCGAAGACCCCGGGCAAGCCCGGGGCTGTATGGGGAGGCACGGGGGCCCCTGGCGCCTCTCCGCGGAGCCCTGGGTCCCGGCCACGGGCCACTGCTACCCCTTCGCTGCCGGGCCTCGCTGCGCTCGACCCGGCCTACGGCGTTGCGAAGCGGCCGGCGGGCGGGTAGGCTTCTGGCGGGATACGAGACTCCACCAGCGACTTCGACCCGCGGAGGCATCGCCATGGCAGACAACGGACAGGCCCTTCGATACATCAACCCGGCCCAGGTGGGCGGCATCGAGACCAGCGTGCTGGACGACGGCCTGGGGCGTTCCACGCGGATCGCCTGGGTCAACACGGGCAGCGGCCTGCGGTACAAGGTCAACATCGACCGCGGCCTGGACATCGCCGAGGCCTTCTTCAACGCCCACAGCCTGGCCTGGCTGAGCTACGGCGGAACGACCGCGCCGCAGCGGGCCTACGACCACCCGGGCATGGAGTGGCTGCGAAGCTTCCCCGGCGGCCTGGTGACCAGCTGCGGGCCGCTCAACGCCGGCGCCCCCTGCACCGACGAGGGCGCCGAGCTGGGCCTGCACGGCTACCACTCCAACACGCCGGCCAGCGTCGAGAGCGTCAACCACCCCGCCCCGGCCCGCGGGCGGATGGGCTTCAGCATCACCGGCATCGTGCGGACGCCGCGGGTCTTCGGGCCCAACCTGGAGCTTCGCCGCACCATCGAGGGCGAACTGGGCCAGCCGGTCATCCACATCCGCGACGAGTTCATCAACCGCGGCAACGCGCCGGCCCCGCACGCCTGGCTGCTGCACATCAACCTGGGCTGGCCCCTGCTGGACGAGGGCGCCCGCATCGTCTACCGCGGTACGCTGACCCCGCGCGGCGACAAGGACAGCCTGGCCTGGTTCGAAGAGGGCCGAAACCCCCAAACAACCGTGCCGGCGCCCCTGGACATCCACCGCGGCCCCGGCGAGGCCTGCGCGTACATCGACCCGCAGACCGACGACACCGGGCGCGTCCACGTGGGCCTGCTCAACGAGAAGCTCCAGCTGGGCCTGACGGTGAGCTTCTCGAAGCGCGAGTTCCCCCGCTGGGCCAACTGGCAGCACTATGGCCCCGGCGGGGAGTACGTCATCGGCATCGAGCCGTGCAACTGCGGCGTCGAGGGCCGATGCGTCGACCGCGAGCGGGGCTGGCTGGACATGCTCGAGCCCGGCGAGACCCGCCTGTACGTCTGCAGCCTGCGGGTGCTGACGGGCCAAAAGGCCCTGGCCGACTTCGCCGCCCAGCACGGGCCGAAGTAGGGCGGCGGGTTCGCTTCGCCGCTCTGTATATAGCCCCGGGCTTGCCCGGGGTCTTCCCGGCCGGGGCGCGAGACGCCCTCGAAGACCCCCGGCAAGCCGGGGGCTATATACGGAGCAGATCAAGACGTTGGACGTGTTCAGCGGTACGCGGAACCTCGCCGGCGCTGCGCTTCGACGAGAACCCACGTACCCTACTTCAGGGAACCGGCGGGGACTCTGCGCATCAGAAGGGGCTGGGCGCCCCCGGGGCGCCGCTGTCGATTCCGTTCGCCAACCGCAAGGAGAGCCGCCATGCAACGCCTGATCGCCCTGTCGCTGTGCCTGCTGAGGCTGGCCGGGGCCGCCGCCGCCCAGGACGCCCCGCCCGAGCCCGCCGACGCCGCCGAGCTGCCCCTCACGCAGGTGGTGCTGTTCAGCAGCGGCGTGGGCTACTACGCGCACGCCGGGCAAGTCAGCGGCGACGCGACGGTGACGCTGGAGTTCCGCCCCGAGCAGATCAACGACATCCTCAAGAGCCTGGTCGTGCTGGCCGGCGAGGGTGAGGCCCCCACCGTCACCTACGCCAGCCTCGAGCCGCTCGAGCGGGCCCTGCAGAGCTTCGGCGTCGACATCAGCGCCAACCCGTCGCTGGGTCGGCTGCTCAACCAGCTGCGGGGGGCCGAGGTCATCCTCCAGGGCCCCGGCAACGTCCGCGGGCGGATCCTCGGCGTCCAGAGCGAGACCCGCCAGCTGCTCGACCCGCCGGCGGTGGTTACCGTCGAGAGCCTCAACATCCTCACCGAGGCCGGCTCGATCGTCCAGCTGCCGCTGGCGTCGATCGGCAGCCTGGAGCTCGTCGACGACCAGCTGCAGGCCGAACTGGCCAAGGCCCTGACGCTGCTGGCCCAGAGCCGCGACACCAACCGCAAGACCGTGCAGGTCCGCTTCCCCGGCGCCGGCCAGCGCGACGCCGCCCTGGGCTACATCATAGAGGCCCCCGTCTGGAAGACCAGCTACCGCCTGGTCCTGGACGACGAGAACGGCCTGGCCCCCGATGGTGAAGAAGCCGAAAAGCCCCTGCTGCAGGGCTGGGCCATCGTCGAGAACACCTCCGACGCCGACTGGACGGACGTACAGCTGAGCCTGGTCAGCGGCCGACCCATCAGCTTCATCCAGGACCTCTACCAGCCGCTGTACATCCCCCGCCCCGTCGTGCAGCCGGAACGCTACGCCTGGGTCCGCCCGCAGATGGACCGCGGGGCGATCGAGGAGCGGGCGGCCAAGGTCCCGCTGGGGGCCCCGGCCCCGATGGCGGCCAGCCCGGAGGTCACCAACCGCCGCCTGCGGTCGGCCGGCGTGGCCATGGACGCCCTGGAGGCGGACAAGGCCTTCGGCGCCGGCCTGGCGGGCCGAAATGGGCTGGCCGAGCAGGCGGCCATGGCCCAGGGCGAGGTCGTCGGCGAGCTGTTCGCCTACCACCTCGACGAGCCGGTGACCCTGCCCCGCAAGCGATCGGCCATGCTGGCGATCCTCAACCAGGACGTCGCCGGCGAGAAGATGAGCCTCTACAACAGCGACACCCTCGCCAACCACCCCCTCAACGCCCTGTTCCTGACCAACGACACCGAGCTGAACCTGCTGGCCGGGCCGGTCACGATCTACGCGGGCGGCACCTACGCCGGCGACGCCCAGCTGGACAACCTGCCCCCCGGCGACGAAAGGCTGCTCAGCTACGCCGTCGACCTCAAGATCAAGGCCGACCCCGGCCCCGGCAAGAGCGACCGGCAGTTCCTCTCGGCCAGGATCGTCCGCGGCGTGCTGCAGCTGCAGGTCAAGCACGTCCAGGACCGCACCTACACCTTCGAGAACACCGACAGCCAGGACCGCCAGCTCGTCGTCGAGCACCCCATCGCCGCCGACTGGGAACTGATCGAGCCCGCCACCGCCTGGCGCAAGACGCCCAGCCACTACCGCTTCCGCCTGGCCGTGCCGGCCGGGCAGACCGAGAAGCTCACCGTCGCCCAGCAGCGCATCGTCACCGAGGCCGTCGCCATCGGGCCCACCGACGTCAACCAGCTGCTCTGGTACAGCCGAAACGCCCGCCTGAGCCCCGAGGCGATCGACGCCCTCGCCCGGGCGATAGAGCTGAAAAACCGCCAGACCGCCCTGGCCCGCCAGGTCGAGGCCCGCGAGCAGGACCTCAAGCAGATCGAGCGCGAGCAGGAGCGGATCCGCCAGAACATGGCCGTCCTGGACCGCAACAGCCCCGTCTACCGCCGCTACGTCGAGAAGTTCGACGAGCAGGAGACCACCTACGAGCAGACCCGCGGGCAGATCGACGAGCTCCGCCAGCAGCTCGAACAGGCCCGCCAGGCCCTCGAGGAGTACCTCCAGGGCCTCAACGTCGGGTAGCTCTTCATATAGCCCCGGGCATGCCCGGGGTCTTGGCGAACCCCGTACAGCGCCCCGGTGCCGTGGCTGCGGCATGTGCAGCCACGTCTTTGGCCCTGGCGGGTGCCCATCCGCCTGAGGGGCCGATAGTTACGCAACCATGTGGCGCAAGCCGCTACATTATGGGAACTTACGGTCCCACGCGCCCGGCGGGACTGAGGGCAAAAAAAACAGGCTGGTGCGATTCTTCGCAGCCCGTGGTGGCGACAGGGCTTAGCCGGGCCCGGCCCCGGGCGGGGCCGGAAGTCGCGTTGACAGGCTCCGGAATTGGCCGATATACTCCAAGGCCACCGAACGACATCGGCCCGCCCGGGCCGACCCGGATAACGGCTGTCTGCCAGCCGTGGCAGCCTCCGGGGCTCAAGCGAACCTTGGGTCCCGGAGGTTTTTTGCGCACAAGGTCGTCGCCGCGTCTCTCTTCTCCGACTTGCCCGGGACAGCGCCTTTGCGCCCGGGGCGTCTCATGCTATTATGATTTCTTACAGCTACGATCAGGGCTATAACCTCTGCTGCGCCCGGACTGGCCGCGGCGGTGGCTTTAAGTCGAGGACACGGCATGAATTTCGACGTGCTGAAGACCTTCTGCGACCTGGTGGACACGGGCAGCTTCTCCAAGGCCGCCCAGATCAACTACATCAGCCAGTCGGCCGTCTCGCAGCAGCTGGCCAAGCTCGAGCGGGACATGCAGGTCCAGCTGATCCATCGCGGCGGCGGCCTGGCCGGGCCCACCGAGGCCGGGCGGGCCCTGTACGAGGGCTCCAAGGACATCCTCCGCCGCTGGGAGTCGCTGCAGGGCCAGGTCCGCACCGCCGCCGATGCCGTGCGGGGCGTGCTGCGGATCGGCACAATCTACAGCGTAGGCCTTTACCAGCTCGACCCTTACATCCGCCGATTCCTCCGCGAGCACCCCGAGGTCAACGTGCGGATGGAGTTCGAGCACGCCAACCGGATCTACTCGGCCGTCGCCAACGGGCAGATGGACCTCGGCGTGGTGGCCTATCCCGAGCCGCAGCGGAGCCTGGAGGTGATCCCGCTGGCGACCGACCCGCTGGTGGTGACCGTGCCGCGTGGCCATCGCCTCGACGGGCGCGAGCGGGTGGACCCGGCCGAGCTGGACGGGGAGGACTTCGTCGCCTTCGCCCCGGACATTCCCACCCGCCGGCAGATCGACAAGCTGCTGCGGTCTGCGCACGTTAACATCAACATTCGCATGGAGTTCGATAACGTTGAGACGATCAAGCGGGCCGTCGAGATCGGTGCGGGGCTGAGCATCCTGCCGCTGGCGTGCATCCGCGACGAGGTCAGCCGAGGCGGCCTGGCGTCGGCCGCCCTGCGCGGCGGGGCCCGCTGGAGCCGTCCACTGGGCATCCTCCGCCGGCGCGGCAAGTCGCCCAGCTCCGCCGAGGAGAACTTCCTCACCATGGTCCAGACGCCGCAGACGGCGTAGGGACTTTGGGTTTCTGGCTCTCCTCCCAAACAGCTGACGACACAGAATGGGGGCCAGCCCCCAAACCCCCGGGATTTACCGCTTTAGGGCCACCAGCATAGGCGGCGTTCCTTGGGCGGCCCTGGCGGAGGATCGGGCGACGCGGCCGTGCGACTCGAACGCCGTCCGGATGGCCGTACAACACGGGCGACCTCTGCTGGAGGTGGGGCCCGTTGTTCTCTGCTGGTGGCCCGAAAGCGGTAAATCCCGGGGTCTGGGGCAGAGCCCCAGGCTGCTTCTTCCCGCCAACTGGTTGGGATTGGATCCGTTTTCGATTGGTGGGCAGCGCCCGCCGGCAGGGCGAGCGTTGGGCTGGCGAGGCAGCGCCCGGGGGTGTAAGATCAAAAATCCCAAACCAAAAATCAAAGATCTGAAAGGTGTCGCATGAATGAGGTTCGGGTGGTCTTCATTGGGGCGGGCAATGTGAATTTCGGCGGGGGCGAGGGGCCCTGGGACCACGCCAGCCGATTCGAGCGGATCGCGGGCGTGCAGTGTGTGGGCGTGGCCGACCCCGATCTGGGCCGGGCCCGCGCAGCCCTGGAGGCCCGGCAGGCGGGCCGACATGCCTCCGCGTGGCGCGACAGGCGGGCCTACGCCGACTGGCGGGAGATGGTCCGGGCCCAACGGCCTGACGCAGCCATCGTCGGCCTGCCGCCCAACGCCCACGGCGGGCTGGTGCCGCCGCTGGACATCGAGCTGACCCTGGCGGGCCTGGGCGTGCACATGCTCGTCGAGAAGCCCCTGGGCGTGGCGGCACCGGCCGAGCTGGAGCACCTCGCCGGCGAGCTCGACGAGGCCGGCGTGCTGGTGAGCGTGGGGTATATGTTCCGTTACTCGCGGGCTGTGCAGCAATTGCGGGATCTGCTCGACGAGACCCCCGGCGGTCCCCGCGTGTTCCTGGCCCGCTACGACTGCGCCTACAGCGAGATCGCCAAGCGCGCCTGGTGGGACGTCCAGCAGAGCGGCGGGCCCATCGTCGAGCAGGCGACGCACTTCGTGGACCTGGCCCGCTACCTCTGCGGCGAGGCCAACCTGGAGACGGTGCAGGCCGTCGCCATCGCCGCGGCCGACCCGGCCGGGCTGCTGCGGGACACGCCGCTGCTGGGCGACGGGCGGACCATCGACGCCGACGTGCCGCCCGAGAACCGCCACCCCCGCGCGACGCTGGCGCACTGGCGCTTCGCCAGCGGGGCCCTGGGGTCGCTCTCGCACGGCACACTGCTGCACGGGCGGAGCTACGCGGCCGAGCTGGAGGTCTGGGGCGACGGCCTGCGGGCCATCCTGAGCGACCCCTACGGCCAGTGCCGCCTGGGCGTCCGCCGACCCGGCCAGGAGGCCGTCGAGTGGCTCGACTGCGGTGACGACGACCCCTACCAGAGCGAGGACCAGGCCTTCATCGACGCCATCCGCGAGGGCTCAGCCCGGCCCATCCGCTCGCGCTACGCCGACGCCCTCAAGACCTACGCCCTCACCTGGCAGATCACCCGCGCCGCCGGCCAACCCCCCGCCGCCGATCGGCCCGAGCCGTAGGCGGTTCTTCCAGTGCGTTGTGCCGCACAATGGAACGCCCGGCCGAGATGCCTACGGATGGCAGTCCTGTCATATCTACACAAGTCCAAGGACCGTCCGGGTGCCGTGGCTACGGCGTTCGTAGCCACGTCTTCCGGCGCCGGCTCGTCAGTCGCACCAACCAATGGAGGCCCAGGGCGCGAGCGCCGTATGGAGTGCGGCGGCCTTGACGCCGCTTTGGATCGCCTACGACCAAGCCAGCCAAAGCGGCGTCGTTGCCGCCGCACTCCAAAAGGGCGGTCCGCCTGTCGTGCAGGGACACACAGAGCGGCCCTACCAGGGCCGAAAGGGCGATCGACACGAATGGCACGAATGGAGGATCTGACAAAGTCACGGCGCATCTTCCAGACCCTTTGACCGTCGGACGTGCGGGTGCACTGGGCCACGCCGGGGACGGCCCGCCCCGATGCCCACGGAAGGCATTCCGTGGGCTTGGGCCGAGCGTCCACGTCGACC
>JAWLCG010000245.1:0-7779 GCA_041687295.1 Phycisphaerae bacterium | reverse complement strand
CCGGACTGCGTCCGGCCTACAGGGATACTGTGGCGAGCCTCTCTGTCTCCATTCAAAGACCCCGGGCATGCCGGGGCTATATGGGACCATCCCTAATCAAAGCCGCCCGCGGATTGGTCGATAGAGGGGATGAGAGTACGCAACGGCCCCATCCCTGCAGGAGCGAGCCATGACCGAAGAACCCATCGAGACCCCGGACGAGACCCCCAGTGCCACCCTGGATCGCCGCGAGCGCACCGAGCGCCGCAAGAGCGCCGACCGCCGTAAGGGCCAGGACCCCGACTACACCGGCCCCGAGCGCCGCGAGAGCGTCGTCGACCGTCGGCTGGGCCTGGACCGCCGTCGCGGGCCGGGGCGCCGCCGCAGCGACTCGCGCCGCAGCGCTGAAGAGGGCGAGATGACCGACGAGCAGTTCGAGTTCGTCCTGGCCATCAACGAGTACAAGAAGGTCAACAACCGCCCCTTCCCGACCTGGACCGAAGTGTTGGAGATCATCCACGCCCTGGGCTACCGCAAGGTTGCCGAGCCGAGCGCCCTGGAGTAAACTGGAAGGGACGCAAGGCGTGAGGGAACCATGCTGGGAACCTGGCAACTGGAGCTGTCGCTGCAGATCACCCTGGTGGTGATTCCGGTGGCGGTCTACTTCCTGGTGCTGGGGCTGCTCAACAGCCAGCGCCGCCCGCAGCTGCTGTCGGGCCGGACGGACTTCGCGCTGCTGATCGCGTCGCTGAGCCCCCTGGCGGCCGTGCCGCTGCTGGGCTGGCTGGGGGCGAACCTGTTCGTCGTGATCGTCGTATTACTGGCATCTGTGGGGATTATCGCCCTGCTGGCCCCGCGTCGCTACGAGGCGTGGGCCGTGTACAACCTGGGTCTTGACGCGTTGTCGAGTCGGGTTGAGCGGGCCCTGTCCCGGGCGGGCTTCGACGCCTGCCGGCAAGGGGCGGGCTGGCTCGTCGACGGCAGCAGCTACCTGCGGGTGTCGGCCTTCCCGATCCTGCAGAGCGTCTCGCTGACGCTGGAGGACGCCGACCCGGCCCGCCGGGAGGCGTGGCGGCGTTTCGAGGCCGAGCTCGCCCGCGAGTTGGGCCAGGTCGAAACCGAGGCCACGCCCATGGCGGTGAGCTTCGTGCTGGCCTCGACGGTCCTGATCGTCGGCCCGCTGATCCTGCTGGGCGACCGCATGCCCGAGATGGTCCGCCTGCTGAGCGACTTCGTCCGCTAGACCCGCAACCACGCCACTCGGGCAGTATGGAGTGCGGCGGCCTTGACGCCGCTTTGGCTCGACGGCACAAAGACGGCAGTTGGGCGCTTTGACGACGACGTTGCCGGGCCTCGCTTCGCTCGACCCGGCCTACGGTCGTGGCGGCGGCGGCGATTGGACCTTCCAGCGGCGATTTTCCCCTTGCCTGCGGCGGCGGAACGTGTAAAGTAATGCGTTTCCGCCGCGCCGGCGGTGTGTCTGCACCGGAAACTACCAGGATTCGAGGTCGAACCATGAAGTCGGATATCCATCCCGCCTACCACGAGATCGAAGCCAGTTGTGCCTGTGGCGCCAAGTTCCCCACGCGCAGCACGGCCAAGAACATCCGCGTGGACATCTGCGGCGTCTGCCACCCGTTCTACACGGGCAAGCAGAAGTTCGTCGATGCCGCGGGCCGCGTGGAGAAGTTCCAGCGCAAGTTCGGCGGCGACTACTTCGCCAAGGCCAAGCAGGACAACAAGAAGTAGCTCCCCCCACTCCTGACGCCGACCGACAGGGCTCTTGAGGTCCACGGTCGGCGTCTGTACGTCCGGAGGTGGCCCGCCGGGCGACGCCCGCGGCCCGGATTTCCCTCCTACCCCCACGGAGCCCATGGCTGAACCCATCGACAACCTGATCGCCAAGCTCGACGAGCTGGCCCAGCGCCACGAAGAGCTCACCGGCCAGATGAGCGACCCGGACATCGCCCGCGACCCCTCGCGGATGATGGCCATCGGCAAGGAGCACGCCCGCCTCGGCAAGATCGTCGTGCCCTACCAGGAGTATCGCCGCCTCTGCCAGCAGGCCCAGCAGGCCCACGCCATGCTCACCGACGTCGAGGAAGACCCCGAGATGCGCGATCTGGCCCAGGCCGACTACGACGAGTCGCGCGAAAAGGCCGAGGCCACCCTCGAGCAGATCAAGGGCTCGCTGGTGATGAGCGACGAGGACACCATCGACTCGGTCGTGATGGAGATCCGCGCGGGCACCGGTGGCGACGAGGCCGCCCTGTTCGCCCGCGACCTGATGGAGATGTACCGCCGCTTCGCCGAGCGCCGCGGGTGGAAGGTCGAGACCCTCTCGGCCAGCCCCACCGAGCTGGGCGGTCTGCGCGAGGTGGTGCTGAACTTCCACGGCCCCGGGGTGTACCGCGAGCTGGCCTTCGAGGGCGGCGGCCATCGCGTCCAGCGCGTGCCCGAGACCGAGCAGCAGGGGCGCATCCACACCTCCGCCGCCACCGTCGCCGTCCTGCCCGAGCGCGAGGAGATCAGTGTCCACATCGACTGGGACAAGGACGTCCTCGAACACACCAGCCGAGCCGGCGGCCCCGGCGGGCAGAACGTCAACAAGGTCGAGTCCGCCATCCGCCTGGAGCACCTGCCCACCGGCATCACCGTCTCGATGCGCGACGAGAAGAGCCAGCACAAGAACCGCGCCAAAGCCCGCCGCATCCTCGCCGCCCGCGTCGAGGACCAGCTCCGCCAGGCCGAGCTGAGCAAAGAGGCCGCCGCCCGCAAGAGCATGATCGGCTCGGGCGACCGCTCCCAGCGGATCCGCACCTACAACTTCCCCCAGAGCCGCTGCACCGACCACCGCATCGGCTACAACGCCAATCTCCAGCCCATCCTCGCCGGCGAGCTCGACGAACTCATCGACGCCCTGCTCGCCCAGGAAAAAGCCAACCGCCTGGCCGCCCTCTAGACCGGTTTGCGGTTGCGCCTGTGGGTTGGCCGAGGGTCCTGCCCAAGCCCACGGATTGCCATCCGTGGGCATCGGGCCGGGCCGTTCATCTCAAGGCACAACGTACCCGTAGGTCCAGGTGCAAGACGGTCCGGGCCGCCCGCGACGACTCTCACGCCCCGCCCCTCAGACCCGACCGGCGGGGCGTGCGTCTGCGCGGGCGCAAACCCCGAGGATTCTCCATTTCCGCATTGACGGGTCCGCCGTGCGGGCTTAGGATAGTACCAGGCATACGGGCAAAGGGGCTGTGGGCATAACCGATGCGCTGGCAGGGGCTTGCTGGTATTTGATTCCTGTTACTGATTCGTCCATGTTGATCACCGATCCTGAACCGCCCATCGCCCCAGTCTGATCCACTCTTATCGATACGAACGCCCCTATGCCGGGCCGGCCGCTCCACGTCTGCGCGGGTTGTGTGCGAAAGGAGCAGTTCAATGGTTAGGGCTCAAAGTGCGCGCGTGACTTGCATGTGGTTGGCGATGGCCGTGGCTCTGGGGGCTGTGGGGGTGCCGGCCTGGTCGGCCGAGACCACGATCTGGCAGGGCCCGGCCGGCGAGCCGGCCGACTGGTTCGACCCGGCCAACTGGTCGCTGGGCGTGCCGGATGCGGAGGACCGCGCTGAGATCGACTTCGGCGGCGTGGCCCACATACCGCCCGGCGCCGCCCAGGCAAACTCGCTGAGGGTGGGCAGCGCCTTTCCGCCACCCCTGGAGGATCCGTTCGGGCAGGTGTGGCAGGAGGAGGCGACGCTGCGCGTGAGATCCCTGGCCATGGGCACCTCACCCGACAACCGCTACCAGTTGAGCGGAGGAGTCCTCCTGACCCAGGGCACCCACCTGTTCGGCGGGACCTTTGACCATCAGGCCGGCCTGCACGAGGCTGCTGACCTGTGGGTGAAGGGGGATGCGATCTACCGCCTGACTGACGGGGAACTGCGGATCCTGGGTGGCTTTCCGAGCTACCCCGCCTCGAACCTGGAGGGGCGGTTCGAGCAGTTGGGCGGGTCGTTCTGGTCGGATCGGGACCTGTGGGTGGCCAACGGCGGCCTCTATGAGCTGCGGGGCGGGCTGGCGGAGACCGACCAGCTCCACGTGGGCCGCTATGAGGACTCATTCCTGTTCGGGGCCGGTCCGGGCCAGTGGATCCAGACGGGCGGCCTGGCCAGCCTGGGCATGGTGACGGTCGAGAACGGCTCGACGTTCCAACTCGACGCGGGCCGGGCGGGGATGGACCACCTGGACGTGGCGGCGGATTCGGCCCTGTTGGCCGATGGCGGCACGTTGGACATCCGTCACGGCCTGCGGGTCCGCGGCACGCTGGACCTGGGCGGCCAGGCCCGCACGCTCGGCGGGAGACGGGGTATCTTCGACTTCACCCACGCCACGCTGCTCGGGACTCAGAACACCCACCTGGCCCTGGGCAACCGTTCGCTGCTGGTCGTGGAGCCCGGCCAGGACCTCGGGGCCCTGTTCGGCTCGGTCTTCAGCAGCGGCATCGTCCACACCGCGGGCGCACCCCTGGTGATCGAGTCGGGCCAGGCCGTCTACGCGCGGGGGGCCATCGACGACTACGTGGACCTCTCCGGCGGCCTGACTGCCGATGAGGGCCACGGCATCGACCTGCCCTGCGGCCTGCTCGTCGGCCACGACGGCCGGGCCGAGCTGGGCGAGGGGGCCCTGATCGTCTCCGACGACCGGTCGGGTAACTGGGGCGGCTACCTGGCCGCCCGGCAGGTCACGCTGACCGACGATGCCCGGTTCGTTCACTCCAGGGGGGAGTCGGTCATCGGCGAGCTCCGTATCGGTGCGACCGATGGGGACCAAGCGGTCTTCGACGTGTCCGGGGGCGACCTGACGCTAGGGTCCATGACGGTGCACCCCGGCTCGCAGTTTGTTCTGGATGCCAGTTCTGAGCCGGTCACCGTGGGGCGCATCTCCGGAACGGGCCAGGGGCCTGAGCCCGACTTCCTGATCGAGAGCGGGGACCTGACGCTGACCCCCACGGAGTACCGCAGCGTGGGCTGGCTGCAGCAGAGCGGCGGGACGGTCCACGTGGCCGGCACCGTCGAAACGTCTCTGCGCTACCAGATGGTGCAGAAGCCCTTCTGGGGGTGGTATGGCAGTCTGTCGGGCGGTGATCTGACGCTGAGCCGCCTGGAGATGATCGACGGCTACGTAGACCTGGACTCCCTGAAGGGGGAAATCCACCAGAGCGGCGGCACGCTCATGGCCCGCAAACTCTATATTCCCATGCCCCTGGCGGGCGGGCCGAGCTTGGCCAGCGAGCTCTCCGGCGGCACGATGGAGGCCAACTACCTGGACGTGGCCCACGACTTCACCTGGAGCGGCGGAGAACTGCAGGTAGTTTACCTCAACGTCAGTGCCCGGGCCACGCTGACGGCGGCCCCGGCCCAGTGGCGGCTGCCGGCGCTGTCGGTCCGTGGCACTGGCGTCCTGACATTGCCCGAAGGGGCCGAGCCGTACGTCTCAGAGAAGCTGCGGCTCTACGATGGGGCCCAGCTGGACATTGCCTCCGGCCAGCGCATGCACCTGGTGGAGGGCGGGGATCTGGACCTCTTCCTCATAGAGCCCTTCGAAACGACCCTCCTGGCCGACCTGCACCTGATCGTCGAGGGCTCCGGGGGGCGGCTTTCCATCGTGGAGGCGCCCGGAATAGACGCCGGCGCCCGGTCCAGCGGGTGGGTCTCGAACTTCGCCCTGGGCACGCTGCAGGTCGGCGGCGAGGAAGGCCCCGGCTACGTGAAACTCAATGATCGCTGGACCAACCAGCGGTTCAGTCAGACCCCGGAGGCCCTGTACGTCGACACGCTCATCCTGAACCCCGGCTCGCGGGTGGACCTGAATGGCCTGAACCTCTACTACCGCAACGGCGGGGAGCCCAAGCGGCTGGTGGCCGGCGATGCCGACCTGGACGGCCGGCTGGACGACCGCGACCTGGCGCGGCTGCTGGCGTCCTGGGGCGAGCCCGGCGGCTGGGTCGGCGGCGACTTCGACGCCAGCGGCGTGGTCGACGACCGCGACCTCTCCCGCCTGCTGTCGGGCTGGGGAGCCCACTCGGCCGTGCCCGAGCCGACGGCCCTGGCGCTGCTGGCGCTGGGCGGGTTGGCCCTGCGGCGGCGCATGTGGTAGACTATAGGCGTGGGGGCAGACCGGCCTGGCTCAGGCGGCTGCCCCGTCAATCCAGTCAATCACCCATACGACTGGAGACTCGAGTGCGGCGGCTCCCTCGCGGGGGCCGTCGCATTTTTTCGCCCCCCTCGGACCGTTGGCCGGTCCGACTGACGGTCCGACGCCCCAAGCAGAGGCGCCCCCTTCGGGGCTCCGGAAGAAGGGGCCCGCCGGGGCGATCGGGTGAGGGGCTAGAGGTGCTCGACGGCGATGAAGACGGCCAGGGCGATCAGGCCGGCGATGCCGATGGCGGTGGCGATCCAGCCCATGATCAGGCCGGCGATGGCCATGCCCCGGCCGGCGTAGGCGTCGGGGCTGTTCCGGACGGACCGGCGGGCGCGGTAGCCGTACCGGACGGCCAGGGGCCCCAGGATGATGCATAGCGGCGCGCAGGCCGACAGCGAGGCCAGGGCCAGGATCCCCAGGACCATCGAGGCGACCGCCCCGGGGGCGTTGTCTCGCGGGGCGGCGCAGGCGAGGGCGGGGTAGGCCACGCTCGACGGCGCCGGCGGGGGCGCGCTGGCCAGGACGCGCGACGCCTGGCGGAGCTGGTCGAGCTGGCCGGCGGGTGTCCAGTCGGCCAGCCCCTCGGTCCACACCTGCGTGCCGGGGGCGATCAGGCCGCTGTCGAGCCCCTCGACCATCTGCTGCTGGCCAACGGGGCCAATCTGCTGGTCGTCGCGGATGTAGTACCACTCCTGTGTCACGACGCGTCTCCTGAACGGGACCAGACCTGCCCGCGGCGGGCCGGGGGCGGATGCGTTCAGTAGACGCCAATGTCCCATCGCCGTCAAGGCCCAACCGACTGGGTCAGCCGGGGCAGCCAGATGAAGATCAGGCCCAGCAGGTGCAGCACGGTGCCGGCGATGCCCAGGCCGATGCCCCACTTGGCCAGGCTCCCGCCGGAGAACTGACCGGGGGCCTCTCTCAGGCGGCGCAGGGCGCCGAGGCCCATGAAGATGGCCACGGGCCCCAGGACGATGCCGATGCACAACAGGCTGATGATGCCGCAGACGAGCGACGCGGTCGCCCCCGGCACGTTGGGCCGGGCCGCGGTGGTCGGCGGCATGCCGACGGGGTATCCCCCGGCCTGCGGGGGCGGCTGGAGGGGCCTGTCGGACGCCGGGCCCGGCGGTGCGGTGGGGTAGGGGCCCGGCACGGCCGACGCACCGCCGGCGAGCAGTCCCTCCGCCTGCCCGGCCGGCTGCCACTGGTCCATGCCCTCGCGCCAGACGTAGGTCGCGTCGGTCAGCTCCCCGCGGCGGCGCGCCTCGTCCATGCCCTCGCGCGACACGGGCCCGACCTGCTGGTCGCCCTTGAGGTAGTACCATTCCTCCGCCATGAGCCGTCCCCCGTTGGTGTTGTGGTTTCCTTGTATTACTGTACGCGCCGAACGGGGGGACAGACCAGTCGGGGCTGCGGGCGGGGGCGCCGGGCTGCGGGGGGCGCTATCTTGCAGGACCCCCACGGATTGCGCGACTCACTGTCGTTCGCCGCTCCATCCGTGGGCTTGGAGAGGGGCGCAAAGGACCGGGCGCCGCAACTCGCGTCGCGGCGCCCGGGGGATCGCCCAAAAATCGAAGATCAAAAATCAGAAATCGAAAATGGAAT
>JAWLCG010000244.1:0-7794 GCA_041687295.1 Phycisphaerae bacterium | reverse complement strand
GGCTGGGGCGCAGCGGCAGCGGGTGCCTGGGGCGTATGGAGTGCGGCGATGGAATCGCCGCTTTGGCTCGACGGCGCCAAGACCAGCCAAAGCGGCGACGTTGTCGCCGCACTCCATATTGCCCAGGCGGAGCGGGCCTGCGCCCCTGCCGGGCCTCGCTCGGCTCGGCCCGGCCTACGGCCTCGGGCCCCCTGAAAGATGGTTTTTTCCACCCCCCCGATCTACTACAATGCCCCGAATGAAAGTCGATCCGCGATTTCTGACCGAGCAGGGCCCCGAGGTCTTCACGGGCAACGAGCTGCTGCTGAAGGGCTGCCTGGAGGTCGAGGGCGGCCTGCACCTGATGGGCGGCTACCCCGGCAGCCCCATCGCCGGCTTCTTCGACGCCTGGGCGCTGGTCAAAGACCTGCTCACGGACAAGGGCATCCGGGCGGTCGTGAACAATAACGAGGCCCTGGCGGCCGCCATGCTCAACGGCTCGCAGGTGGCGGGTGTGCGCGGGCTGATCTGCATGAAGAGCGTCGGCGTGCACGTGGCGGCCGACGCGTTGGCCCTGGGCAGCCAGTCGGGCCCCCACCCCGATGGCGGGGCGGTCATCGTCTACGGCGACGACCCGTGGAGCGACTCCACGCAGGTGCCCTCGGACAGCCGATACATCTCCAAGCACCTGTTCATCCCCACCGTCGAGCCGGCCAGTCCCCAGGAGATCAAGGACTACGTCGACCTGGCGTTCAAGCTCAGCCGCGGCGCCGACCTCTACGTCGGCTACGTGCTGACCAACAACCTCGCCGACGGCGGCGGCACGGTCCACTGCCGGCCCAACCAGTTCCCCGAGCTCAACACCCTGACCCCCCAGGCGATGGTCACCCGCCAGATCGACCTTGACAAGTTCGTCCTGCTGCCCCCCCGCACCTGGCAGCGCGAGGAGCTGATCGCCCCGCGGCTGGACCGCGCCAAGCGCGTCGCCGCCGAGCTGGGCCTCAACCGCCTCGAGCACCCCGTCACGACGGGTCGGGTCGGCGTGGGCTTCATCACCAGCGGCCTGGCGCACGGCTACCTCCGCCAGGTGCTCGACGAGCTGGGCCTGCTGGGGCGACTGCCCATCCTCAAGCTGGGCATGAGCTACCCGGTCGACGAGGCCCTCGTCCGCGAGCTCGCCCGCCAGTGCACCCGCATCGTCGTCGTCGAGGAGCGGCGCGGCTTCATCGAGGAGCAGGTCGCCGAGATCCTCACCGCCGACCGCCAGGCGGGCCAGAGCTGGGCCGACGTCGAGCTGTGGGGCAAGAGCTTCCCCTTCGGCCTGTCGGGCCTGCCGACGACCCGCGGCCTGCACCCCTCGGGGCTGATGGAGCGCCTGGGCCCGCTGCTGCGCAAGCTCGGCGACGAGCTGCTCGACGAGGGAAGCCTCGCCCGCCTCGACCGCGCCGAGGCCATCCTCGCCGCCACCAGCGTCGCGGAGGCCGAGCTGGGCAAGCTGCCCCCCCGCCTGCCGAGCTTCTGCCAGGGCTGCCCCCACCGCGACTCGGCCAACGTCT
Source organism: Phycisphaerae bacterium (assembly GCA_041687295.1). Classification (GTDB taxonomy): domain Bacteria; phylum Planctomycetota; class Phycisphaerae; order SM23-33; family FEN-1343; genus JAWLCG01. The sequence goes on along the minus strand of JAWLCG010000244.1, from coordinate 6,259 downwards.
GCCTGGAGATCCGCAAGCGCTTCGGCAACCCCCACTACATGCGCTCGGTGCACAACCGCGGGCCCGTCGACCTGCTGTTCCACGGCGACACGGGCTGCTACACCATGCTCATGTTCCCGCCCAACACCGAGCTGATGCACAACTACTCGGGCATGGGCCTCGGCGGGGGCACCGGCTCGGGCATGGACCCGTTCGTGACCAACAAGCAGGTCGTGTTCATGGGCGACTCGACCTTCTTCCACTCCGGGCAGATCGCCATCAGCCAGGCCATCAAGCTCGGCCAGGACATCACCTTCATCATCCTGAACAACTCGACCACGGCCATGACCGGTCACCAGCCCACCCCGGGCGTCGAGTACGACATGCTGGGCGACCCCACCGCCTGCCAGGACATCGAGCAGATCGTCCACGGGATCGCCGGCAACAACGCCGTGCCCATCCGCCGCATGGACCCCTCCGACCGGCGGGCCTACAAGACGATGCTCGAAGAGCTCTTCCTCGCCGACGGCGTCAAGGTCGTCATCGCCGAGAAAGAGTGCGGCATCACCCGCACCCGCCGCCGCCGCCGAGAGGAACGCGAGACCGTCCGCCAGCGCGGCTTCCTGCCGGTCGCCACGCACATGAACATCAACCCGGAGGTCTGCCGCTTCTGCCTGGCCTGCGCGGAGATGACGGGCTGTCCGGGCCTGCGCCACGTCGAAACCGACTACGGCCCCAAGATGGCCACCGACATCACCGGCTGCGTCAACGACGGCGCCTGCGAGCGGATCGGCGCGTGCTGGAGCTTCGAGCAGGTCACCGTCAAACGCAGCGCCACCCCCCGCAGCCGCCTGCCCGAGCTGGACCTGGACAACATCCCCGAGCCGCCCGCCCGCAGCTTCGACCAGCGCTGGCAGTGCTACCTCGCCGGCGTCGGCGGCATGGGCATCGGCCTGGCCACCTCCATCCTCGTCCGCGCAGGGCACAAGGAAGGCTACCACGTCGTCTTCACCGACAAGAAGGGCCTGGCCATCCGCAACGGCGGCGTCCACAGCCAGGTCATCTTCAGCCACGGCGAAACGCCCGCCAGCGGCACCATCGGCTACGGCCAGGCCGACCTGCTGCTCGGCGTGGACATCCTCGAGGCCACCCGCGCCCTCGACCCCCGCAGCCGAAGCCGAGTCGCCACCCCCGACCGCACCGCCGCCGTCATCAACACCCACAAGATCCAGACCATCCCTGGCATCATGGGCCGGGGCGACTTCAACCCCGAGGCCCTCGAACGCATCCTCCGCGACCACACTCGCGAGGACGACTACCTCGCCCGCGACATCTCGCACTTCTGCGAGAAGTACCTCGGCTCGAAGATCTTCGCCAACATCATGATGGTCGGCTTCGCCTTCCAGCGCGGGCTGATCCCCGTCAGCTACCACGCGATGGTCTGGGCCATCAAAGACACCATCCGCGCCGACACCCGCAAGAACCTCACCGCCTTCCAAATGGGCCGAAAGCTCTGCCAGAGCCCCAGCCTGTTCCAGGGCGCCCCGCAGCGCACCGGCTGGCGCGAAACCCTCGAGGAACGCTGCCGCTGGACCATCCGCCGCTTCGGCCGATCCTCCGGCCGCGACAAGGCCCTGCACACGCTGGCGATGGAGAGCCTCGACGCGATGGCCGGCCTGGACGACCGCGCCAAGCGCGACTTCGTCGTCCGCCTCTACGACTGCATGCGCTGGGACGGGCTGGACTACGCCGCCCGCTACGCCGCCGGCGTGCGCCGCGTCTTCGGCCACGACAACGCCCAGCAGAGCTACGCCGCCACGCAGGCCGTCATCCACAACCTCGCCGACGCCATGCTCATCAAGGACGCCGTCTTCACCGCCGAGTTGGCCACCAGCCCCGAGAAGTACGCCCGCGACCGCGAGAAGTACGGCGTCAACCCCGCCAACGGCGACCGCGTCCGCTACCGCCACCTGCTGCCGGTCCGCACGAGCCTCCGCGGGCGCCCCGTGCACCTGGAGTTCTGGGCCCTGCCCTGGATGCTGCGACTGGTCCGCCGGGCCAAGTGGCTCCGCAAGATGCCCAGCGCCTTCGCCAAGGCCCGCCTGCGTCACCGCGACCGCTACGAGGCCCTGGTCGCCGAGTTCGCCCCGGCCAGCCCCGCCGACTACCGCCAGGCCCTGACCCGCCTGTCCAGCCCCGCCTGCATGAGCTGCCAGAACCCCCGCTGCCAGGAGGCCGGCTGCCCGCTCGAGAACGCCATCCCCGAGTGGATCGACCTGGCCAACCGCGGCCTGTGGCGCGAGGCGTGCGACCGCATCCACCAGACCAACAACTTCCCCGAGTTCACCGGCACGCTCTGCCCGGCCCCCTGCCAGAGCCAGTGCAAGCACGCCGTCCGCGGCTACCCGGTGCAGATCCGCTCGATCGAACGCGAGATCGCCGACCGCGGCTTCGCCGAGGGTTGGATCCAGCCCGCCCCCCCGGCCGAACGCACCGGGCGCAAGGTCGCCATCGTCGGCAGCGGGCCGGCGGGCCTGACGGCCGCCCCGCAACTCGCGCGGGCGGGCCCTGGCGTCACCGTCTTCGAGAAAGACCCCCGTCCGGGCGGCCTGCTGCGGTACGGCATCCCCGACTTCCGCATGGACAAGGACCTGCTCGACCGCCGGCTCGCCCAGCTCGAGGGCGAGGGCGTCGAGTTCCGCACCGGTACCGAGATCGGCAAGGACGTGCCCGTCGCGCAGCTCCGCGAGCATTTCGACGCGGTGCTGCTGGCCCTGGGCGCCGCCAGCCCCCGCGACCTGGCCGTGCCCGGACGCGAGAAGGCGGGCATCCACTTCGCCCTGGACTACCTCCGCCAGCACAACGCCCGCGGCGCCGGCGTGGCCGTGCCCGCCGAGGCCGCCATCGACGCCAAGGGCAAGCGCGTCGTCGTGATCGGCGGCGGCGACACCGGCGCCGACTGCGCCGAGACCGCCCTGGCCCAGGGCGCCGCCGAGGTCCACCAGGTCGAGATTCGCCCGGCCGAGGCCCTGGCGACCGACCCCACGCACGCCCGCTCGACCGCCATCCGCCAGCACTTCGGCGTCGCCACGCACCAGATCAACGGCCACGGCGACGGCAACGAGCTGCAGCTGCGCCAGGTCCGCTGGCTCGAATCCCCCGCCGGCCTGAGGCCCGAGCCGCTCGCCGGCACCGACTTCGCCCTCCAGGCCGACCTGACGCTGCTGGCGCTGGGCTTCGAGCCGGCCGTGTCCGCCGCACTGGTCAAGGCCCTCGGCCTGGCCACCGACGACCGCGGACAGGTCGCCGTCACCGACTACGCCACCAGCGTCCCCGGCGTCTTCGCCGCCGGCGACCTCGCCAGCGGCGCCTCGCTCATCGTCCAGGCCATCCGCACCGGCCGAGCCGCCGCCGACCGCATCGACGCCTACCTCCAGTAGGGCGGGCCCTGGCCGAATGGCACTAAGTTAAGCTTGTAGTCGAGCAATGGCACGGGGTTGTTGCAGCGGTGGGTACTTGGTTGGCTGTCGCTTGATTAGGCGGGGCTCGGGGCGGTAGGGGTTGCGGTGGCGGGCGACGTGGGCGAGCATGCGGTCGTAGACCTCCGCCCGCGCCGGGCCCCGCAGACCGACCAGGGCGACCGAGAAGGCCAGGATCGTCCGGACAGCCCCGGCGAAGCTCAGCCGGGCGGCGGCAACGCGGTGTCGTCGGGCTGTCTGATGGATCACCGCCCAGACCAGGTTGTAGGCCAGCATGCGGCCCAGCAGCTCCTTGCGGATGGCCGCGACGCTCTGGCTCCGCAGGACCCGGGCGGCCAAGACGGTCTTGAGGCTGTTGATCCGCGTCTCGATCGTCCAGCGGTCGTGGTAGACCGGCCGGCCGGCGACGTGGAAGCGGCCGCCGCAGCGATCGAGGACGTCCTGGGCCGCGTGCTCAAGCAGCCGGCCCAGCACCGCCTCGGGCAGCCGGTCGCGGGCCTGGCACCAGGCCGAGTCGGTGGGCCCGTCGCATTGGGGCTCGGCGGCGGCGATGTCGGCCAGGACGGCGTCGATGGACTTGTCGGGGTAGAGGCCGCGGTAGACGATGGAGCGGACGGTCAGGCCGGGCGTGAAGGTCCGCCGCCGCCAGTGATGGCCCACCTCGGCACAGAGGACCTCGATCAGCGGATCGCTGAGCGGCTCTTCCAGGGCCGCCAGGTTGAGCGGGGGCCGGGTGAGGTCTTGACATGCACGGGCGTCAGGGCCAGGATACATAGAGGCCTCCTTGCGCCGTCATGGGGTCGGAGCTTCTGGGCGACACATCCCCATGATAACCGCAACGGAGGCCTCTCCTTGCGCGGAGAATCGGCTTATCTTAGTGCCATTCGGCCCTGGCCCGCCGCCGACGGCGCCAGGCGCCTGGGTCCGGGCCACGGACGACTCTGTAACGCCGACAGACACCGCCCGGGGCTCTGCCCCGGACCCCGGGATTTGTCGCATTCTCGCCCACCGGCAGAGGATCCGGGCCGTCGGTCCCCGCGTCCGGCCAACCGGCAGGGGGCGCGAGCCCATCCCATGCCGGAGGCCCAAAGCGATAAATCCCGGGGGTGTGGGGGCAGAGCCCCCGCGCTGTTCCTTCCCAACCGCCGGGCCGCGCCGGGGACCGTGGTCCGAACTACGTAGTCCTACCCACGACCCCCGGGTCCTGACCACAGGCCACTGGCAACGTGCCCGCAGGGCGGGTATCATCCGCCGTTTCCGCAGACCCTGACCGCACCAGGAGCCCGCGATGAACGAGATCCGCCCCTTCCGTGGCTGGCACTACACCGGCGAGGTGAGCCGCCTCATCGCTCCGCCGTACGACATCCTCAGCGGCGCCGACAAGCAGGCCCTGCTGGCCCGCTCGGCCGACAACATCGTGGCCGTCGACCTGCCGCACGTGCCGCCCAAGGAGGTCGGGCCCGACGCCGCCTACGCCGCCGCCGCCGAGAAGCTCGCCGCCCTGCAGGCCGCCGGTACGCTCGTGCAGGACCCCCAGCCCGCCCTCTACGCCTACAGCCAGACCTATACCTGGGCCGAACGCACCTTCACCCGCCGCGCCATCCTGGCGGCTGTGCGGGCCACGGAGCTCTACGAGGGCGTCTGGCCCCACGAGAAGACCTTCGCCGGGCCCAAGGCCGACCGCCTCAAGCTCACCGAGGCCACCGGCGTGCAGCTCTCGCCGATCTTCGGCGTCTTCGACGACGGGGCCGGCCTCAGCGAGGACTTCTGGGCCGCCGTCACCGGCCCACCGGCCTTGCAGGGCACGCTCAACGGCGTCGAGGAGCGGATGTGGACGGTGACCGCCCCGGCCACGCTCGAGCGGGTGTCGTCGGCCCTGCGCGAGACGCCCATCTTCATCGCCGACGGCCATCACCGCTACACGACGGCGATGAACTACGCGAAGGCGCTGCGCCAGGCGGGCCGCATCGGCCCCGACGACGAGGCCAACTTCGTCCTGTTCGCCCTGGTGCCGATGGACGATCCGGGCCTGCTCGTCCTGCCGACCCATCGGCTCATCACCGGCCTGCCGCAGGGCATGACGGCCAAGGACGTCGTCGAGCGGACGACCGGGCCGATGGCCTGGCAGGCGGTGAAGCTCGTGCCCGACGCACTCGCCGACGCCGACGCGCTACTGAACCCCTACGGCCAGGGCGGCCTGGCCCTGCTCGACAGCGGCCTGGAGACGCTCTACGTCGGTCGCCTGGCCGACCCAGCCGCCATGGCGGCCCTGGCGCCCGACCAGAGCGACACCTGGCGGCGGCTCAACGTGGCCATCCTCCATCGGCTGATCCTCGACGAGACCCTCGCCCCGCTCACTGGCGGCAAGCTCGAGGTGACCTACACCGCCCACGGCGCCGAGGTCGTCGCCGCCCTGCGCGACGGCTCGGCCCAGTTGGCGGCTGTGCTGCAGGGCACGCCCATCACCGCCGTCAAGGACATCGCCCTGGCCCACGAAACCATGCCCCATAAGAGCACGTACTTCTATCCCAAGCTCGCCACCGGGATGGTGATCAAGCCGCTGTAGTTTTTTGATTTTTTGATTGGTGGGGACACTGGGGCGCCGCTTGAAGCGCCTCGGCCCCACGGTGAACTTCAGACCGGCGCCCGCGGCGCCTTCCTTCGCGAGGGGTGCGTCCTGCCCTGGAGCAAAGGCTCTCCAGGATGCTTCGGGAGGAGATCCTGGTCACTCCCAAGGTGGAACTGGTGGAGCACAACAGTCTGCCCACCTCCCAGGGCAAGGCCCAGCGGGTCTTGGATCT
>JAWLCG010000243.1:0-7814 GCA_041687295.1 Phycisphaerae bacterium | reverse complement strand
CTCCCGCGTGGCCTCCTCGACCGCGTCGGGCGCGATGCTCAGCGCACGAGCCAGATCGGGAGCGCCCACCGGACGGCCGGCGGCCAGCAACGCCGCGCAGAGACGGGACCTAACGCTCACGGCGGCACGATACCGCTTCAGGGATGGCGGATCAGGGACCGCGCATCAGGGGCCGCGCATCAGGGGCAGCGCATCAGGGGTAGCGCAGCTTGGCTCCTGCGACGGCGATGGCGCCCGCCTCGCGGCCTTCGACCTCGATCTCGACGAGATCGGTCGCCAGCGGGCGGAAGCCGATCAGCCGAACCTCCAGGCCGTGGCCGCCGGGCAGCGGCGGCGCCGTGGCCGGAAGGCCCTCGCCGCGGCTCCATCGCTCCCTGAGCACGGCGTCGACGAGGACCACGCCGGCCTCCGCGGTCGCTCGCGCGCGCTGGGAGCGCTGCTGGTACTCGGCCCCCTGCAGCTGCAGGAGCGCCACCGTCAGGGCGGCTGTCGCGATCGCCAGCAGCGCCACCCCGCCGGTGAGGACCGCCACCAGGATCAGGCCGCGACGCTCGCTCCTCACGGCGCCGACCCGCCAGCGGCCACGGTGATCCAAGGAGCGGTGGGCCGAGAAGCGGTGGGCAGGGGCGCCGTGCTCAGCGTTCCCGATCGCGTCGTCGCGGCCCAGCCTCGGACGGCCTGGCCCTCGGCGAGGCGGATCTCGACCTGGAGCGCCGCGACGGCGGCGCCGGGCGCCAGCTGCGACCGCGTCAGCGTCGCGCCGTCCGGAGCGCGTCCCGCCGTCACGTGCACGCCGGTCACGCCCAGCAGCCACGGCTGGCGCACGCCGTCGTCCGGCTTCCGGTACAGGCTGGGGCGGCCCCGACCGTCCAGGGCGGCGAAGAACGTCGCCTCGACGAGCAGCGGCTCGGCTCGGTGCGCCTCGGCGAGGTAGCGGACGACGATCCGGTCGCCGCCCTCCCCCGTCGGATCGAGCTCCACGGCCAGGCCGTCCGCCGCGACGCCCCGTCCGGCCAGCTCGATCTCGGCGACCAGCAGGCTGGTCGCCAGCAGCCGCAGCTGGGCGGCCTCGGACGCCAGGCCGACGCGTCCGGCGACCGACGCCCCTCCCGCCAGCGTCGACCCCAGCAGGCCGGCCAGCAGCGCCGCCGACGCCAAGGCGACCAGCAGCTCGACCAGCGTGAGCCCCTCGACCGCACGCGGCCCGGCGGCCCGCGTCCCTGCGCGCAGCCCACGGCCGCGCACTCCACGGCCCCGCACCCCACGGCCGCGCCGCCTCACGGCGCCACGCTCCAGACCTCTACGGCGGGGCCGAGCCGGCCGCCGACCCGCGCACGGATTCGCGACCGCACGATGCCGCCGCCGTCGCACACGACCGAGCCGGCCTCGAGCCGGCAGCGGCGCGCGTCGGCGCGGCAGGCGACGGGCTCGGTCGACGCTTCCCCCGCCAGCTCGGACGGGTCGGGACAGAGGGACAGCGCCTCGATCCGGGCGCCCGCGGCGAGCAGGTACGGATCGAGCGTCGCGACGCGCGCCGACGTCGTCGCGGGGGGGGGCGGGCGGCGCCCCCCCCCCCCCCCCCCCACGACCCGCAGGCGGCCATCGCCCGCGTGGGCCGGGCGCAGTTCCTCCGCACCTACCAGACCTTGCTGGGCCTGCCGGACTCGGCCATGCGCCAGGCGGCCCGGCAGGACCTCGACCAGGCGGCCCGCGCCGATTCGGACAATCCGCTGGTGCTGATCGCCCTGAGCGAGGAGTGGCTCCAGCATGGTCAGACCGATCGGGCGGCGGAGGCCCTGGACCGCTCGGCCGCGCTGAGCGAGGCCCAGGTAGCCGAGCACTTCATCGACCCCGACAAGTGGCGGACGCTGCAATTCCGCCAGCGGGCCAAGCTGGCCATGATGCAGGGCGAGCCCGCCGACGCCCTGGCCGAGGCCGACGCCCTGCTGGCGATGCCCCTGCAGCCTGCGTTGCGGCTGAGCGTGCTGGAGGGCTCGGTCGCCCTGCTGCTGGCCGCCGACCGGACGGCCGACGCCCGCCAGCGGCTCGACGAGTACATCGAGCGGCTCAAGACGGCGCAGCTCTTCTCGCCCGAGGATGCGAAGCTGGCCCTGCTGCGGGCGCTGGTGCTCCAGGGCGAGGACCACCCGGACAAGTGGCAGCGGATCATCCGCGTGCTGCAGCCGGCGACAGCCGACCGGGGCGACCCGCGGCTGCTTCGGCTGCTGGGCCAGGCCTACGCCCGAACGGGCCAGCCTCGCCTGGCGACCCGGGCACTCAGCGCGAGCCTGCAGCGCGGCGGCGCGGACCCGGGCTCGGCCAAGATGCTCGTCGAGCAGTACCTTGCCCAGGGGCGCTGGCAGCTGGCGTTGGCGACGGCCCGGCCACTGGAATCGGCCTGGCCGGACGATGTCGACCTGACGCTGCTGCGGCTGCAGGCGACGCTGCAGCTGGCTCAGGCCCGGCCCGGGGCCGACCCCGCCCGCCTCCAGGCCGTCAGCGAAGAACTCGAGGCCCTGCGGCAGGCGCACCCGCGGCGCGTGGAGGTTCGGCTGCTGCAGTCGTCGCTGGCCGCCGTGCAGGATCGGCCCGACGAGGCCTTGGCCCACCTCCGCCAAGCCCTGGAGCAGTGCGATCGGCCCGAGCGGGCCCAGGCGCAGTTGGCCAGGCTGCTGTTCGCAGGCCCCTCGCCGCAGCCTGAGCAGGCCCTCCAGGCCGCCCGGGCCGCCGCCGAGCGGGCGCCCGACTCCGTCGATGCCTGGACCACGCTGGCTGAGCTGCTCGAGCGGAGCGGGCAGGTTCAGCAGGCCCGCCAGGCGCTGGAACAGGCCCTCAGCGCCGTTGGGCCCGACGACCGGCTCGCCCTGCAACTGCAGCGGGCCCTGCTGGAGATCCGCCAGGGCCGGGCGGAACTGGGCACCGAGGTCCTGGACGCCCTGGCCCGGGAGCACCCCTACGACCTGGAGCCCCGGGTGCATCTGCTGTCGCTGCCGTCGGTGCTGGCCCAGCCCGGCCGGGCCCAGCGGATCGTCGACGAGATCCGCGCCATCGAGGGCGACACCGGCCTGCTGTGGCGCCTGCAGCAGGCACGGTTGTGGCTGGCGGGCGAAAGCTGGCCCGACCACGCCAACGAGATTGCCGCCTACCTCAACGCCTGCCTCGGGGCCGACCCCGGCTGGACCGCGCCGGGCCTGCTGCTGGGCGAGCTGCACGAGCGTCAGGGCGACTTGTCCAGCGCCGAGGCCGTCTACCGCGCCGCCCTGCAGGCCGACCCCGCCGACGCCGAGACGGCCATTCGCCTGATCGCCCTGCTGCAGCGTCAGGGGCGGCCCAACGACGCCCGCCGCATCCTGGCCCGGTCCGACGCGACGGGCCTGGACGACCTGCGCGTCCAGCTGGCCCTTGCCGGCGGCGACGGGGCCGGGGCCCTGGCCGAGCTGCGCCGCCAGATCGAGCTCAACCCCGACGAGGTGGCCGGGCGGGTGATGCTGGCCCGGCTCGTCTACGCCATCGACGGCGACGCCGAGGCCGCCTTCGCCCTGATCGACCAGGCCCAGCGCCTCAATCCGGACTCGCTGGTCCCGCTGGCTGGGCGGGTGGCCATCCTCCGCAGCCAGGGCGAGCATGACGAGGTCGAGCGGCAACTGGCCGGGGCCATCGAACAGACCGGCTCGGCCGAGGCCGTCTGGATGCGGGCCACCTACCGCGAGTCGGTCGGCGACGCCGCCGGGGCCGAGCAGGACTACCGCCGCCTGGCCGAGTTGAGTGACGACGGCAACGGCTGGGCCGAGCTGGCGCGATTCCTCCACCAGGCCGGCCGAACCGACGAGGCCCTGGCCGAGCTGGAGCGGGGCCTGGCCGAGCACCCCGACAGCGAAGCCCTCCACGAGCCGCTGCTGCGGCTGATGCTGGACGCGCCCGACCCCCAGCGCCGCCAGCGAGGCCGAGAGCTGCTGGCCGAGCGGCTCGCCCGCCACCCCAACGACCCCGAGCTGCTGCGGACCCAGGCCGCCCTGCTGCTGCGCGAGGGCACGCCCAACGCCGCCGACCAGGCCCGGGACCAACTCGACCGCCTCGTGCGGGCCCACCCGCGCGATGTCGAGGCCTGGCAGATGCGGATTACGCTGGCGATGCAGGAGCATGACTTCGCCTCGGCCCGGCGGCTGGCGGCCCTGGCCGTGCAGCGTAACCCCGGCAACGGCACGCTTCGGCTCAGCCAGGCCCAGGCCGAGTTGCAGGCGGGGCAGTACCCCGCGGCCCTGCAGTCGGCCCAGGCCGCCCTAGCCCAGGGCGCCGAGCCCGAGTCAGCCCGGCAGGTGGCTATCGTCGCCGCCCGCGCCGCCGGCGACCAGACCGCCCTGCAACGCCACCGCGCTGAGTTGGCCCAGGCCCTCGCCCAGGCGCCCGACCGGCCCGACCTGCGGCGCCTGCACGCCAAGGCCCTGGCCGCCTTGGGCCAAGTCTACGAGGCGCGGGCCGACCTGGCCGACTTCGCCGCCACTACGGCCGGGCAGGACGATCTGCAGACCCACCTGCACCTGGCCGAGCTGCACCGTCAGGCCGGCGACAGCGAGGCCGCCCAGGCCGCACTCGATCACGCCGCCGCCCTGGCCCCCGCCGATGCACCGGAGGTGCTCCGCGAGCGCATCCGCCAGTTGCAGGCCCGCGGCGACCTGGACGCCCTGGCCGCCCTCATGGCCGAGCGGGCCGACACCTGCCGCGACCCGGCTGTGCTGGCCGCGGCCGGGGCCGCCCTGGGCGACGCCGCCCGCCCCGAATATGCCTCTCACGCCCAGGCCCTGTACGCCCAGGCCGTCGAGCTGGCCCCGCGGTCGGTTCTGCTTCGGCTGCAGCTGGCGCAGACGGCCTACCAGGCGGGCGACGCCGAGCGGGCCATCGCCCTCTACCGCCAGGTGCTCCAACTCGCCCCGGACCACCCCCGGGCCCTGAACGACCTGGCCTGGATCCTCGCCGAGCAGCGCGACTACCAGCAGGCCATCCGCCTGGCCGACCGCGGCGTGCAGGTGGCGCCCGACGACCGCTACCTCCGCGACACCCGCGGCGTCATCCTCTCGCAGATGCCCAACCGCCAGGGCGAGGCCCGGGCCGACTTCACCCGCGCCGTGGAGCTGACGAGCGAGGACTCGCCCGCCCGCGCCCGGGCCCTGGCCCAGCTGGGCCGACTGGAGATCCGCCTGGGCCAGGCCTCCCAGGCCCGCCCACGCCTCCAGGCCGCCCTGGCCATCGACCGCGACCAGCCAACCTTCTCCGACACCGAGCGGGCCGAACTCCAGCAGGCCCTGGCCCAGACGGGCCCGTAACCCCAGCAGAAGTGGCCCGATGACGCCCAGGAGCCCCAGCGCCCTGGGGCAACCGGTCCTCTTGCCAACCTGAGCCCCGCAGAGACGGCCCAGACCGTTCCTGCGGGGCTCATTCAATTCTGGGAGCGGGAAGGTGGCCTCCGCTCCACTGCGCCCCAGCCTACAGCGCGGGCCGTCCTCGTAGGCTGGGGCGCAGCGTTAGCGAAGCCCCACCTTTGCCCAGGCCTTGGTTGCCCGCAGATTCGGCAGGCAGACGGCCAAGACAGCCGCCGCCACACGAAAGCAGTTGCCCTTCGCGCTTAGGATTCCTACACTTCTACGTCTTTGGCGGATCCGCTGGCCGGGACGGTTGGCCTGGCCTGGCGGGGCCGAGACGGGAGTGGGATGTTCTCGCCGACGCAGAAGAAGTGGAGGCTGTTCCGCGCCTGGTCGGGGCGGCACCCGGTCTGGTGCTCATGGCAGGTGACCTACCGCTGTAACTTTCGTTGCCGGTTCTGCCACTACTGGGCCGACCCGCTGGGCCGACAGGCCGAGCCCGACGTCGCCCGCTACGCCGACGCCTCCCGCAAACTGGCGGGCCTGGGCACTCTGATGGTCAGCCTGGCCGGCGGCGAGCCGTTCCTGCGGGCCGACCTGCCGGAGATCGTCGCCGCCGTCGGGCGTTACCACTTCCCCTTCATCACCACCAACGGCTGGTTCGTCACGCCCGCCGTCGCCGACGCCGTCATGGCCAACGGCTGCTGGGGCGTGTCGGTGAGCATCGACTACGCCGACCCGGCCCGTCACGACGACCGCCGCGGCTCGCCCGGCGCCTGGGCCCAAGCCTGGCGGGCCGTCGAGGCCCTCAGCGCGGCCCGGCGGCACCGCTGGCAGAGAGTCAACGTGCTGGCCGTGCTGATGGAGGACAACCTCGACCAGCTCGAGCCGCTGGCCGAGATGGCCGCCGAACGCGGCGCCTACTTCATGGTGCAGTGCTACGGCTTCCGCAAGACCGGCTCGACGCGGTTCGTGCACGACGACGGCCCGCTGGCCGAGCGGCTGCTGGCCATCAAGCAGCGCCACCCGAACATGCTGAGCAACCCCTACTACCTCGAGAACTTCGACCGCCACCTCGACGGCGGCGTGCCCGGCTGTCGGGCGGGGCAGGCTTTCTTCAACATCGACTCGACTGGCGACGTGGCCATCTGCGTCGAGGAGAAGGCCCGCCCCGTCGCCAACCTCTACCGCGACCGCGTCTCCGTCGTCCAGGCCGCCCTCACCCGCGCCGCCCGCGCAAACCGCTGCATCGACTGCTGGTACAACTGCCGTGGCGAAATCGAGTGCCTCTACCGCCCCGGCCCATTGCTGCGGAGTCTGCCAACGCTGCTGTTCGACCAGGGCCGACCAGGGGCCGGCACGCGCTGATTTCGGCCGGGATTCACGCCGCACTCGCTATAATCCCCATGAACGGAGGCGCGGGGATTTTCGATGGATTATCGGCGTTTTTCGATTTCCCCCAGGATTCACTACCGCCGTGGCGAGAGTGGTACGCGATGAATGACGTGCTGGTCGGCCGACGTGAGGGCCGAAATTGGATCGCACGCAGCCAGCGGCTCAAGCGGGCCGTCTGGTCATTGGCGTCCAGCGTGTCGCTGGGCGGGCTCTACGCCGGGCGGATCTGCCCGACGTGGATCCGCTTCACGCGCCTGGAGATGGCCCTGCCGCACCTGCCGGCCGAGTTCGAGGGCCACCGGCTCGTGCAGATCAGCGATGTGCACTACAGCCCCATCGTCCTGCAACGCTACCTCGAAGAGTGCATCGCCCATATTAACGCCGAGCAGCCCGACTTCGTGGCCCTGACGGGCGACTTCATCACGGGCGGCTCGCACTACGCAGCCCGGGCGGCGCGGATCCTCTCGGGCATCCAGGCCCGCGTGGCCTGCGTAGCGTGCCTGGGCAACCACGACTACGGCATCCTGCACCCCAGAGGCCACGGCCACATGCGCCACCTGCCCGACTTCCTCAGCCGACGGCTCGAGGAGGTCGGCATCCACGTGCTGCGCAACCGCAACACGATCTTCGGCAGCGACGGCGCGGGCCTGCAGTTCGTGGGCCTCGAGGACCTCTGGGCCGAGCAGTACGACGCCGCCGCCGCCTTCGCGGGCCTGCGCCCAGGGCTGGCGACGATCGCGCTGAGCCACAATCCCGACACCGCCGGCGAGGTCCTCGACCGCGGTGCCCACTGGGTCCTCAGCGGCCATACGCACGGCAACCAGCTCGGCGAGAGCGCCCTGACCGAGCGGGTCTTCCCCAAGGAGCAGAAACACTTCTCCGCCGGCCATTACCGCCTGGAGAACGGCGACCTGTACGTCAACCGCGGCCTGAGCTACGCCCGCCGCATCAGCGTCAACAAGCGCCCCGAGATCACGATCTTCACCCTCCGCCGAACGTGAATCGGCCCGTAGGCTGGGGCGCAGCGCCAGCGAAGCCCCACCTTCGCCGGTGGGTGGGCCA
>JAWLCG010000242.1:0-7816 GCA_041687295.1 Phycisphaerae bacterium | reverse complement strand
GCGACCACGTCAGCCTCGCCGACGCCCGCCTGATCCGCTGAGGGGGGGGCGTCCCCAGTAGGGCGGGCACGGCCCGCCGCGGTGGCGCCGGGCCAACCGGGAATGCTGAGTGTACGGTCGTTTGCAGCCTCGTCGGGGGCACCCGGGAAGGTGGGGCTTCGCTTCGCTGCGCCCCAGCCTACGAAGACGGCCCGCGCCGTAGGCTGGGGCGCAGCGTTAGCGCAGCCCCACCTTTGCCCTGCGCCCGGCCTACGAAGTCTGATGCAGCTCGGCGAGGATGGCGGCGACGACCTGGTCCTGGGTTTTGCCGGTGCAGTCGATCGTCAGGTCGGCCCAGCGGCGGTAGAGCGGCTCGCGGAGGCGGTAGAGGTCCTCGAGCGATTGGCCACGGGCCATCACCACGCCACGGACGTCGAGGTTGTCGATGCGGCGGACCAGCGCGTCGATGGGCAGCTCCAGCCGAACGATCGGCCCGGCACCGGCCAGGTGGGCCATCGCCGGCTCCGAGTAGACCGCGCTGCCCCCGGTGGCGATGACGTGCCGGCGGCAGTGGAGGCTCAGCAGGCACTGGGCCTCAAGATGCCGAAAGGCCTCGGCGCCGTCGCGGTCGAGGATCTCCTGCAGCCGTCGGCCCTGGCGGGCCTGCAGCAGCACGTCGGTGTCCAGGAACTGCCGGGCGGTGGCCTTGGCCAGCAGCACGCCCACGGTGCTCTTGCCCACACCGGGCATGCCGATCAGCGTGATGTTGTCCTGGTCGCCCAGAGGCGGCATGGGTCCTCCTGTCGGTTACGTGTAGATGAACTGGGCGGTGGCGGTGCAGTCGGCGTCGGCGGTCAGGCGGGCCCAGTGGGCGCTGAAGCCGGCGGGGAACTCGTAGTGCACGTAGCCGCCGTGGGGCACCTGGAAGCTCTTGTAGGGCATCCATTGGCCGGTGCCGAGGAAGTCGACCTCCAGGTTGAAGGTGACGGCCCCGCTGTCGGCGTGGGTGAGGTGGAGGCACTTGTGCTCGAAGCCGGTCATCAGGAACGGGTCGCTGGGGACGTTGGCCTTGACCGGCGTCTCCCACCACGGGCCGCCCCAGCCTGCGGGCTTGCCGAAGCTCCACAGGTCGTCCGTCTTGCCCAGCCACAGGCCTGACTGCGGCTCGCCGGCAGTGTGGTTGGCCCCGCCGTGGGGGCTGGCGTTGTCGCTGCCCAGCACCAGCAGGCCTCGCCAGGTGCAGAAATCGCCCAGCACCCACAGGTGCGTCGAGATGGGCCGAACGCCCCAGATGCGGTTGCCGTACGCCCACGGCGAGAGCTCGTAGAACATGCCGTGGCAGTCCATCAGCAGCCGTTCGTGCTCGGTCTCGCGGATGCGGGGCCATTCGGTCTGCCACATGTGGTCGAAGGTGTGGCTGGCCTTGGGCAGGCGGTAGGTCCGCCAGGTGTCGTCGGCCTGGGTGTAGACGTTCAGCAGCGCCGAGGCGCGGTCCCAGCCGGTGGCGAAGATCGTGCCGCTGAACGTGCCCCGCCCGGTGACCTCGGTGAACGGGTCGCGCCGCAGGATCGTCCAGGCCTTGCCGTCCCACTCCGCCAGGCGCCCGCGGCTGGCCTGGCCGAGGAACTCCTTCTCGTCGTAGGTGTTGTTGGTCACCACGACGCGCCCGAAGGCGGTGTAGCCGGCCTTGAAGTGCATGGCCTGCGGTACGTCGAGCTCTTTGCGCAGGTCGAACAGCTGGGTGAACGCCAGGCTGTGCACGTCGAGCTCGAAGAACTCGCCCTCCATGCCCAGCATGTAGACCTTGTTGTCCGGGTCGCTCAGGTGGGCCATCGTGCCGCACAGGCGGACCTCGGCCAGGCCGTCGATGGTGCGGACGTTGCGGTCGGCGTCGATCACGTGCGGGCCGATGAAGCACTGGTTGCTGGGCCAGTGGACGTAGCGGTTGGTGTAGGTGCCCACGAGGCTCTCGGGGCGCTTGATGAGCTTGAAGTCGTCGCCGATCTCGTAGAAGCCGGTGCCCACGCCCGAGCCGCTCTTGTGCGAGACGTAGCTCACCGCCCAGAGCCGGCCCGCCCAGGCCATCAGCGCCCCCACGCCGCATTCGGTCCGCGGCGGGCCCAGCTCGGCCCGCAGGGCCAGGCTCGGCACCACGCCGCCAAAGCTCACCGGAGTCCGTCCGTCACCGTCCGCCATCGCACGCCTCCCTTTCGGTTCGGTCGCCAGTCCCGTTCCACGCCGTAAGTGTAGGAGCTCATGCTCCCGGTGGCGAGGGATTCCTCGTCACGTCCCCATCTACCCAAGAGGATGGGTCGCGCTGCGAATCGCCCTGCGCCCTGGCGGCACGCAGAACCGCTCCGCTGCGCTGCGCGAACCCACGTGCCCTACGCGCCTATCCAGCCAAGCCCACGGATTGCCATCCGTGGGCATCTCGTCCGGGCCGTGCGCCGGGGCACGACGCTTCATGGGTCCATGGGGACCGTTCCCCCCGTCTCCGGAAGACCCCGGGCAAGCCCGGGGCTATATAGGTCCACACGGTTACCGCCGGGGTCATCGCGCTGGGCGCTTCTCCGAGTCTCTGAAACCTCTGTGTATTCTTCTCTGTGCTCTCTGCGTCTCTGTGGCCGGTCTTCGTCTTGCGCCGGACGGCCAGGCGCCATCGACGCGGGCGGTGCCCGCCCTACGCCGCGCGGTCGGCGGCGAGCAGGGCGGCGCCGAGGGCGCCGGTGAGCTCGGGGCGGGGGGGGATCTGCACCGCGCAGCCCAGGGCCTCGGCCAGGGCGGTCTGCATGCCGCTGACGCGGGCGACGCCGCCGGTGAAGACCACCGGCCCGGCCAGCTGCCGACCGGCCATGCCGGCGACGCGCCCGGCGATGGCGGCCTGCACGCCGGCGACGATGTTGGCCGGGCTCTCGCCGGCGGCCAGCAGGCCGATGATCTCGGTCTCGGCGAAGACCACGCACATGGAGCTGATGGCCGCCGGCGCGGTGGCCTCGGCCGCCATGGGCCCCAGCTCGGCCAGGCCCACCTCGAACCGCTGGGCGACCATCTCCAGGAAGCGCCCCGTGCCGGCGGCGCAGCGGTCGTTCATATCGAAGTCCTGCACCCGCCCGTCGTCGTCGAGGCGCAGCAGCTTGCTGTCCTGCCCGCCGATCTCGACGACGCTGCGGGCGTCGGGGCAGAGGTGGTGCACGCCGCGGGCGTGGCAGGTGATCTCGGTGATGGCGACGTCGGCCTGGGCGATGCGCTTGCGCCCGTAGCCGGTGGCCACCACGGCCGACAGGTCGGCGGCCGTCAGCCCCTGCTCGGCCAGCAGGCCCTCCAACAGGGCGGTGACGGCCTGGGCCTGGTGCAGGCCGGTGTCGGCCTCGGCGGCGGCGCGGAGGGTGCGGGCCTCCGCGTCGAGCAGGACGATCTTGATGGCGCGCGAGCCGGCGTCGATTCCGGCGGTGATCATGGCAGCCTCCGTTGCCCGACCGACTCGACCAGCGCCTCGATCCGCGTGGACAGGGCGGCGGCAACGGCGTCGGTGACGGGCGGCACTTCGATTTCCAGCACGGGCAGATTCGTCGCCTCGCGCACGGCCCGCTCGATGGCCCGGCCCTCGGTCGCGCAGTGGCTGGCGCCGGGGATTCGGCTGATGAGCACGGCCTGGGCGCCGTAGCGCTGCGCGTCGCGGACGATCCGCGCGGCCCGGTCGGCGGCGGGCCCGACCATCGGGTCAGCCAGGGCCGTCCGGGCCAGGGCCTCCAGCGGCTCGAGCGTCTCGTCGATCGGGTCCAGGGCGTGGCTGAAGAGGTACTCGCTGCCGCAAACCCGCCCGCCGCTGCGCTCCAGCAGGTTCATCGCCACCAGGTCGGCGACGGGGTTCACCCAGAACACCCGCACGGCCGAGGCCGCCAGCACGCCCACACCGGCGGCGACCCGGCGGCGGGCCTCGGCGAGCAGCTCTTCCAGCACGGCCCGCGACTCGGGGCGGTCGGAGCAGAAGTGGATCGCGAGCATCTCGGCGATCAGCAGCTCCAGCCCCCCCAGCGGGGCGGCCGGCGCGGTGAAGCACAGCTCCCGCAACTGCCGCAGCACGGAGCGGACGGCGTTGGCCTGGGCGATGCCGTCGGCCAGCCGCGCGTCGGTCAGCCGTTCGCCCGTCAGATCCTCCAGCGCCCGGCCCACACGGGCCAGCTCCGCCCGCACCAGGTCCACCTGCGCCCGCGGGGCGACCAGGCCGCCGGGCAACTCCACGGCCTGCTCGTCCGCGTCCGGCCGGCGGCGGGGAGGGATCTCCCACCACAGGATCGGCCAGCCCAGGCCGTTGAGCCGCTGGGCGATGGCCGAGAAGTCGTCGCAGGTGGCCCCCACGCTGCAGGTCAGCAGGTCGGGCAGGGGGAAGTGGGCCTCGTTGAGGAACGCCCCGAGCATCGCCCGCACCGGGCAGAACGACTCGTCGATGCCCAGCCGGTCGGCCTGGCCCAGCAGCCCGTCGCTCAGCTGCATCACGCAGGGAATCCACCACGCCCCGTCCGGGTAGAACGCCCGCACGCCCGGCAGGCTGTAGGCCAGCACCGGCACGGTGCCCAGGTCCTTCATGGCCCCCACGAGCGTCTCGCCGGCGGCGCGGGCGGCCCGCAGGCGGTCCTCCTCGGTCAGCAGGAAGTTCCACAGCCGAAGCGCCGCCGCCGAGTCGTCGAACGTCAGCCGTGTCAGCCGAAGGTCGCCCCCCTCCTCCACGTGCCGCCGCAAGGGCCCGCCGTAGTCGGGCTCGCGAAGCCCCGCCGCCAGAAGCTGCGCATACCGGCTGTCCCACTCGTCGAGCGTGAGGCGGCGCGGCACGGGATGGGGAGGCGGAGGCATGGGGGGGATTGGTTAATGGGTTAATTGGTTAATGGGTTAATTGGTTGGGAGGTAGTACGTCTCGGCGTCACTGCGTTGGCGCGTCAGGGGTCGCGGGGTTCTGTCCCCCAGGGGTTTGGTGGCGCGCTGAGGGTTCATTGTGGGGTCTTTCCACGCCCACGGAATGCTTTCCGTGGGCTTCTCGTGCGGGGCGCTCGTCCGGGGCACGACGTTCCATGGGTCCGAAATCCGCAAAACGTGGGTGCACACGGCGCTCGGGTCCCTGTCCGTCCTATCCACCTGGTCGTACCTACTTGGTCCTACCTACTACTTCCACAAACGGCTCGAGTCGGCTGGCCCATCGGCCGGTGGCGGCGTCGGCGGTGTCGAGCTCCAGGTCGAGCACGGGCAGGCCGGCCCAGTCGCGCAGGCGCTGCAGCTCGGCGTGCCACAGATCGCACCAGACGAACCGCCGCAGCACCAGGCCGCGAACGCCGCGTCCCCGCAGCTCGCCGCCCAGCCAGCGGTAGAGCTCGCTGTTGGGCCGATGGAAGACCGCCGGCAGGCCCAGGTACGCCTCGGCCAGCACGGCCGGGCCCTCGAGGGCGAGGCGCCGGCGGTCGAGCGGGGCGGGCAGCATCCGCTCGCCGCTGTCGGTGGCGTCCAGGACGATCGCGCCGCCCAGGGCCTCGACCTCCGCGAAGATCCGCCACTCGTGACGCAGCAACGGCCCGCCCAGCAGGGCCAGGCCCACGCCGCGGCGATCGGCCGGGCTCTCGCCGTCCCCAGCATACCCGGTCGGGCCCTGCTGGACAAACTCCCCGGGCCTCTCCCAGTAGGCCCGCAGGGCCTCGGCGAAGACCGACGGGGCCACCGTGCCCCGCAGGGCTCGCAGCCGGGCGCGGGCGTCGTCGAACGTCCGCAGCGTCTGGGCCAGGGCGTCAGCGTCCGGGGCTGTGCCGCCGAGGCGCTGGAGGAACCGCCCCAGCCGGGCCAGCTCGTCGGCGAAGTGGCGCCGGGCGGCGGGGCTCTGCCAGACGGCCGGCGTGTGCAGGATGAAGGTCTCGCGGCGGCTCTCGTGGGCGACCCACTCGGCCAGGCGGCGCTGCTGGTCGCAGGCGGTGGCCAGGACGACGGCGTCGGCGTCGGCGGCGAGGGCGGTCTCGGCCAGGCTGCGGGCGTAGGGGCAGACCCCGCTCAGGCCGGCGGCGTGGCGATGGCCCAGGGCCTCGCCCACCAGCCCCCGCGGGGTCAGGCCATGGGCCACGACCCACTCGGGCGGGGCGAACGGGCTGGCCAGCAGCACCGTGCTCATGCCGACCCGCCGCCGGGCCGGTTGGCCGCGGGCGCCGCCCCGCGGGGCCGGGCGCCGCTGGCGACGGTCTCGAACAGCGCCTCGACGCGCACCGCGATGCGGGCCGAGTCGCTCGGCGAGTAGTCCGTCACGATCTGCAGGTAGGGCAGGTGCAGCTCGCCCTCGACGAACCGCCGCACGCGGGCGCTCTCGACGTCGTAGGTCAGGCACGCCTGCCAGGTCAGCTCGATGACGCACTGGGGGCGGTACTGCCCGGCCAGCGCCGCCAGCGACTCCAGCCTCCGGTCGTTGGGGCTCATCACCGAGCAGGGCATGTGCAGGTACTTCTGGGCCAGGGCGGCCAGCGGGTCGTCGGCGGCCTCGTCGACGTCCTCGAGGATGGGCTTGAGGCCCGTGCAGTTCTCCTGGGCGACCACCAGCCCGCCGGTATCCTCGATGATGTCCAGCACCCGCTCGGCGCCGTGGGGGATGGGCACGCCGGTCAGCAGCACGCGAATCGCACTGGCCGGGGCCGCCGCCGGGGCGTCGCGGAGCTGGGCGAGGGCGGCCTGGTACTGGGCAAAGTCCTCCGGCTGGGCCGAGATGCTGCTCTTGAGCTCCAACAGCCGTCGGCCCGTCAGCGGCGGGCGGTCCAGGGCCATCAGCTCGGCCAGCTGCCGTCGCAGGGCCCGCTCGCGGTTCATCTGGCGGATCGCCTCGCGGAGGCGCTCGTCGGTGATCGTAACGCCGTAGCGGGCCTCCAGCACGCTCCGCAGGCGGCGCAGCTCCGCGAGCCAGTGCTCGGCGGCGGCCGGTGTGTCGGGCTGCTGCGGCAGCTCGAGCACGTGCATGGGCCGGCTCTGGGCCATCAGCTCGTACATCTTCTTCTTGCCGTCGCAGGTGGTCTCGGCGACGAGCAGGTCGGCCAGCTCCAGGAAGGGGTTCGTGCCGCTGACGTGGTAGCCGAAGGTGCTCTTGATCAGCGGGCAGAGGTTGGCCGGCAGGTGCTCCTCGGCCGCGGGAATCGTCCCCGCCGAGCCGCCGCACAGGCACACCGGCACCGCGCCGGCCGCCAGGATCAGCTCGCGGGGCGTGTACTCGCACAGAATGCCCACCACGGGCACGCCGGCCTCGTGGGCGGCCCGGGCGTGGGCCAGGCAGTTCTCGATCATCCGCCCGAAGTGCGCCATGGGCCCGTCGGCGCCTGCACGCCCCTGACCGGCACAGGCCACCGTCGGCGGCGCGCAGGGGTCGGCCGATCGCCGGTTCGCGTCGTGTCCGTTGCCGCCACAGCATTTGCTCATGGTGTCCCCTTGGGCGTCAGGGCGTTAGTGCGTTAATGGGTTAATTGGTTAACTCGTAATCCGGGAACGCGTTACTGTGTCGAACCAAGTACCGCTCTGGGGCCGGTGGGCCTGAAGGCGCCTTCGGGTGCCCCGGCGCCGTCTTTCCACGCCCACGCAATGCCTTGCGTGGGCTTCTCGGACGGGGCACGCCTGCGGGGCTCACCGCTTCACGGACTGCCCGGCGTTTCGCGGCGCCCCGTCCTCGGCGCTCCACAGACGTGGCTGCAAACACCGCAGCCACGGCACCCGGACGCTCTGTCTTGCTCCGAACCTCTCGAAACCTCTGTGCTTCTTCTCTGTGCCACTACTGTGCAGAACCAAGATCTTCTGTAACGATTTCTCCAGCCCCACCACCAGAGAAACCGCC
>JAWLCG010000241.1:0-7846 GCA_041687295.1 Phycisphaerae bacterium | reverse complement strand
AGGTGGTTCTCGTGCCGCTCGAGGATCGACGGGTCCAGCCGGAAGAGCATCTGCGGCCGATCGTTCGAGCTGCAGCTGAACAGGCACTGCACCTCCAGTACGCTCATCCGCCGAAGCCGCCAGCCCAGCAGGGCCACCTGCTCGGCCAGCAGCGCCTCGACGGGCCCGACGGGGGCCAGCTCCGCCCGCAGCGAGGCGGCGAACTCCGCGAACTCCTCCGCCGACTCGCCCGGCGCCAGGTGGCTGCGGGCGTAGAGGCCGTGACGGCAGGCGTTGGCGGCCGCGCGGGCCTTGCCCTCGGGCGAGCGGGGTCCGGTGGACAGCAGGGCGTTGCGACGGTTGGCGGCGATCTGACGGTCGGTGGCCATGACGGGCCTCCAGGCCGGGCGAGAGGGGCGAATCCGCTGGCCGCAACGGCCCGGCCACGTCGCCAGCGGGCAGAGGCGTTGTGCCTCCACCCTTACGGGCGAATGACGCATCTGTGCGCACAGGCGCTGTCGGTTGAGGGGATATGAAAGCCGCAAGCACTGAAGCTGCAGGGATTAGAAAAAAACTGCCGAAAAATCCGCCCCGTCGGAAAAGTGGGTAACTCCTGTGCGCGCCCCAAGGACTTGCGTCGACGGACTATAACCCTATATCACGAATCGATGCTGTCCCAGGCTGCCTGGGCAATATGGAGTGCGGCGATGCAATCGCCGCTTTGGCTTGGGTCGCCATCGAGCCAAAGCGGCGATGACTCGCCGCACTCCATACTGCGCCCGCGCCCTGGGCCGAGCTTGTGGGGCCTGACTGACGATCGGGCGCTGAAGGGCGTGACTGTGGGGCGTTGCGTAGGGCGGGGCCGGGCCCGCGGCGAGGGCGTGAGGCGCCCTGGCCGGTCAGTCCTGCCGGCCCATTCGCCGCAACCAGCGGTAGTGCTCGGCGATTCCGGCGCGGAAGGACTGGTGCTCCCTGTAGGGCACGCCGAACTCCCGGCAGGTCTGCTCGACGACCGCGGACATGGCGGGGTAATTGATGTGGCAGATCCGGGGGAACAGGTGGTGCTCCTTGTGGAAGTTCAGCCCTCCCAGCAGCCACGTCATCACGCGACCTTTGCGGGTGAAGTCGACGGTGACATTCGCCTGGTGCTCGGCCCAGGGCTCGGCCATGTGCGTGCCATCCACCGGCAGCGGGAACTGGGCCTGCCCGACCAGATGGGGCGTCACGAACACCAGCACCATCACCAGCCCCAGCACCCAGGCCGCGACCAGGTAGTAGAACACGACGACCCCCACGGGGTGAAAGAGCGCCGGCACGATGAACGCGATCGACAGGAACGCCAGCTTGCCCAGAACGAAGGTGACCCACTCCCATCGCTTCGGCCGGCCGATCGGGTGCGGCCCGATCCGGCCGGTGACAAGGTAGCGGTAGTCGTCCACAAGCTGAAGCTTCAAGGCCTCCAGTCCGTAGAACGCCCACAGGTAGAGGTGCTGCCACCGGTGGAACCACAGACGTTTCTGATGGGGCGAGAATCGGCCCAGCGGGACGATATCGATATCGTTGTCGTAGCCGGTGATGTTGACGTACCGGTGGTGGATCACCGTGTGCTTCCAGTGCCACGTATACGTGCTGCCGCCGATGACCCCCAGCGTGCCGGCGGCGATCCGGTTGATCCAGCGGTTGTCCGAGTACGCCCCGTGGCCGCCGTCGTGCTGAATGTTGAAGCCGATCATCGCCGTCGTCAGCCCCAGCAGCGCAGCCAGGGCGAGTCCCGCGGCCACCGTGTCGGCCACGAACACCAGCAGCCACCACGCCACGGCGAACGTCACCAGGATCACGGCCGACTTGAGGTACATCTGCCAGCAGTCGCGCTTCCGCAGGCCGGGCTGAAGAAACAACTCGTCCACACGCTGCCGCAGCGCGGTCTGGAAGCTGTGGTCCGTGCCGAACGCCAGCTGGCGAACGCCCGCCTGGGGGCGGTTGGATGGTAGACCGTTCCCCGCTTGTTCCTCTCTGCCCTCAGTTGCCATCGGCCGTTTCTCCATTGTCTGCCTGACCGCGAGCGGGACCTCAGGCCGCTTCACCACGCGACGGTGCAGGGCAATCCCCTGAAGTGTTCCCGCGACCCGCGCGAGATTCAAGCCCCCTGCCCCGCTCGCCCACGAATTGGGATGAGAGCCAGGATCATTGATGCACGGCTCAGGAATGGGCTATGATCCTGCCTATGCACTCACGGCCCGCAGAACCGGCTCTGAGCTTCGACCGCGGCACGTTGCTGCTGCGCGGGCCGGGGCTGGACGCGGTGATGGCCGGCGATGGCTGGACGTGGGACCACCGGGTCTCGGCCTGGCGATGCGATGCGATCCGCTACGGTCGGGTTCGCGAGGAGTTGGCGGCGCAGTTCGGGCCCACCTGGCGGGACGAGGTGCCGGCCCCGGCCCGGGTGCACTGGCCGGCGGTGTCGCTGCCGACGCTGCGGCCCGAGCAGGTCGAGGCGTTGGAGGTCTGGGAACGGGCCGGGCGGCGGGGGCAGGTCATCATGCCCACCGGCACGGGCAAGACGGAGGTGGCCCTGGCGGCAATGGCCCGCTCGGCCACGGCCACGCTGGTGGTCGCCCCGGTGCGCGACCTGATGTACCAGTGGCACCGCCGGATCCTGGCGAGCCTGGGCTACGACGCGGGGGTCCTGGGCGACAACACCTTCAACGTCCAGCCGGTGACGGTGACGACCTACGACAGCGCCGCCATCCACATGGCCGCCCTGGGCCACCGCTTTGGACTGCTGGTCTTCGACGAGGAGCACCACCTGCCCGGCCCGACCTACCGCGAGGCCGCCCTGATGGCCGTCGCCCCCCTGCGGCTGGGTCTGACGGCCACGCCCGAGCGCTACGACGGCCGACAGATCGACCTGGACGCGTTGGTCGGCCCGGTGGCCTACCGCATGCCCTTCGAGCACGCCCGCCGCACGCTGGCGGATTTCACGGTCGTGCGCATCCCCGTGCACCTCGGGCCCGAGGAGCAGGCCACCTACGACCGCTGCAGTCAGCAGGTCCGCCACTTCATGATGGAACGCCAGAAGGACCGCCCCGGTTACAGCTGGCAGGACCTCTGCGCCGAGACGGGCCAGGACCCCGCCGCCCGGCTGGCGCTCAAGGCGTACCACCTCAAGGGCGCCATCGAGGACCGGGCGGCCGAGAAGCTCCGCGTGCTGGAGGACCTCTTCCGCCTGCACGCGGGCCAGAAGACGATCATCTTCGCCGGCTCCAACGCGATGGCCATGGAGGTCTCGCGGCGGTTCCTGCTGCCGACGATCCTCTCGCACACGCGCAAGCGCGAGCGGCTGGCCGTGCTGGAGGGCTTCGCCGACGGCACCTTCCCCGTGCTGGTGGCCAACCGGGTGCTGGACGAAGGGCTCGACGTGCCCGAGGCGAAGGTGGCGGTGGTGATCGGCGGGCAGGCCAGCACGCGGCAGGCCCAGCAGCGTCTGGGGCGGATCCTGCGGCCCAGCGGCGGCGCGCGGGCGACGCTGTACGAGGTAGTCTGCGAGACGGCCGGCGAGACCGCCCGGTCGCGCCAGCGGAGGCGGAGCGATGCTTACCAGCGAACACGCCATCGTCGCGTTTGAGGCCGGCCGGGCCGTGCCCGACCGCCTGACCGTCGGCTCGCATGCGCACTACCTCGCGTACGCCGAGCGGATGCTGGCCGTCTACCACGGGGGCGCCGGCCGGCAGCGGCGGGACCTGCACCGCCAGGTCGAGGCCATCTTCGCCGATGAGCCCGAGTGCCCGCTCCGCCGCATCGGGGCCTTCTGCAAGCTGCTCGACGACGCCAGCACCTACCAGACCGACCCGCGCGGCCAGGCCTCCCGCCTGCGGCTGCGGGTCTTCACCCTGGCCGGGCGGATGCACCCGCTGGTCGACGAGCCCGACCGACTCTTCGAGCATGGCCAGGCCGAGGCGAAGGGCCGCATCGCCGACGCCCTGGGCCGGCCCTGGGCCGACATCGAGGCGGACCTCTACGCCGACGTGATGTCGTATCAGCGTCTGGAGAGCTTCGAGGGCTACCCCGACGCGCGGGCCCTGCTGAGCCGCTACAACGTCGCCCAACTGCAGGCGTGCCTCTACCGGGCCGAGCGGGTGACGGTCGACGCGACCGACGACTTCAAGACCATCCTCCGCTACGCCAAGCTCGCCCGGCTGCTGCACGAGATCCGCCGCGTCGGTCCTGGCCGTTACCGCATCCGCTTCTCGGGCCCGGCCTCGGTGCTGCGGCAGACGCGCAGCTACGGCGTGAGCTTCGCCCGCTTCCTGCCGGCCCTGCTGGCCTGCCGCGGCTGGCGGTTCGAGGCGGTCCTCCAGACGCCGTGGAGGGCCCCCGCCCGCCTGACCCTCAGCGACCGCGACGGCTTCAGCAGCCACCTGCCCCCGCCCGAGCAGTTCGACTCGTCGGTCGAGGAGGCCTTCGCCGCCAAGTTCGGCCCGCAGCGTGCCGGCTGGCAACTCATCCGCGAGGGCGAGATCCTCCACGCCGGCCAGACCGTCTTCGTGCCCGACTTCACCTTCCAGCACGACGACGGCACGCGCGTGCTGCTGGAGATCGTCGGCTTCTGGACGCCCGAGTACCTAGCCGCCAAACGCCAGACCCTCCGCCAGTTCCGCCAGCCCCGCCTGCTGCTGGCCGTCCCCGAGCGGTCCGTGCACCCCGAGGCCGTCATCGGCGACCACGTGATCCTCTACAAGACCGCCCTGAAGCTCGCGCCCGTCCTGGAGGCCCTGGAACGGTGCCGGCAGGGCTCCACGGATTCCCCGGCGGCGCCTGTGAGGCCGTGAGACTGGTCCTCCTCAGATGCTCTGCCCGCTTTCCCATGTGCCCTGTTGCTCGGTGGGCCGTGATCACCCGCAACGCGGAGTCAAAACGGCTCGGTTGGTCCCAAGCGGCCGCCGAATGTCACGCGGCCAGCTGGAGCGAGGCCCACTAGTGGGCCCTCAGTCATCTGCCGGCGTGCAAGGCGTAGACGCTGGCCGGGCTGACGCCTACGATGAGGGCACCTCTACCCGCCACGGCCGAGGCGTACTGAAGTCGGAGACACCCATGGGCTTCGCCCCACCGATTCCGCCGATGACCGCCTACACCTTCGGCACGATGTCCGTCGGCGGCACGGCCAAACCCGAGCACTTCGGCCAGCTGTTGACCGCCTCGCGGACCCACACCGAGCCGCTGCCGGCGGAGATCGTCGCCGAGATCCACGCCCTGCAGGATGAGTGGATGGCCCCGTTCTAGAGCGTCTTGCGCCCGGACCTGCGGGGGCGCTGTGCCTCAAGATCAACGGCTTGGCCACGATGCCCACCGATGGCAATCCGTGGGCTTGGGCCGGGGGCGCTTTGGGACCCACAGGCGCAATCGCAAGACGGCCCGGCAGCCCGTTGTTCGACGGGCTGCTGGGGGAGTTCCTGCTGAGCGTTCGTCATACGGCAACCTCTTTGCGGCGCACGTGGCCCCGCGGGTGACTGCCGCCGGCGGCCAGGCTGCTCGCGATAATCCCGCACTTTTTTTTCAGTTCCTGTTGCTTTCTGGAAATTCCAACCCCGCCAAGTTAACGGACCCCTTCCCTATGCCCGATGCACTACTCGGACAGTGCATCTATTTCGTGGGTCATTGATTGGGGCATGACCCGACCGTAGCCGGGTCCTTGCGTACCGGCTGAACAGGCTGGACGCGCCAATCCTGCCAGGGAGCGGCCAGGCATCTTGGGCACTAGCAACAAGGTATGGGGACCGATGTCAAAAAACACCACCACACCGATTCTGGAATCGCTTGAGAGCCGTCTGCTGCTGGCCGCCGACTGGCTGGGTGACTGGGCCGCCGCCGGCTACCAGGGACAGGCCGACCTGACCGGCTTCACCACCAGCGCCCTGGACACCACCGTCAACATCGCCAGCGATGGCCAAGGCGGGCTGCTGGCCACGCTGCCCGGCTACGAGCCGATCACCCTGACCGAAAGCATGGACGGCACGTACCTGAGCGGCTCGATCAGCGGCGCCGTCGGCGAGGACTGGGTCAAGACCCACATGGCCATCCTCGAAGTCTCCGAGGATGTGTCGCTGCTGACGGTCGTCGAGGCCACCTATGACGACAACACCATGGCGACGCTGGTCACCGGCGAGGGCTTCACCGCCCTGCTCACCCGGGGCGAGACCGTCACGGTGATGCGCCCCTGGGCGGGCGCTTACAACACCACCACGCTCGAGGTCTCGGCCAGCATCGACGATCCCTTCATGGGCAACGAGGGCGACGTCTACCTCGAAATCGAGCAGTTCGTCAGCACCCTCACGCCCAACGGCGACGTCTATGACCTGGTCGAGTTCGATGAGCCCGACGACGTGATCCCCTTCAGCGTCTCGGGCGACAGGCTGGTCTCGCAGGAGGCCATGGCCGAGGATATGGGCGGCTACTACGAGTGCTTCGACTGGGTCCTGCGCGGCCCGGGCGACTACCTCTACCTCATCGGCATCGAGGCCTCCTGGGACGCTGAGCAGGCGAACCTGTTCTACGAGTTCGACGCATGGGCCGCGATGCTCACCCCGGACCCGATGTCCGCCTACGAGCCCGACGTGACCGGTACGATCGACGAGAACTCCATGCCCTTCGACGCGGTCGTCGGCGAGGCCTTCGCCAACCCCGTCGGCCTGACGGTCCACAACATGGGCAACCGGGCAGCGACCGGCACGATCAACATCAAGCTCTACGCCTCGACCGATACGATGCTCGACGCCGGCGACATCCTCGTCGGCCAGATCGACAACCTGGCGATCGACATTCCGGTCGCCGGCATGCTGAACACGCAGGCCAACGTGAGCATCCCCGCCGGCACGGCCGGGGGCAACTACCAGCTGCTGGTCCACTTCGACTCCGATGACGCCCTGACCGACATCAACGAGATGAACGACGTGGTCGCCTCGGCCCGCGCGATCGCCCTGGCCGAGCCGTTCGTCGACCTCCAGCCGGCCATCGACATGAGCTTCAACCCGCCGCTGAGCCCTGTCACCGGCGACGGTACACAGTACACGCTGCCGGTCAACGTCACCAACGCCGGCAACATCGCCACGGGCGTCGCGACCGTCAGCGCGGCCGTCTATGCCGAGAACATGTTGGGCGAGCGCACGCTGCTGGCCGAGATGACCGACCAGCAGGTCTCCCTGGCCGCCGGCGAGACCCAATCGCTGAGCATCCCCTTCACGCTGCCGGTGAGCCTGCAGGACGACCAGTACAAGCTCGTCTTCGTCGCCGACACCGGCAACACCCTCGCCGAGGGCGATGAGACCAACAACGAGGCCGAGACCCTCTTCTTCGCCGTCACGCAGGGGTTTATCGACCTGCAGGCGGTGATTGACGCGAGCTTCGTCGCCCCGGTCGATCCCATCAGCGGCGACGGCACCGAGTACACCGTCCCGATCACGGCGACCAATGCGGGCAACCTGCCCACGGGCAGCGTGGTGCTCCGCGGCCAGCTCTACGCCCAGGACAGCCTGGGCAACCGCACGCTGCTGGTCGAGACGGACAACGAGGGGGTTTCCATCCCCGCCGGCGCGTCTGATTCCTTCTCGATGACCTACACGCTGCCGGCGAGCCTGGCCAGCGACACCTACAGCCTGGTCTTCGTGGCTGACACCGACAACGCCGTCGCCGAGGGCGACGAGACCAACAACGAGGCCGTCTCCCCCACCTTCGCCGTCACCGGGGGTTTCGTCGACCTGCAGCCCGCCGTCGACGCGAGCTTCGTCGCCCCCGTCGACGCCATCAGCGGCGACGGCACCGAGTACACGATCCCGCTGCCCCTGACCAACAACGGCAACCTGTCCCGCGCGAC
>JAWLCG010000240.1:0-7855 GCA_041687295.1 Phycisphaerae bacterium | reverse complement strand
CAGCGAGACGTCGGGGCCAGGGCCCGGGGCCTGGGCGTCGCGCCGGCCGTCGACGTAGAGCGTCAGCGTCCCGGCCTGGCGGTCCAACTCGGCGATCACGTGGTGCCACTGTCCGTCGTTGATCGGCTGGGAACCCGTCACCGCACCGCCCCCACCCGGCACAGCCACCGCGAACTGCGCCCGGCCATCCGGGGCGATCCGCAGATCGTAGCCGCCGGGCTCGTGCATCTTGGCCACCAGGACGCCAGCGGTGGCGGGCTCGGCGCGGAAGTAGACCTCGATCAGCAGATTCGAGTCGTAGATCTCGGGGCTGCGCTTGTCGGGGCCCGCGACGGTGGCCGGCTCGGTCGGCCCGTTGTACCTCAGCGGCCGATCGTACTCGAAGGGCCGATCGATCTCGGCGCCGGCCAGCACGAGGTACCGGTCGCGCCCGTTGAGCTGCAGCGCCCCAGCCGTCCAGTCCTCTAGGGGCCCCTCGACGTAGTCGTCGGCCGTCACGTTCACGCCGGTCAGCGGGTAGGTCGGCCGATGCTCGTAGTCGTCGCGGTAGACGTGGTACGGCGTGAGGGTGAAGTGCTCGTCCAGGACGCGGGCGGGCTCGTCGCCGGCGGGCGTGAAGTGCCACTCGCCCACCACGTCATAGAGCGCCCAGGGCACGAAGATGCGCACGCCCGCGTCGATGGCGGCCGAGCCGGGCACCGGGCGGAAGTCGTGGTTGGCCGGGTCGAGAAGCGGGCTCTGCTCGGCCTGCACGCCGACGTCGGTGGCCAGGCCTCCTCGGCGGGCCATCGCCTCGGCCAGGGCCTCCAGCGAGCGGTAGTCGCCGCCCTCGGCCTCGAAGGTGCCCCAGATGTCGGCGATGTCGTAGAACACGTTTCGGCTGTAGGCGTTGGTCGCGTAGGCGAAGTGGTCGCCCTGCTGGCCGGCGTCGGCGATGTTGGCGTCGACGCCTTCCTTATCGCTATGACGAAAGACGTTGTGCGAGATGGCCTGGAAGATGTTGCCCAGAAACTTGTCGCGCCCGGGCTCGGGCTTCTGGCGCCGGGTGCCCTTGACGAAGTTGTAGACGGTGTTGTTGGCGAAGGTGTTCTGGTAGCTGTGGATCTCCTGGAAGGCGGCCGCGTTGCCCTTGGGGCCATAGGGGTCGTTGTCCCGGCCCCAGGCGATGTTGTTGAAGTGGTAGTTCTTGAAGGCCCCGTCGAGGTAGTAGGCGAAGCCGAAGCGGGCGTTGGCGACGGTGTCGCCGTGCATGCGGTGCTTCCAGTTCCAGTAGCCGCCGGGGTTGCCCGAGATGTTGTTGAAGACGTAAGCGGGCCCGGCCTGCCAGGTCTCGATGCCGCCCCAGTCGTTGGTGTTGAGCATCGGGTCGACGACGCGGTTGTGGTGGATGAGCATCCGCGAGAGGGGCCGATCCGCCAGCAGGCCGCTGGGCTTGCCGCCGAAAACGAAGATGCCCGCCCCGTAGCAGCGGTCGAGGATGTTGCCGGCGACCTCCAGCGTCTGGGCGTAGGTAACGACGAGGGCATGGCCCTGCCCGTAGCGGTTGGGGCGCCGGCCGATCTCGGCCAGGCGGTTGCGCATCACCCGCACGTCGTAGAGCCGCCCCACCGGCGGCTGGACGACGCCCCAGACCGTGCCGTCGTCGACGCTGAAGGCGCCGTGGTCGGTGTAGCGCACATCGTTGTCGGCCAGCACGACGGCGTCGAGGGCGTCGTCGGGCCCGACGGCCTTGAACCGCACCGGCAGGTGGACGTGCTCGAAGCGGCAGTGCTCCACCCGCAGGTCCCGCCCGCTGCCCAGCAGGCGGATGCAGGCGGAGTCGACGTCCTCGCTCACCGTCGGCAGGGCCGGCAGGTCCCAGTAGACGTTGGTGAAGCGGAACGTCAGGCCGCTGAGGTGGACGTGGCTCATGCCCCGGCTGTCGAGCAGGTTCAGGTGCCGCGCCGCCTCAACGCGGACGGTGTTGGGGTCGCGGTCGCCGGGCAGGCGGAGGTAGAGCCGGCCGCCCCCGCCGCGGCGATCGAACCAGAACTCGCCGGGGGCATCGAGGTAGTGGGGCCTGTCCTCGAGGTAGTAGCGGCAGTAGCGAACGATCTTGTCTGACGGCCCGCCCCACTGGCCGCGGAAGGCCAGGGCGCCTGTCGCCGTGTCGACCGCCTCGACGCGGGTGGGGTACGGCGTGCCCATCACCCAGCCGTACTCGGTCCACAGGACGGCCCCCTTGTAGTAGTCCAGGTCGCCGGTGATGTTCTCGGCGTCGAAGGCCTGGTGGAGCTTCTGGCCGTTCTCGAGCGTCAGAAAGTTGTCGAAGTGCCGGCCTGGGTTCTTCCAGTGCCACCACTCGCTCTTGACGTCGTCGGGATCGCTGACGGTCCAGTTGGGCGTGCGGGCCAGGGCGATGCGGGTGACCGTGTCGTCGGGCTCGACCATCCACACGCAGCGGGGCAGAAAGTCCAGATCGGCGTGCCACACGTGGTCGCCCTCGGGCATGGCCGGGTGCGCGGAGCCTCGCTGCCAATTCGTCACGACCTCCGAGCCGGCCAGCACGGCCGGGCCGTCGCCCCAGGACGGATCGCGCGTCAGGCGGATGGGCTCGGCCGGCGTGCCGGACTCGTCGGGCCGCAACGCGCCGCGGTAGGTCACCCCGCCGCGGAAGACGTAGGTGGTGGGCCCCTCGTGGCCGGCGGCCTGGCCCGTGGCGGCCGGGTCCCAAGGGTGGCGCTTCCAGGGCTGCGTGCGCGTGCCGGGGTTCGCGTCGTCGCCGGCGTCGAAGTCGATGTACCGCACGACCGGCCCGGCCCGAAAGGCGAACGGCTCGGGCGCCCACTCCAGATCGCCCGTCGGCAGCACCTTCGCGTGGGGCTGCTGCCAGGAGTAGCTCTGGGCGCGGGCCAGCCCCGTCAGCAGGGCCAGGACCAGCACGATCGACGCGACGCGGGCGAGAGCGAGGGCCATCCGCGGTCTCCTTGCGGCCGACCCGAAGCCCGCGCCCGACCGGGGCGCCGCCGCCGAGCCGCCAGGGACCATGTTCGGCGAAGACCGAACCCCTTTCAAGCGCAATCCCATCGGTGGGGAGGTCCCCCGCCGTCAGAGGTGTCCTGGGCAATATGGAGTGCGGCGGCCTTGACGCCGCTTTGGATCGCTGTCGCCAGAACCAGCCAAAGCGGCGTCGTTGCCGCCGCACTCCATACTGCCCAGGACCGCCCTACCCCAGCGGATGGGCGGCGGCGAGGATGTCGACCAGGGCGCCGTCGAGGTCGCGGCGGCGGGTCCGCGGGCGTGGAGGCTGCGGCTGGCGGTCCCGGCGCGGGGGCTCGTGCTGGCACAGGCGTGCCCGGCGCGGCTCGGCCGGCGCGGCGGCGCGGGCCCCGACGCGCAGGGCCGGGGCGGCGGGGGTCGGCTCGGCCTCGAGGGGCGTGGCCGTCAGGGTTGGCTCGTCGGACGGGGCCGGCGCGGGCTCGGCGGCCAACGCTTCCTGCCCGGCCGTCAGGACCTCGGCGGGCGGATCGGCCAGCGTGTCGCCCCAGTGGCTCAGCAGGACGTTGAGGTCGCGGTCGTCGACCTGCCCATCGATGGTCGCGTCGCCCCCGCCGGGCCAGACCCGGTCGCCCCAGTGGCCCAGCAGGATGTTCAGGTCGCGGTCGTCGCAGCGGCGGTCGCCGTTGAAGTCGCCCGCCAGGTTGCCCAGCCGCACCGTATAGGGCGCGGCCAGGCCCAGGTGGGTCAGGGCCGTCAGCTCGATCCATCGGCCCGTGATGGCGCCGTCGGGCCAGGCCAGCGTCACGCGGTCGCTGCCGCCGGCGCCCGCGCCGGGCCGAACGGCCATCGCCGAGGGCACCGGCCCAGCCAGCCAGCTGTCGCCGTCGCTCACGCGGACGGTAAAGTCCGTCGGCGACACCGGCCCTGCGCCCAGGCCGGCGATGTCGAGCATGATGCCCGTGATGCCCGGTTGGCCGGCGATGACGTTGGCGGGCCCCGGCATTTGCCCCGGCTGGAGCAGCGCGACGTTCGGGTCGATGGCGCCATCGTCCGCCTCGCCCAGGCCAGGGTCGTGGCCGTCGCCGACGCTGTTGTTGTAGAACACGTGCGAGGCCACCACCGCGACCGGCTCGTCGGGCAGCGTGAAGCCCATCCCGTCGAACCACAGCGTGAAGCCGTTGCCCCACGTGTCGGCGTGGATCTCGACGGCCACGATGTGCGCCAGGTCCACCTCCCCTGCCGCCGAGCGCCGCCAGCCGGTGTAGGTGCTGCCGGAGGCCTCCAGCGGCACGGTCACCTCCAGCCACTGGCCGCGGGCGTCGTTGAGCAGGTCGTACGGGTTGCCGTTGCGGTAGTAGCGGTACTCGTAGTAATCGCCCTCGGCGTCGAACAGGCGGATCCAGGGGCTGTTCTCCTGGAAGCCTGGGTTCGGGTTGTCGGCGTAGACCTCGAAATGCAGGTCCTCGGCGGCCGAGAGGTCCCAGTCGGCGAACTCGGCCGGCGGGTAGCGCAGCGAGGTGTCGAAGCCGCCGTCGGTCTCAAAGCGGATCGAGCTGTCGCCGAGGCGGACCCTCGCGGTGTCGTTGAACGCCTCGGCCCAGCCGCCGTCGGCCCAGCCGGTCCACAGATCGGCGTTGTTCTCCGTCATGTCCGCATCGGGCCGGGTCTGCGGGGCGGGGATGGCCACGGTGAAGCTGCCCAGCGTGGCCGGCGCGGCGGCGTTGCCGAAGACGTCGCGCACCGAATCGCCCAGCAGACTCACCGTGTAGGTGCCGTTGTCCGTGCAGTCCCACGTGCCTCCCGGCGGGATGAACCAGTAGGTGCCCGTCCGCTCGGGGCCGTTGGTGTGGTCGCTCACGGTGTAGAAGGTCGCCAGCACGTCAAAACCGCCCGGGCCGGTCACGCGGACGTTGCCGGTGCGGACGGTGGCCGTGGCGATGGCGGTGGCGTCGCTGTAGGCCACGTCGAGCAGTTGCGACGCGCCGCCTGGCGTGGACACCTCGGCCAGCGGGTCCAGCGAGGCCGTCGGCGGGTCGGCCTCGGGGGCGGCGTCGGCCGAGAGCAGCTGCCACTCGTTGATGTGGACGTAGTTGTCCCCCGTCTCCCGCGTCGCCGT
Source organism: Phycisphaerae bacterium (assembly GCA_041687295.1). Taxonomy (GTDB): domain Bacteria; phylum Planctomycetota; class Phycisphaerae; order SM23-33; family FEN-1343; genus JAWLCG01. Next base: position 2,760 of record JAWLCG010000240.1, on the reverse strand, counting down.
CAGCCGAACCACCCGGGCCGTCACCGGCGTCGCCAGCATCGCCTCGGAGTAGACGTCCGACGGCGTGCCGGTGATCGGCACAGCCAACCGATACGAGCCGCTGTGGCTGGCGAGGTCGGTGAGGTTGTCAGCCGTCTCGACCCGCCAGGTGTAGGCCGGGTCGCCCCAGGCGTGCGAAAACAGGGCCCGGAAGCCCGACAGGGTCTGCGGCTCGGTGAACTGGAGCTGGACGACGGCCGGGTCGATGTTCGGCGTGCGGACCAGCGTGGACGGGTTGCCGTCGAACAGGTCGCCCACGGGCCCGTCGTCGAATGTGGTATGGCTGACGGTCGCCTCGCCGCCGGCCAGCATCGCGTTGATGTCCAGCCGGGCCGGGTCGGGCAGGGCCACCTGGAATCGCCCGATCGTGCCGCCGGGGACGTAGTGGCCCAGCGTGTCGCGGACCTGCCCGGCCTGCATGTCGATCCAGTAGGTGCCGCCATCGCCCAGGTCCCAGCTGCCGCCGGGCGGGGTGACGCGGTAGGTCACCACGCGGGCCGTGCCGGCCGTGGTGGCCCGCTCGACGCCGGGCCCGTCCGGCACGGCCAGCACGTTGTAGCCGCCCGGGCCGATCACGCGGACATCGCCGGGGCCGATGTCGGCGGGGTTGATGGCCTGCTCGTCGTAATAGGTGACGGTGAAGGCGTAGTCGCTGCTGCCCTCGACCTCGACGGGCCCGGCCCCGGCGACGGCGTCCTCGTTGCGGGCCAGGCCGGTGTGCTCCTCGTAGCTGTTGAAGTCCCAGATGTACTTGTACCAGTTGGCCTGTCGGCCCTGAGCGTCCAGGCCCTCGGCGCGGGGCAGCAGGCCGAGGTACCAGTTGAAGTAGTCGCGCTCGAAGTTGGTGTAGTCGCTCCAGGCCCAGCTGTCTCGGCCCACGGGCGCGGTGGCGCCGGTGAGGTTGGGGTAGTTCCTCCAGTCCCAGGCCGTCGAGTCGACCACGCGGGTGTCCCAGTAGTCGTAGTGGCCGTCGGCGTTGGCGGGTACGTGGCAGGTGCCGAGGCCGTAGGGCCCCCAAGCCGTCTCGAGCCAATTGGCCGAGTAGCGGTCGAAGGGCGTCTGCGGGTTGGCCAGGTTCCAGCCCCCGTAGGCCCGCTGGCCGTGGTTCTCGATGCGGTGCATCAGGTCGTGGATCATGCTCTCCACGCCCCGCTCGTAGTTGAAGCCGTAGCCCGCGATGGCCCGGTCGAAGCCGATGTCCGGGAAGACCGGGCCGTTGACGAAGAACGCGCCGGGACCGGCCATGAAGTCCTCGCCGAAGAGGTTGAAGTAGTGGTCGCCGAAGCACCAGATCTCGTCGATGGCGCCGCTGTTGACCAGGCTGGTCAGGTCCTGCTGGGCGGCCAGGGCGTAGAAGTCGGTCGTCGCGTCGTGCCAGCCGGTGTTGGTGCGGCGGTTCTCGACGTACTCGGCGGGGCTGTAGCGGTAGCCGTCGGTGAACAGCGGGAACTCGTCCAGGTCGCGCCACTGGACGACCTGGATGTCCAGGGCCCCGCCGCTGGCCCACTCCAGGTCGGCCTCGAAGCCGGCGGCCAGGTCGCGCGGGTCGTTCCAGTTGAAGACCTCCCAGAGCCGCTGGTTGCCCTCGGAGGGGATCCGCGGCTCGAAGTTCAGCACCAGCACCTTGACCGTCTGGACGGGGTTGGTGGGCGTGGGGACGAAGGCGTCGGGCAGGAACGTCGGCCCGGCCAGGTCGAAGACGTTGCCCCCGCCGAACTCGTAGTACTGGATGCGGATGGGGTAGACCCCGGCGTCGAAGGCCTGCGACCGCGGGCCCATGGTCGGGCCCTGGCCGGAGCCCCAGTTGTTGTCGACCAGCTCGTCAGGGTCGAACGTGCCGCTGAGGTCGCTGTCCACCCAGAAGCGGGCCGCGTCGTCGGCGACGGCCGCCAGGGCGACCCCGCCGGCCTGCTCGACGCGAAGGTAGCCGTCCCACTGCACCGAGAAGTCGTCCCAGTCGCCGTCGTGGCCGCCGGTGACGCCCACCTCGGCCCGGCTGCCCCAGTCGCCGGTCTCGAAGGTCAGCGCCGCGTCCAGGCGCGTGCCGCTGATGGGCTGGGTGGTGCGCCAGTCGGCCGAGTCGGTCACGCCGGACAGCGCCTGGTTGACGTAGCTGCCCATCAGGCCCGGCTGGGTGAGGGCAGCGTCGGCGAAGACGCCCCACACGCCAGGCGCCCCGGTCAGCAGCAGCCGGGGCTCCAGGGCCTCGATGCGGACGGTGTGGGAATGGACATCGGGCGCGGGGACCCGCAGGCCCCGGCCCGCCGGGAGGAGGGATCGGCGGTTCATGGTGATGCTCCGGTTCGGGCATCCGACCGGTCAGCCGGCCTGCAGACGAACCCCCAGCCGGCCGATCCGCCGGAGTGCGGCCTTGGTTCGACCCGCAAACGCCGTGGGGCCCCCAAAGAATGGTGACAGAATAAGCGCCCCACACCCTCTATGCTAGAGTGCCCGGCCGCCGGGTCAATGGGGGAAATCCGCCATATCCGTAGGGCGGGCATCGCCCGCCGCGGTGGCGCCTGACGCCAACAACGGCGGGCTACTGCTCGGGCTGGCAGTCTTGTAGGCCGGACGCAGTCCGGCTGGGACGGGAGCCCCCATGGATGTCCTGGCCCCAGCCGTCCAGGTAGATGCCCGTGGCGGTGCCGTCGTGCAGGTAGTTGTGGTGGATGCGGCCGTTGCGGTTGGCGTTCTTGCAGTCGATCGCTTCCTTGCCGCAGC
>JAWLCG010000239.1:0-7855 GCA_041687295.1 Phycisphaerae bacterium | reverse complement strand
CCTGCGGTACCTCTTCGTCAACCGCCTCCGGCCTCGGCATGAGGTGCGGGTGAAGCGGTACTGATCGAAGGCGAGAGATGGGCCACTGAGGACACAGAGGACACAGAGGTTCTTGAGAATAGCAGAGCCCGTAGGCCGGGTCGAGCGGAGCGAGGCCCGGCGGTGGTAGCGGAAAGACGTGGCTACAAACGCCGCAGCCTGTAGGGCACGCAGGTTCGCGAAGCGCAGCGGAGCGGTTCTGCGTGCCGCGAGGGCGCCTGGCCATTCGATGAGCGATTCGCCCACACGGTACGCGGAACCTCGCCTGCGCTGACGCTTCGACGAGAACCCACGTACCCTACGGAAGGAGGCGCAGCATGGAAAGCGTGGAGGCCTTCGGCAGGCCATGAGGCGCGATGGAGTCGGCCATCCGATATCCTTGCTGGTTCGTAGATACACGTTCGACAGGCGAGGCCGACGGTTCGGCGTCGCACGGCGAAGTCCGATCGCCCGCTCTGAGCGGCCGATTGGGCCCCCTTGCCGTGCCTTGCCGGGCGTGCGGGCCCCGCTTCGCGGCGTGCTTCCATGGGCTTCGCGGGGTGTGCGGGGTGGTGCGGGCTTCGGAGCCCTCATGAAGGGCCGGCGGCATCCCTAGACGAGCGGATTTCATCTGCCGGTACAATTCGGTTCAGCGCGGTGAGTGGCCAGGGCATGCATCCGGGGGGCCTGCAGGCTGCCGGGCCCGAGGCGTGTTCGTCGTCAATGCGTCAGTGCGTCAGTGCGTCACTGCGTGCCACTGACACTCAACCGACGCGTTGACGCAGTGACGCAGTGACGCATTGGCGCGTTGACGCCTTCGGTCACTCGTGGGTCACGATGGCCTTGATGACTTGGCCGTGGTGGTCGCGGGTGAACTCGAAGGCGTGCTGGATGTCGTCGAGGCCGAAGCGGTGGGTGATGAGCGGGTCGGTCTGGATTCGGCCATCAGCGATCCAGGTGATGGCGGGCGCGAAGGCGTTGGCGTAGCGGTTGACGCCGACGTAGGTGAGCTCCTTTTCGAGCAGGTCGGCGACGTCGACGCCGACGGTGTTGACCTCGGGCCAGCCGACCTGGACGACCGTGCCGGCGACGTTGGCCAGGCGGAAGGCCGAGGCGGTTGCCCGCGAGGCGCCGGCGGTCTCGAAGACGGCGTCGGCGAGGTTATCGGGTGCCTGGTCGGGGGCGAAGGCCTCGGCGGCGCCCAGGGCGAGGGCCTTCTCGCGACGGCTGGCGACGGTGTCGATGGCGTAGGCCTCGCCCCCGCCGGCGGCGCGGAAGGCCTGGAGCACCATCAGCCCGATGGGCCCGCAGCCCAGCACGACGGCCGAGACGCCCGGCGCGAGGTTCGCCCGCCGCAGGGCGTGGACGGCGACGGCGGCCGGCTCGACGAGGGCGCCCTGCTCGAAGGTCATGCCCTCGGGCATCGGGTGCAGCGCGTCGGCGCGGATGGTGAGGTAGTCGCGGAACGTGCCGTTGATCGGCGGGGCCGACAGGAACACCACGGCCGGGCAGAGGTTGTACCGCCCGCCGCGGCAGGTGCGGCAGGTGCCGCAGGGCACGCCGGGCTCGATGACGACGCGGTCGCCGCCGGCCAGCTCCGTCACGCCCTCTCCGACGGCGACGACCTCGCCGCTGGCCTCGTGGCCGGGGACGTAGGGCCCTGTGACCACGAAGTTGCCCAATCGGCCCCGCTCGAAGAAGTGCACGTCGGAGCCGCAGATGCCGTTGGCGCGCACCCGCACGAGGGCCTCGCCCGGCCCCGGCTGGGGAATGGCCTCGCGGCGGACGGTGAAACGGTGGTCGACGTCGAGGTAGGCGGCGCGGTTTTCGTTGGGCATGGCGGCCTCGCTGGCGTTTGCTGGCTGGGCGGTTGGGTGGTCGGGTGGTTCATTGGTTAATTGGTTGATTCGTTAATTGGCCGGTGCGTCGATTCGTTCCGGACAGCGGTAGGACCTATGGGCCCAGGGCCTTGGCGGGCCAGCCACAGCGGCGTCGTTGCCGCCGCACTCCGTAGGGTGCCGGGGCCGGGGGCCTGCACCGCCACCAGAGAAACGGCCCGGGGCTCTGCCCCGGACCCCGGGATTTATCGCATTCTCGCCCACCGGCAGAGGCTCTGAGACGCCCGTCCTCGGGCCCGGCCGGCAGGCAGGGGCGTGAGCCCATCCCATGCCAGAGGCCCAAAGCGATAAATCCCGGGGGTGTGGGGGCAGAGCCCCCGCACTGTTTCCTCTGGACCGCGGGGCCACGGTACGGATTCACGTTGGGTTGCGGGCGAAGCCCGCGCTGGGTGCTCTGTGGCCCATCTTCGGTTTTCCGTGTTCGCTGCCGGGCCTCGCTGCGCTCGACCCGGCCTACGGGCTGCGCTCGACCCGGCCTACGCGAGCTGCTGGCGGCGGTGGCGGACGCGGGCTTTTTTGTCTTCGGGCATGTCGGGCTCGGCCAGCAGGGTGTCGCAGCCATCGACGAAGAAGTCGCGGGCGTAGTCGGTGGTGAAGACGCGGTCAGCCTCGCCGCGGGCGTTGACCATGTCCAGAAAGCCCTTGAACTCGTCGAAGTAGCTGCCGTAGATGTGGAACGAGTCGGCCAGGTGGATGTACTCGCCCGGCTCGACGCCCAGCTCGGCGGCCATTTCCTTCTGCAGCTCGGTGAAGGCAAAAATGTTCATGAACGAGGCCTTGAAGGCGTCGTTGGAGCGGATGTGGCAGTTCATGTGCAGCCGACCGGCGGAGATGCGGAACCACAGCCGCTGCAGGCAGGCGGGGTCGTCGATGTTCATGTCGTTCCACACCTGCCAGGTGACGGCCTGTGCCCGCCGCGTGTGCGGGGCCTGGCGGAGCTTGTCCATCGCACCGGCCACCTGGTCGAACAGGCCCTTGGCGGGCACCTCGTACGCGCGGAGGCGCTGATGGTAGGTGTACTCCCACTTGCCGACGGTGGGGTCTACCCAGTGGTCGTGCACGCCGTAGAGCACCTCGGCGCGGTACTTCTCGAGGTCGTCCAGGCCGCCGGGGAACGCGCGGTGGATCCGCGGCTCGGCGAACGGCTCGGTGATGTGGATCATGGCCGTCACGTCGCGGCTGGGCGGGTCGCCGGGTTTGTCGTACTCGGTGGGGAACGGCTCGCCCTGCTCCCAGCAGGCGATGACGGCCCGCTCCCAGGCCATCGGCAGCGTCCGCTCGACGATGTGGATCGATTTCATGGTTGGCCTCTGTCGCTTGGGGTTGGCCGGCCGACCGGCGGCACGGGCCCGCAGTATAGCCGCCCGCCACCCCGGCGACAACGCTGGCCCCGCAGGTCGCCATCGGCCATAATGCATCCAACCACGAGACACTCAGCCAAAGGAGAGCCCATGGACACCATCTTCCGCCGCCGAAGCATCCGCAAGTACACCGACCAGCCCGTCAGCGACGCCGATATCCAGGCCCTGCTCACCGCGGCCATGTACGCCCCCTCCGCCGGCAACCAGCGGCCCTGGCACTTCATCGTCATGCGCGACCGCGCCACGCTCGACGCCGTCCCCGAGTTCCACCCCTACTCGGGCATGCTCCGCCAGGCGCCGGCCGCCATCTGCGTCTGCGCGGACCCGACGATCGAAAAGTTCCCCGGCTACTGGCCCCAGGACTGCGCCTCGGCCACCCAGACGCTGCTGCTGGAGGCCACCGACCGCGGCCTCGGCTCGGTGTGGCTCGGCGTCTACCCTGAGGACGCCCGCGTCGCCGGCGCCCGAAAACTGCTCGGCGTGCCCGAGCACATCGTGCCCTTCTGCATCGTCGCCCTGGGCCACCCGGCCGAGCAGATCGCCACCCCCGACCGCTTCGACCCCGCTCGCATCCACAACGACAAGTGGTAACCCGTGGGCCAGGCCGTAGGCCAGGTCTAGCGCAGCGAGGCCCGGCAGCGAACACGAAACACCCAAGATGGGCCACAGAGGACACAGAGAAGAACGCACAGAGCTCCTTACTATATCAGTATATAGCCCCGGGCTTGCCCGGGGTCTTCCGATGGCGCCAGACAATGAAATCCTCCGGCGCCCGATCATCGGCCCCGGGCACAACCCCCGTATGGACTGCGGCGGCAACGACGCCGCTTTGGCTAGAAGGCCCAACCGCCGGGCAGGACACGCCCGAGCTACCGCAGAAAGCCCCACCGCAGATGTTCAATACTTGAATTGCCGACCAGGACCTGTCATACTGCCCTCACTGACCGGCCCCGCGCAGTGCGGGCCCGGGCCCGCTATTCGGGACAGTTGCAAGGAGCCGCCCGTGGACATTGCCGTATTCGACGACAAGCAGACGCTCGGCCAGCAGGCCGCCCGGCGCGGGGCCGACCTCATCCGCCAGGCCCTCGCCGAACGTGGGCAGGCCAGCATTATCGTCGCTACCGGCGCCAGCCAGTTCGAGATGCTCTCGGAGTTAAGCACCAGCGCAGACATCGACTGGTCAAAGGTGACCGCCTACCACCTCGACGAGTACGTCGGCCTGCCGATCACCCACCCCGCGTCGTTTCGGCTCTACCTGTGGCAGCGGTTCATCAGCCGCCTGCCCCTGCCGCTGCGGGCGTTCCACTACGTCAACGCCGAGACCGACCCGCAGGCCGAGTGCAACCGCCTCGGCCGGCTGATCGCGCAAACCCCGATCGACGTCGCCTTCATCGGCATCGGCGAGAACGGCCACCTCGCCTTCAACGACCCGCCGGCCGACTTCGAGACCACCGCCCCCTACCTCGTCGTCACGCTCGACGAGGCGTGCCGCCGCCAGCAGGTCGGCGAAGGCTGGTTTGCCACACTCGCCGACGTGCCGACCCACGCCATCTCGATGTCGATCCGGCAGATCCTCGCCTCGCGGGCCATCGTCTGCACCGTGCCCGACGCTCGCAAGGCCAGCGCCGTCCGCGGCGCCGTCGAGGGCCCAATCACGCCCGACGTGCCGGCCTCGATCCTGCAGCAACACCCCGCGACCGCCCTGATGCTCGATCGCGACTCGGCCGGCCTGCTGAGCCGGCGCGACGCGTAAGTCTTACCCCGGCCAACCCCGGGCCCTTCCCGGCCCCGGGCGAAGGAGGTGCAGTATGGCCCGCTTGGCCGAGTGCTTCGACCTGCAGGTAAACGGCGCCGCCGGCGTCAGCTTTAATGGGGACGCCCTCACGGCCGACAGCCTCCACAGCTGCTGCGAGGCCATCGCGGCCTCCGGCACAGAGGGCTTCCTGGCCACGATCATCACCGCCGACCTCGACGCGATGGTCGCCCGCATCCGCCGCCTCGTCGAGCTGCGCCGCCAGGACCCGCTCGCCCGGGCCATGATCGCCGGCCTGCACATCGAGGGGCCCTTTATCAGCCCGGTCGACGGCTACCGCGGGGCCCACCCCCTGCCGGCCGTGCGGCCCGCCGACCTGGCCGCCGCCGGGAGGCTGATCGATGCGGGCGATGGGTTGGTGTCCCTGTTTACCCTCGCCCCCGAGCAGGACGCCGGCCAGGCCGTCACCCGCTGGCTCGCCGACCAGGGCATCCTCGTCGCCGCCGGCCATACCGACGCCGACCTCGACACCCTCCACGCCGCCGTCGATGCCGGCCTGTCGGTCTTCACCCACCTCGGCAACGGCTGCCCGGCCCAGATGCCGCGCCACGACAACATCCTCCAGAGGGTTCTGTCCCTGGATTCGCTGCGGTGGGTCACTCTGATCGCCGACGGCGTCCACCTGCCCCCCTTCGTCCTGGGCAACTGCCTGCGCACCCTCGGCCTGGATCGTGCCGTCATCGTCAGCGACGCGATGCAGGCTGCCGGCCTGGGCCCGGGGCGTTACACGCTGCACGGCTTCGACGTGCTCGTCGGCGACGACCTGGCCGCCTGGGCGCCCGACCGCTCCCACCTGCTCGGCTCCGCCCGCCTGCTGGGCGACTGCGGCGACACCCTCCGCAGCATAGGACTTAGCGATACCGCTATCGGCCAGCTCACCGCCGTCAACCCCCGCCGCGCGATGGGACTTCTTTCGTAGGCAGGCTGCACCGGCGTGAAGATGCGTCTGCGCTCTGGCGAACAGCCGGCCTGGCCGGTAGAGTCTGTGAACACGCAAACCCACAGATACGACGCAGGAGCGAACCGATGGCCCACCCGGCACCGTTCATCTGGACCGACCCGCGCGGCGAAGGCCGACACGTCCACGCCTACTTCCGCTGCGACCTCGACCTCACCGGCCCGGCCCGCGAGGGGCGGATCAACCTCTTCGTCGACTCCCGCTACCACCTGCGGGTCAACGGCGTCACCGTCGGCACCGGCCCGGCCCGCTTCTACCCCTCCGAGCCCGAGTACGACAGCTACGACCTGGCCGCCCACCTGCGGCCCGGACGTAACGTTCTGGCAGTTCACGCCTTGTCGTACGGCATGGATACCTTCCAGGGCCCCCGCAGCCGGGGCGGATTCGTCAGTTGGGGACAGGTGCTCGACGCCGACGGCACGACCCACGACCTGGCGACGCCGGGTTCGTGGCTCTGCAGGCCCGCCGACGGGTACGACCGCACCGCGCCGAAGTTCAGCTTCGCCCTGCCGACCATCGACGTCTACGATGCCCGCCTCGGCCTGTCAGGCTGGGACGCCCCCGACGCCGACCTCTCCGCCTGGCACGCCCCCGCCCTCGCCGCCGACCCTGGCCACTGGGGCGAGCTTCGGCCACGGTCGATCCCCCACCTTACGCAGGACGTCCTCGAGCCGACGGCCCTCCTGCACAGTTGGCCCATCGAACGGCCCGAGGACGTCTACAGCTTCCGCGTGCCCTACCCCGACGACGTCCGCCGCGCCAGCAGCAGCGCCTCCCGCCGCTGCTTCGCCGCCACCTGGATCCACTCGCCCCGCGCCCAGCGCGTCCGCGTGGGCCTGTGGTGGGGCGAGTACTGGCTCAACAATGGCCGACAGCTCCGCATGCTGCCGACCCGCACGCACCAGCGCAACCGCCAGGACGCAATCCTATCTCTTAAGGAGGGGTGGAACTGGTTTTTCGTCAAGCACGACATGCTCCGTGCGCCTTGGGACTTTCTGCTCGCCCTGCCGCGCGACGCCGGCCTGGAGCTTTCGGCTACGCGGGAGCTTGGCTCGTCCGACGCGTTGCTCTCGGCTGGGCCGTTCTCCGAGGAGGAAGAGCCGGCCGTCCACGACCTCAGGCTGCCCCTCAAGAGCCCCGACGCCCTGCCGTCGCTCTCGGCCAGCTGGCGGGGCCAACCGCGCGACGGCTCGGCCAACAACCCCGCCGTCGACATCGCCTGGACCCATTTCGGCCCGCCCAAGGCCGTCGAACCGACCCGCGTGGCCAACCTCACCGCCGACGACCCGCACGGCACGGCCTGGGTCTTCGACATGGGTCACGAAGTGCTTGGCCGGGTCTTCGTCGACTTCGAGGCGCCGGCCGGCACGACGATCGACGTCGGCTACGCCGAGGACCTCGACGCGCAGGGCCGATGCATGCTGCTCAAGCGGCACATGATCTTCGCCGCCGACCGCCACGTCGCCGCCGGCGGTCCTGGGCGGCTGGAAACCTTCGACCCCCGCGGCTTCCGCTACCTGCAGCTGCACGTGAGCGGCGCCTCAGGCCCGGTACCTCTGAAGCGTATCGGTGTGGTGCAGAACATCTACCCGATGGACCTGGCCGGCTCGTTCGAGTGCTCCGACCCGCTGCTGAACGCGGTGTGGCAGCTGGGCTGGCGGACGCTGCGGATGTGCGCCGAGGACGCCTACACCGACTGCCCCTGGCGCGAGCGAGGCCTCTACGCGGGCGACTCGCTGCCGGAGTTCGGAATCGCCCTGGCCACAAGCGGCGATACGCAACTCATGCGGCGGTGCCTGGGCCTGTT
>JAWLCG010000238.1:0-7860 GCA_041687295.1 Phycisphaerae bacterium | reverse complement strand
ACGTGCCGGCCCAGCGAGCGCGGGCCCGGCTGGCCCATCGTCAGCAGGCTCACGCCCAGCACGGTGAACAGCGGCATCGTGAAGGCGTTGATCGTCACTGCGTGGCCCAGGCCCGTCTCGCCGAAGGCGCTCTGGGCCAGCGGAAAACCCAGGTAGGTCAGGTTCGCGAACCAGGGCCCGACCGCCACCGGCCCGCGCAGCGTCGGCCGCACCGCCCGCACCACCGGCCAGTACAGCCCCACCGCCACAGCCGTCGCCAGCAGCGTCGAGGCCACGATCGGCCAGTTGAACAGCTCGTGGAAGTCCATCCCCGCCACGCCCAGGAAGATCAGCGTCGGCAGGCTGAACAGGTACACGAACCGCGACAGGAAGGCATGGGCCCCGTCCGTCAGCAGGCCCGACCGCCGCAGCAGCACGCCAAAGCCGATCAGCGCGAAGATCGGCACGGAGATCGTCAGCACCAGCAGGATCTTTTGGGCAACTTCGGACACGAGGCACTCCCGGTGGGGGGGCAGCGGGTCAGGGGCACGAGCCGCCGATTGTACCGCCTGGGCTGCCAAGGGCAAGGGCGGCATCGGGAAGCCTCCTATAGCCCCGGGCATGCCCGGGGTCTTGCGAAGGAGAAACAGCGAGGGTGGGCCACAGAGGCGCAGAGGGCACAGAGAGAAGAAACACTGAGGTTCTTAGAGATTCAGAGGAAGGACAGGCCGCGTGCCCCGTAGGCCGGGTCGAGCCCCGCGAGGCCCGGCACCGATGGCGTCTCACTCCTCCGTGTGTCCCTCATATATCCCCGGGCATGCCCGGGGTCTTGCGAAGACGAAACAGCCGAGACATGGGCCACAGAGGCGCAGAGGGCACAGAGAGAAGAAACACTGAGGTTCTTAGAGATTCAGAGGAAGGACAGGCCGCGTGCCGCGCCCCGCATGCGGGCGTGGGGAGGCGGCGGGAGCTCGGCTCTCTGCCGACGGCCGCGCGGTTCGGAGCCCCGAAGGGGCGGTAGTGTTTAGCCGGGGGCGTAAGCCCCCGGTGAGGCGCATGTTAGCAAGTGAGCCCCGAAGGGGCGGCAGTGCGCCACGGTGCGGCACTGCCGCCCCTTCGGGGCTCAACCCATTATGGGGACGCCTGGTCCGGGGGCTCACGCCCCCGGCTAAAAACTGGCGCCCCTTCGGGGCTCCGATCCGCGCCCTTCAGGGCTCCGGGACGCCGCGGCTGGGCCGCTCTGTCCCAGCCTGCGCATTCTACTCCGCGGCGGCCAGGTGCTCGAAGGCGGCGGCGAAGTGGCGGCGGTGCTCTTGCAGGGCGGCCTGCTGGTGGGCGTCGCGGGCGGCGTTGCGGGTCTCGTGGGGGTCGCCGACGAGGTCGAACAGCTGCTCCCGGCTGGCGCCGCGGTCGTAGAGCATGTACTTGTGCCGCTCGGTGACGATGGCGTGGCCCAGGAGGCTCTCGATGGGCACGAACGCCCGGCCGGCGTGGGCCCGGCCCTCGGCGAGCGGGCGGAAGCTCTGGCCCGCCAGGTCGGCCGGCGGGGCGATGCCCGCGTAGTCGCACAGCGTGGGCAGCAGGTCCAGGCCGTTGCTCACCAGCGAGCGGTCGACCCGTCCGCCCGCGATGCCCGGCCCGCTGACCAGCAGCGGCACGCGGGTGGAGTTGTCGTAGAGCACCGTCTTGTGCTCCAGGCCATGGCTGGCGTCCATGTCGCCGTGGTCGCTGGTGAAGATGACGATCGTGTCGGCCGCGCACGGCCCGGCCCGCAGGGCGTCGAGCACCCGGCCGATCTGGCCGTCGACGCGCTCGGTGAGCCGTGCGTACGCCCAGCGGTGCAGACGCCAGCGGCGGGGGGGCCACTCCTCGCGCGCCCGCTTGCGGAAGTACTCGCTGTCGGTGTCCAGGTCCAGCCGCAGGGCCTCGGGCTCGTCCTCCTGGGGGCCGAAGTTCGGCGGCAGCGGCGGGCAGTGGTTCGCGTAGAACTCCTCCTCGTCCATGCCGGCGGGGAGCTTGAGGGCCTCGTCCATCTCGGCCAGCTCGGTGAGGCACTTGCGCAGGAGGATGTGGTGGAACTCGGTCTTGGGGTAGTCGCGGATGGCCATGTGGCAGATGTCGTGCGGGTTGATGAACGACGCCACCATGAACCACGGCCCCGCCCCCGGGTCGCGCAGGAACCCCGCGCAGTGCTCGGCCAGCGCATCGCGCTCGTCGCGGCAGGTCACCTCGAAGCCGAGGTCCTCGGCCGACATCTTCGGGAAGTGCTGCTTGCCGGCGAACAGGCAGCGGTAGCCCGCCTGGGCCAGCCAGTGCCCCGCGCCCGCGGCGGGGATCCGCGGGTCAACCGGCGGCAGGTCCTTGGACGGATTGTGCCGCAGGCCGATGGCGCTGGGCATCCGGCCGGTCATCAGGCTGAAGCGGCTGGGCACGCAGACGGGGTTGGTGCAGTAGGTCCGGTCGAACCGCACGCCCGCCTCGGCCAGGCTGTCCAGCGCCGGCGTGCGGACCCACGGATTGCCCGTGCAGCTCATCATGCCGTAGTGCTGCTGGTCGGTGACGATGAAGAGGATATTCGGTCGGCTCATCGGTCACTCCTGGGGCTGAGGTACGTGTTGGCGAACGCCTCGATCCCGATCTCGCCGAGGTTCAGGATGTGCATCAGCTCGCCGGTGTCGGAGAAGTCCAGGCGGCGGTTGGGGGGGTAGTAGTCGAAGGCGGCCCGCCAGCCGGGGCCGAAGACGGGGTGGGCGACGGCGGCTGCTTCGAAGGCGTCGTGGCCGCCGGGGAGGTTGAGGAAGCGGTTGGCGTCGGCGATGCGGATGTAGTCGGTGTGCTGGCGGGTGTAGGCGAGGGCCTCGGGCGTGGTCTGCCGCTCGTTCCAGCCGCTGTGCTGGACGACGTGGATGCGGGCCGTCGTGTCGAATGCGGGCCAGCGCTGCTGGATCAGCCGGACGACGTCGGCGGTGATGTCCGACTGGCCGCCCTCCTTGACCCACACGTCGCCGCCGGCGTTGAGCGTGGCGCCCCAGCGCTCGACGAGGGCGGCGACGGCGGCGTCCCAGTCGTCGTGGGCCGCCAGCCAGCCGCCGCGATCATTCCAGACGGCGTCCATGACCGCGTCGGACTTGGGATTGAAGCGGTTCTTGTTGAGCCCGTACGCCCCCGAGACGGCCACCGTATGCTCGGCCAGCCAGTCGGGGCCGAAGTGCGTTTCGAGGATCGTCCGATCGGCGGCGGCGGAGTGGCCGTCGTCCTGGTCCGGCGCGTGGTCGTAGTGCAGCGACAGCAGGTCGCGTTTTTCATCAAAGCGGGGCTGGGCCGCCGGCTGGGTCGCCTGCGTGGCCGGCGCAGTCGTGACGGCGGGGAAGGGCTCGGGCAGCGTGCCCTGGCGGAGCCGCGGCTCGGGGCCGGTGCCCTCGACGGCGTCGAGTCGCTGGGTGGTCATCATCCACTTGTCGAACTCGATGCCGTCCTCCCGCATCGAGAAGCTGATCGTGTGCAGCCCCGGCTTCTCGATGACGAGGAACAGCTGGCCCGGCACGCCGGTGTGGACCTCGGCGGTCCGCTGCTTGGAGCCCCAGGCCCAGCGGTTCTTGGCCGTCCACTGCATCCGCTGGCCGGTCTCGGGCCACTGGTCGTCGAGGCCGACGTGCAGGCCGTTGTCCTCGGTGCCGGTCGAGTAGATCCGCGCCCAGACGTGGTAGGTGCCCGGCTTGTTGAACCACACCCGGTAGTGCAGCACGGCCAGCTTACCGGGCTCGTTGGAGAAGTTCTCCCCGTGCCGAAGCGGCTCGTCGTGGTTGCGGCGGGTGTCGGGCAGGATCTCGAGGTAGGCCCCGCGCGACGCGCCGGCCAGGTGGGCCGGGTCGGCATCGGGCTCGATCTGCGGGATCTGCCCGGGGGCCGTCAGGTACCACGCCCGCGTTTCGGTGAGTTCCTGCCTGGCGAAGTGCTCGGCCTCGACGGCCACCACGCCGCCGACCTCCTCGAAGACAACGTCCTCGCCGACCAGCGGGGCCGCGGGCTTGGGCGCCTCGGCCAGGGCCGGCACCGCGAGAGTCAGAAGCAGGGCAGCGGCGAGTCCAACAAACCGGACCATGCGGACCTCCTTCGGTGGGAGATAAGAGGAACGGGTCGGCTTCGGTTTCATCGCCAGCCGTCGGCGAGGGCCACTACCCAACAGCCGCTCGGCTCTGGCCCGTGCCCGGAGCGCACAGCAAGCCGCCCCCGCGAACGGCGTGGCGGGGGCGGCGTTGAGGGTGCGAAGATGGAAAGGCCTGCTACCGCCGGCGGCGAAGCAGCAGCCCGCCCAAGCCCAGCAGGGCCAGGCTGGTCGGCTCCGGGACGACAGGCGAGTTGGGCAGCCCGTTGACCTGGCCGCTCGATACACTGGAGGTCGCGAAGACGATGCGGTCGATGAACAGGCCGTCCTCGCGCTCGCTGAAGTACCAGGTCTGCGGCACGCCCACCTGCTCGGCGTCGATGGTGAAGTCCACGGTCCAAGTCCTCCACGCGAAGGCGTCTGCCGCCCCCGGGATGACCTGGAACCAATCGGTGGTCGTGCTGGTGTCCAGGGCCGGGTCGAGGTTGAACCGGCGGGCGGCCCAGGCGCTGTCATTGCCGCTGTTGGCCGCGTTTTCGCCTAGCGCCGTTGGGCCGGGAATGTATCCGCGGATCCAAAGCCTATAGGAGCCCGCAGTCGTGAACTGCAGTTTGTAGCCGACCGGGAACGCGCCAGCCCCGCGGGCCCCGCCCTCGTGCGTGCCGAGGTTCTGGCCGAAGGCCCACACTCCCGCATCGCCGCTGCTGCCGGCCGGTGCCGAGGGCCACGGCGCAGTTTCATTGGTTGTGATGATCTGGTGACGCGGCGAGATCGTGAAGCAGCTCTCGGCCTCGAAGGCGATGTAGTCGGGGTTGTCCTGGACGACAATCACGTCAGCCCCCGCCAGCGAAACGGCCAGTCCCGCGACGATCAGTACCCATAACGTTCTCGACATGGCCTGCTCTCCTTCTGTTCTTCACAGGTTGGCTGGCCAGGACCAGAAAACGCAGATCAGCCAGTCCCCAACTCCCTGTAGCCACGATAGCCGCCCGGGGTCACTCCCGGGCCCCATCGGCCAAGCCCGGTAATTCGCGTCTCCGGGTTGCGTATCCCTCCAGCAACCAGTGACGAATGTACCACGCAACGGTAGAACCCGCAAGGTCCAAAGTGTCGCCCGGCCGCGAGCCAACCCCCGGGGCGATCAAAGATCTGCAGTCAGAAACCAAAGATCGAACGAGGTCTACCGCTTGCCCTTCCTCTTCTTCTTGGCGCGTTCCTTCTTGGTCAGGCGTTTGGAGCGTTGGCGCATCTTCATGTTGGGCATGCCGCCGGCCATGTCCATCTGGCCCATCTGGCGGGCCATGCGCATGCGGTCCATCGGGCCCATGCCGGCCATCTGCTGCATCATGTGCTGCATCTGGGTGAAGTTCTTCACCAGGCCCGAGACGTCCTCGGGGCTGGAGCCCGAGCCGCGGGCGATGCGGCGGCGGCGCGAGCCGTCGATGGTCTTGGGGTTCTCCCGCTCGGCCGGCGTCATCGAGTGGATGATCGCCTCCATCTGGCTCAGGGCGTCCTCGGGCATGTCGATCTGTCCGACCTGGCTGCCCAGGCCGGGGATGAGCTTGAGGATCTCCTTCATCGGCCCGAGCTTCTTCATCTGCTGCATCTGCGCGACGAAGTCGGCCAGGGTGAACTGCCCCTTGGCCATCTTGGCCTGGAGCTTCTCCTGCTGGTCGAGGTCGAACTCCTGCTGGGCCTTTTCGACGAGGGTGACCACGTCGCCCGGCCATGCGGTCGGGGTGGAACTCCTCGAGGCGGTCGAGCTTCTCGCCGACGCCGATGAACTTGATGGGCTTGCCGGTGACGGCCTTGACCGACAGGGCGGCCCCGCCGCGGGCGTCGGAGTCGAACTTGGTCAGGATCACGCCGTCGAGCTCGAGCCGCTCGTTGAACTCGCGGGCGCTGTTGACGGCGTCCTGGCCGGTCATGGCGTCGCAGACGAGGTAGATCTGGTGCGGCTTGACGGCCGAGGCGATGTCGGCCGCCTGCTTCATCATCTCCTCGTCGATGTGCAGTCGGCCGGCGGTGTCGATGATGACCACGTCGCACTGGTTCGAGCGGGCGTAGTCGAGGCTCTTGCGGGCGACCTTGACCGGGTTGCTCTCGCCCTCGATGCGGAAGACCGGCACGTCGAGCTGCTCGCCCAGCACGGCCAGCTGCTCGGCGGCGGCGGGACGCTGCAGGTCGCAGGCGACCATCAGCGGGTGCTTGCCCTGCTGCTCGACCATCCACCGCGCGAGCTTGCCGCAGGTGGTCGTCTTGCCCGAGCCCTGCAGGCCGGCCATCATGACCACCGTCGGCGGCGGGCTGACGTAGTAGATCCGCGTGTCCACCGGGCCCATCAGCTCGACGAGCTCGTCGTGGACGATCTTGACCATCAGCTGGCCGGGGTGCAGGCTGCCCAGCACCTCCGAGCCGAGGGCCTTCTCCTGCACGCTGGCGCAGAAGTCGCGGGCGACCTTGTAGTTGACATCCGCCTCGAGCAGCGCCTGGCGGACCTCGCGCATCACCTCGCGGACATTGTCCTCGGTGATGCGCCCCCGGCCGCTGAGCCGCTTGAAGACGCCGTTGAATTTGTCGGTTAGGGCTTCGAACATAGGTCTCGTAGTGTAAGCGCCAGGCCCGCCCAAAGCAACGGGCCGACGGCGGACAAAGGACCCGCAACCAAGGGCGGAATCCACTCCCTAGCACGCCCCGGGCGCCGCCGGGGTTCGCCGCACCCCCTGTCCCCGATGCCCACGGAAAGCATTCCGTGGGCGTGGAAAGACCGCGCCAAGGCACCCGAGGGCGCCCCCGCGTCCCACCTTCCGACCGCGCCACAATGTTCGACGCATTAACGCATTAACGCATTAACGCATTGACGCCGCGACGCAGTCGCGCTAGAACGCCGTAATCTCCAGCAGCGAGTCAATCTTCCGGCGGATGGTTCGGCCATCGACGCGTTCGGTTCGGCCGTCGCGGATGGTCTGCTCGGCGATGTCGCAGCGGTGGAGCGTCAGCTCGATGGTGGCCGGCAGGGCCGGGCGGAAGGGCTGGCGGGTGCCGGCGGTCTGCACGGCCCGGGCGGCGCCCTGGCGGATCCGCTCGCGGGCGACCGAGGGCGGCAGGCAGCGGGCGCGGTTGCGGACGACGGCCCATTTGACGGCCACGGTCACCAGGTCCTCGCCGAGGTCGGCGTTGGCCTCGGTGCAGGCGGCCCCGTCGCCGCTGACGAGGATCACCGGCACGTTGTAGTGGCCGGCGTAGGCGGCCTCCAGGCCGATCTCGCCGAGGACCTGCCCGTTGCAGCGGTACTCGAACCAGGCGGCCGAGCTGACGGTGTGCTCCAGAAACGCGTCCCTCGTGCCGGCCCGGGCGTGGTGGCCCAGCAGGATTACGCCCGAAAAGCTCTCGTCGAGCCCCGGCATGAGCCGCCCGCCGCCGGGGGTCTCGTAGGTGGCGCGGGTGTCCATCGCCTCGAGGCGCAGCTGCCCGCCGCCGCCGTGGGTGTCGGCCACCAGCACCTCGGTGGCCCCGCCGTCGAAACAGCCGGCCACCGCGGCGTTGATGTCCTCCATCATCAGCCGACAGCCCTCGTCGTACTTGGGCCCGCCGTCGATCTTGACCTGCTCGATCTGCCGGATGCCGCTGATGCCTTCCATGTCGCACAGGATGTAGATCTTCACGCCGTCGCTCCTCTGAGGGTTGGGAACCGGTTGCCCTGTCGCCACCATCCTACCGCCGCGAACCGGGATGTACAGGGCCCGTAGGCCGGGTCGAGCGGAGCGAGGCCCGGC
>JAWLCG010000237.1:0-7892 GCA_041687295.1 Phycisphaerae bacterium | reverse complement strand
GGATAATGGTGGGGCTTCGCTTCGCTGCGCCACAGCCTACGAACCTCGGCCGGCCCGTAGGCTGGGGCGCAGCGCAGCGAAGCCCCACCTTATATCTGGGAGCGGAGGCACCTGGATATCTGGGAGCCGTGGCACCCAACGGGCGATTTCGGTAGGTCGGGGATACCTCCCCGACAACCCGCACCCGTCTGGCGCAGACGTGTCGGGCAAGCCCCCCCGCCCTGAGCCCTACGACCGAAGGACACTGCGATGAACGAAGCGTTCGTACCGTGCCGGGCCATCACGACGGGCCCGGCGTTCCACTGGTTCGGCTACTACGACAAGCAGCAGTTCGACCCGACGGGGCGATTCGTCCTGGGCATGGAGGTGGACTTCGAGCACCGCAGCCCGCGGGCCGACGACCGCATCCGCCTGGGCCTGGTCGACCTGCAGGACCACGACCGCTGGAGCGAAATCGGCACGAGCCTGGCCTGGAGCTGGCAGCAGGGCTGCATGCTGCAGTGGCGGCCCGGCCACGACGGCGAGGTGATGTGGAACGACCGCCACGCCGACCGCTTCGTCAGCCATCTCCTCAACGTGCACACCGGCGAGCGGCGGACGCTGGACCACCCCTTCTACGCGATCAGCCCCGATGGCCGCTGGGCCGTCGCACCCGACTTCCGCCGCATCAACGACACCCGCCCCGGCTACGGCTACGCCGGGCTACCCGACCCCTTCGCCGACGAGCCGGCCCCGGCAGGCTCGGGCATCTGGCGGATGGACCTGCAGACCGGCCAGCGCGAGCAGATCGTCTCGCTGGCCGAGGTCGTCGCCATCCCCAACCCCAACGACGACTTCGTCGGCTGCAAGCACTGGTTCAACCACCTGCTCTACAGCCCTGACGGCCAACGCTTCATCTTCCTGCACCGCTGGAACAACCCCGACCGCCACGGCCCGCGGGGCCACGGCACGCGGATGCTCACCGCCAACGCAGATGGCACGGGCCTGCACGTCGTCGACGACGGCGACGGCATGAGCCACTTCATCTGGCGCGACCCGCAGCACATCACCGCCTGGGCGAGGCACCCCTCGGCGGGCAACGCGTTCTACGTCTTCCGCGAGGCCGGCACGAACGACGCGACCGTCATCGGCCAAGGCGTCATGGTCCACAATGGCCACAACACCTACCTGCCGGGCAACGCGTGGATCCTCAACGACACCTACCCCGTCGGCCCGGAGCGTGGCCAGCAGCTCTACCTCTTCCACGTGCCCACCGGCCAGCGGGTGGAGCTGGGCGTGTTCCACTCCCCCGAGCCCTACAAGGGCGAGTGGCGATGCGACCTGCACCCCCGCTCCAGCCGCGACGGCCGACAGGTGTGTATCGACTCGGTCCACGCCGGCCAGGGCCGGCAGATGTACCTGCTGGACATCACCGCCATAGTGGACGGGACCGTGGGGTAGACGGTCCGTCGAACGCGCCTACGGACCTCCGGGGCACCTCCACGCCCACGGATTGCCATCCGTGGGCACCTCGGCCCGGCCCGTCCCTGACGGGGGCGCGACGCACCCCCACGTCCCACAGGCAGAGATGTTTGTGCGGCGGGGGGCGGTTCGGGTATCCTGGCCCGGATGTTTTCCTTTGAGGTTCTCCATAGCGACCCCCGGGGCCGGGCGCGGACGGGCCGGCTGAACACGCCGCACGGGCCGGTGCTCACGCCGGTGTTCATGCCGGTGGGCACCTGCGCGACGATCAAGGGCGTCACGTGCGATCACATCGCGGCCTCGGGCTCGCAGATGATCCTGGCCAACACCTACCACCTGCTGCTGCGCCCGGGGTCGGAGGTGGTGGCCGAGCTGGGCGGCCTGCACCGCATGATGGCCTGGGACTCGCCGATCCTCACCGACAGCGGCGGCTACCAGGTGTGGTCGCTGACCGAGCTGCGAAAGGTCCGCGACGAGGGGCTCGTCTTCCAGAGCCACATCGACGGCTCGACGGTGGAGCTGACGCCCGAGCGGGCGGTGGCCGTGCAGGAGGCCCTGGGCGCCGACGTGATCATGCAGCTGGACGAGTGCCCGCCCCACGACGCTGACCGCGAGCACATCGCCGCCGCCGTCGACCGCTCGGCCGACTGGGCCCAGCGCTGCCTGGCCGCCAAGACCCGGCCCGACCAGGCGCTGTTCGGCATCCAGCAGGGCGGGGTGGACCTGGAGCTGCGGGCCCGATCGGCCGCTCGACTGGCGGCGCTGGACCTGCCGGGCTACGCCATCGGCGGCCTGAGCGTCGGCGAGGGGCACGAGGCCATGATGGCGACGCTGGAGCCGATGGACGCCCAGCTGCCCCGCCACCGCCCGCGCTACCTGATGGGCGTGGGCGAGCCGCGGGACATCCTGGGCGCCGTCGCGCGGGGCGTGGACATGTTCGACTGCGTCCTGCCCACCCGCAACGGGCGCAACGCCTTCGCCTACACGGCCGACGGCTCCCTTCGGCTGCGAAACGCCGCCCACGCCCGCGACGGGCGCCCCCTCGAGGCCGACTGTCCCTGCCTCGCCTGCCGCCACTACAGCCGGGGGACGATCCGCCACCTGTTCATGGCCAGGGAGATGCTGGGCCCGACGCTGCTGAGCATCCACAACATCACTTTTTTCGCCCGGTTCCTGGCCGAGGTCCGCCAGGCCATCGCCGCCGACGCCCTGGCCGAATTCTCCGCCGACTGGCTCGCGCGGTATTACGGGTAGGGCGGGCACGGCCCGCCGTCGATGGCGCCTGGCGCCATCGGCGACGGATGGACACCGCCCTGCGGCGGCCGCCGGTTGACCCGGGGCGGTCGAAGCGGCACAATACGGAGATTCGCCCATCGGTCCTGCCGGTGGCATTGGCCGGGGCTGAACCCGGCCGGTCCGAATGACGATAGTGAAGAAGGAATTGCCGATGATTCAATGGACTACAACTCGCTCGGTGCTCTGGACGCTGGCGCTGGCCCTGCTGACGGGCTCGGCCTGGGCGCAGGAGGCCCCGCCCGCCCGCGGACAGGCCGACCCGGTCGCCCCGCCGGCTCAGCCGGCCCCCGAGACGCCCGCGCCGGCCCCGACCGACTCCGCCACCGAGACGCCCGGCCCCAACGGCGAACCGGTCGCCCCGGCCGAGCGTCCCGGTTGGGAGAGCTACCTGCCTATGGTGGGCCTGATGGCCCTGCTGTTCGTGCTCTACTTCGTCATGGGCCGAAAGCCCAAGAAGGAAGAGCAGCGCCGCAAGGAAATGATCGAGAACCTCAAGAAGGGCGACAAGGTCACCAGCATCGGCGGCATCATGGGCACGGTCCTGGACGTCCGCGGCGACGAGATCGTCGTCAAGGTCGACGAGACCAACAACACCCGCATGGCCTTCGCCAAGTGGGCCATCCGCACCGTCGGCACCGAAGAGGCGGAGAAGGCGAAGTAGGCCCCGGGCGCCGCGGTACGCTGGCGCCGATGCGCCGGGCAGCGTGCCCGAGGACGAGCTTGCCGGTTAACTGGTTAATTGGTCAATCGGTTAACTGGTGACCTCGTCCGGCAGCGGGCGCCTTGGACGAGAAGCCCACGCAAGGCATTGCGTGGGCGTGGAAACAGGCACTCGAAGGCGCCCTCGGGACCCGAGGGTCCCGAGGCGCCGCAGTCTTTGACGCGTTAACGCAGTGACGCGTTGACGAGCGACCGAATTAACCAATCAACCAATTAACCAGCTGACCAATTAACGCCCCATGCCCTCCCTGCAACGCCCCATCCTGGTCGCCCTGCTCCTGGCGGGGGTGCTGCACGCGCCGGCGGGGTCGGCGGGCTGGGCGGACGCCTGGCGGCTGGGGCCGCTGGACGAGGCCGCCCGCGCTGAGCTGGCCGAGCTGGCCGGGGCGGGGGAAGACGGCGGGCCCAGGCTTCGGCCCGACGGGCCCGGGCGCTGGGCACTGGCGCCTGTGCCCTGGCCGCTGCCGTCGGCGCTGCGGGACTGGGCGGCCCGTCACGGCCTGCCCGCCCCGCCGGACGGGCCTGTCCTCAAGGCCGCCGAAGCCATTGTCAACCCCACCGAGCTGTCGCGCCTGCCCGAGGTCCCCTCGGCCGGGCCGGCACCAGCCCAGACCCTCCTGCCGCTCCACCAGGGCCACCTGCGGGCGCCGGCCGCCATGGCCCAGGCCCGACCGGCCGACCGGGTCGCCACGCCCCAGCCGGTCCGCGGCCCCCCTCGCGCCTGACCGCTCCGGGCCGGCCCGCCCGCGTGAGCCGGCATCCCGATTCGATCCCGTCCCCCGGGCCCGCCTGCGAGGCCCGAGTTCCCATCCACGAGGACACCATGCAGAACAAGAACCTCCTGTGGCGCTTCGTGGCCCTGGCCGCCATCGTGGCCCTGGCCATCGTGGCCCTGTACACCAAGCCGCTCAAGAAGGGCATCGACCTTGCCGGCGGCTCGAGCCTGACCTTCCAGGTCGACACCAGCGAGTCGGGCGACCTGGACGTCGTGCCGGCCGCCATCGACATCCTCAAGCAGCGCGTCGACCCCCAGGGCCTGATGAACCTCGAGTGGCGCCCCATCGGCGATGACCGCTTCGAGGTCCGCATGCCCGCCGGCAGCCCCGAGTCGCTCATTCGCAAGCGCGAGTTCGAGCAGGCCCTTCGGCTGCTGGATGAGCGGAACTTCCGCCTGGCCGACTTCAACCGCCTGATGGAGCTCCAGGGCGAGCCGCGCGAGGCGTTCATCGCCCGCAAGGTCGGCGACGACGCCGACCGCGCCGCCCTCGTCGGCCAGGCCGCCGCCGCCAGCGACGCCCTCCGCCAGGCCGAGCAGGCCCTGCAGGCCGCCCCCGACAGCACGCAGGCCCAGCGGGCGTACGACAACGCCCGCGCCGCCCTGGCCGACGCCACCGAGGCCGTCCGCCAGACCAACATCAGCCAGCGCGAGCTGACCAACCTGCTCAACGAGCTCTACGTGTCCCCGCAGGTCGCCAAGAACATGCCGACCAACGAGGTGCAGGCCCGCAGGGACAAGCTGGCCGAGGAGCTCAACGAGCTCCGCGACGCCCACCCCCAGGCCGCGCCCGCCATCAACACCGTCGTCGAGCGGTTCCAGGCCTGGGCCAGCGTCCGCGGCTACCTGGACGACCCGGCCGACCTGGTCCGGCTCATCAGCCGGGCCGGCGTGCTGGAGTTCCGCATCGCCCCGGGTCGGCCGGGGGCGGGCTACAGCATGACGATGCCCGACGCCCAGGCCGCCCGCTACCTCAACGAGCTGCGCGACGAGGGCCCCCAGGCCGGTCGCGACCGGGCGGCCCCCTACCAGTGGTTCCCCGTCCGCGCCAGCGACAACGAGCTGGGCAAGTTCGGCGGCCTGATCATTGGTGAGTGGGCGGGCGACCACTACGTCCTGCTGGCCAACCAGCCCGAGAACGCGATGCTCAAGGAGTACCGTGAGGGCTCCTGGAAGCTCGATGACGCCTACCCCACCACCGACCAGGCCGGTCGGCCGGCCGTCGGCTTCGAGTTCGACCCCATCGGCTCGCAGCGGTTCGCCAACCTCACCGGCGCCCACATCGGCGACGCCCTGGCCGTGCTGCTGGACAACGAGGTCTACTCCGCCCCCCGCATCAACAGCCAGATCACCGGCCGGGGCATCATCGAGGGACGTTTCACCGTCGAAGAGGTCCGCGAGCTGGTCCGCACGCTCCGCAGCGGCTCGCTGCCGGCCCGGGTGAACCCCGACCCGGTTGCCGTCAACACCATCGGGGCGACCCTGGGCGAGGCGAACATCCGGCGCGGCCTGCGGGCGGCGATGTTCGGCCTGGTCGGCGTGGCCATCTTCATGGTGATCTACTACTTCATGGCCGGCATGATTGCCGACCTGGCCCTGGCCCTGAACGTGCTGCTGGTGCTCGGGGCGATGGCCCTGTTCAACGCCACCTTCACCCTGCCGGGCATCGCGGGCGTCATCCTCACCGTCGGCATCGCCGTCGACGCCAACGTGCTGATCTTCGAGCGCCTCCGCGAGGAGCAGCAGAAGGCTCAGTCGCTGCGGATGGCCCTGAAGAACGCCTACGACCGGGCCCTCAGCGCCATCGTCGACGGCAACATCACCACCCTGCTGACCTGCATGATCCTGGCGTGGGTGGGCTCGACGGAGGTCCGCGGCTTCGCCATGACGCTGGGCATGGGTATCCTGTTCAGCCTGTTCACGGCCCTGGTGGTCTCGCGATGGGTGTTCGACCTGCTGGTGCGGGCGAACATCCTCAAGGACCGGGTGCACATGATGCGCCTGGTCGGCGTGCCCCGCGTGAACTGGATGGGCAAGCGTTACATCTTCTGGATTGTCAGCGGGGCGATGATCGTGATCGGCCTGGGCAGCCTGATCGCCCAGGGCTCGGATGTGCTGGGCATCGAGTTCCGTAGCGGCACGCGGGCGACGGTGCGCTTCGTGGATGACGCGATGATCGACGGCCAGCCGCTCGATGATGCGGTCATCACCGACCGCCTGGCGGCCGCCGCCCAGAGGTTGGACGTGCCGACGATGTCGCCGGCCAATCTCCAGGTCAACCTCGTCCGCACCGACACGCGGGTGCAGGACTTCCTGGACGTCTACGACGCCGACAACAGCGGCGGCGTGACGCTCGCCGAGTGGACCGCCCTGGCCCGCGAGGAAGACTACTTCGCCCGCCTGGACGTCAACGCGGACGGCACGCTGAGCTACGACGAGCTGGACGCCCGCCTGCCCGAGCCGCGCTACGAGATCACCGCGGCCGAGGACAGCCCCCAGATCGTCCGCGAAGTCATCGACGAGGCCTTCGGCAACCTGCTGGCCGTCCAGAGCCGGCTGGACTACCAGACCCTCCGCGAGGGTCAGATCCCCGCCCTGGGCGTATCGGCCGACGCCAGCGGCATCCTCCGCGTGACGCGCGAGCTGGCCCGCCAGGCCGACCCCGCCTACAGCCAGACGCTGCAGAACAACCTCGACGGCGTCCTGTTCGCCTTCCGCGTGCCGGCCGAGGAGGCCCTCACCGCCGCCGAGATGCAGGTGCGCCTGGAGAACACCCGCCGACAGGCCGGGCGGGAGGACCTCCAGCTGGTCGACACGACCGTCCTGCCGCTGGTGCCCGTGCCCGGCAGCGAGCGGGCGACGGCCTTCGCCGTGATCGTCCGCAGCGAGGACGTGCCGGCCTACGACCCCGACGCCTGGGCCCAGTTCGCCCGCCAGGAGGCCGACGTCCTGCAGGACGCCCTGCAGACCGAGCGGAGCCTGGAATCGCTGAGCAACTTCGACCCGGCCATGACGCAGGTCGCCCAGAACCAGGCGATCATCGCGATCCTGCTGAGCTGGGCGGGCATCATCGTCTACCTGTGGGTGCGCTTCGGCAGCGCCCGCTGGGGCCTGGCGGCCGTCGTCTGCCTGATCCACGACACGATCATCGTCGTGGGCCTGGTGGCGGCGTCGGCGTGGATCAGCTCGACCTTCCTGGGCCGGGCGCTGATGATCGAGCCGTTCAAGATCGACCTGGCGATGATCGCCGCCATCCTGACGGTGATCGGCTACTCGGTCAACGACACCATCGTCGTCTTCGACCGCATCCGCGAGAACCGCGGGCGCCTCTCGGCCGTGAGCCCCTCGATCATCAACAACTCGGTCAACCAGACCCTCAGCCGTACGCTGCTGACCAGCGGCACGACGCTGATCGTCGTGCTGGTGATGTACATTTGGGGCGGGGCCGGAATCCACGGCTTCAGCTATGCCCTGCTGATGGGCATCCTGTTCGGCACCTACTCGTCGGTGGCCATCGCCAGCCCGCTGCTGCTGGGCCTCAAGGAGGCCGTCACCGCCAAGGTGACCGCCCCGACCGTGACCGAGCCGGCCGGCAAGTAGGCCGACTAGTGGCCTGACCCCTCGCGGCGGGGCGATCCAC
>JAWLCG010000236.1:0-7895 GCA_041687295.1 Phycisphaerae bacterium | reverse complement strand
AGCGGGAAGATCAGGCCCCAACTGATGTTCGGCGGCTTGAGGTAGTAGGCCCGGAAGTCCTTGGCCACGATGTTCCAGAACGCGATCCACGCCTTCATTGCCCACCTCCCTTCCCGGACTTTTCTTTCTCCTGCTTCATCGCGCCCGCCTCGATGCCGGTGATCTCGACGAAGACATCTTCCAGCGATGGCCGAAGCTTGCGGGCCTCAGACACCTCCGCGCCGCGATCCTCCAGCAGCCGCACCAGCGGCCCCACGCGGACCGGCTCGGGCGACTCCACGCGGAGTTGATCATCCGCGACGGCCTGGCAGTGAAGACTCGGCCACTCCGCGACTATCGCCTCGCAGACTTCTGCCGCTCCGTTGGAGACGGCGAACTGCACCACGTGACGGCCATCCGTCCGGCGCATCAGCTCTTCGACCGTGTCGGTGCGAACGATCCGGCCCTGGACGATGAAGGCGATGCGCCCGCACAGCCGCTGGGCCTCCTCGATGTAGTGCGTAGTCAGGAAGATCGTCGTCCCGGCTGCGTTCAGGTCGGCGATGAGTTGGCGAATCTGGCGGGCGCTGGCCACGTCGATGCCGGTCGTCGGCTCGTCCATGAACAGGATGGGCGGCGCGTGGATGATCCCGGCCGCGATGGTGAGCTTGCGCTTCATGCCCTTCGAGTAGCCGCCGAACTTGCGCCCGCCCGCCTGGGTCAAACCGAAGCGATCCAGCAGTTCCCCGGCGCGGGCCTCTCGGTCGTGTTTGCTCATGCCGTAGAGCGCCCCGCAGAAGCTCAGGTTGTCAAAACCCGTCAACTCGGGGTAAAGATTGCTCTCGTCGGGCACGACGCCCATCAGGTGCTGGGCGGCCTTGGGGTTCTTTGAGCAGTCGATCCCGGCGATGCGGATCGTGCCCGCGTCGGGCCGGGCCAGGCCGATAAGCATGTTGATCGTTGTGCTTTTGCCCGCGCCGTTGGGGCCGAGGAAGCCGAATAACTCGCCTTCCTGCACGTCGAAGTCAATGCCCGCGACGGCCTGCACGTCGTCGAACCGCTTGGCCAGGCCGCGCACCTCAATGGCCGTGTTTTGGTTGTCAGGCGTCATCCGCCGCCTCCTTCGTGAATCGCAGCCAGATGCCGATGCCAGTGTTCGGATCATCCGCCGTCAGGCCGCCTTCGCCGACCACTTCAAACGAGGGCAGACCCGCCTCGGTGGCCAAGCGACGGAACGTCTCTGGACTTCGCGCCTCGTTGAACTTCCTGGCTTCCTCGGAACTCTTGGCCGAATCCCGGCGGCGGCGGATGAACTCCTGCCTGGCCCATTGCGGGTACGCGCTGCCCAGGCCGCCGCCAACCATGGCCCGCCCGCCGGGTCGAAGAATGCGCCAAATCTCCCGCAGACCTTGAGCGCGGTCCCGCCAGAAGTAGAACGATCCCCGGCTGACGACGACATCGACCGACTCATCGGGCAACGGAATCGCCTCGGCCGAGCCGATGACCGCCACCGTTCGTGAACCGACGTCGTGCTGACGGGCGGCATCCAGCGCGCGGCGCAGGGCATCAACATTCGGGTCCATCAGCACCATCGTGCCATCGGAGGTCTTCTCCAACAGAGCAAGGCCCAAACCGCCCGGCCCAGTGCCCAGATCGACCCAAACGCGGCCGCTCTGAACGCCACAGAACGCGATCACGTCCTCTGCGACGGTCTGGTAGTAGTCCGGCAGAGTGTCGGTCATTGCTCGCTCTCACACGGGTGGCTTTGGGTATCACCATGACACTGGCGAACCTGCTCCGGCGAACAGTCGCCCGGCTTGCCCTGGAGGCGTTCGGGATGCTCGCAACCCGCCGCTTCGACGCAGGGGTGGGCATCCACGTCGCCGTGACACTTTCGAATCTGCTCCGGCGAGCAGTCCTCGGGCTTGCCCGTCAGGTTCTCCGGCTTCTGGCAGCCTTCTTGTCTCTCATTGCAGCACATTTCGATGCTCCCTTCGTGTCTGTGCAGGCCCCGTGGGTCGGGTCCAGCAGCCTGTTTATCTCCTCTCGCCACGCGGCGAGGGTGTCCTCGTTCAAGCGGTAGTGGACGAAATACCCGCGCTTCTCGTCGATGACGAGCCCGGCATCCCGCATGATACGCAGGTGCTGCGACACCGCTCCCTGCGTCACGTCCAGCCGCGAGGCCAGCGCGTTGACACACAGCGCCCGACCCTTCAAGAGCTGCACGATGCGTACGCGCGTCTCGACGGACAGCACTTTCAGCAGCCTGGCGAGTTCCTTTGGGTCGTTCATTTCAGTCTCCACTAATATTCTATTGTATCGTTCGAGCCACACCCGTCAAGGATGGGCCCCGCAGGGAAGCAGAAGAATCGTGGCCGACCCCGCCGGGCGGGCCATTCAGGCACTGCCTGGCAGCTTCTGGACGCAACGCCAGGTCGGTTTGCGGGCTCATGTTTTGGCGAGCGAAAGCCGAGGCGGGGGCGCAGGATGCGAAAATGGTCCATTTTGAGACTTTTGCCTGTAACCCCTTGTTTCAGAAGAGCTGGAGGTAGTCTCATCTTTCCTTGAGCAACTGTCCGGATTCACCGACCTATCGTCGCATAAGGTCGGTTCCGGACGGATATTACGCATGAGTCGGCGATATCCACAGAGAAGTCTCAAGGGTGGCGATTGTGTATACACGCCGAAAACACCGCTCACGGCATCGGTCATTCCGTTTGCGGGGAATTGCCTGGCAGGCAATATTCGGGAAATGGGCCGCCCCGTCCGCCACCGTTCGATGCACGTCTATGGAACGGCTGGCTGCCCTCGTCGAGGATCTTCACGTACGGGTCATAGACGTAGATGCCGTTCACGGCAGCCATTCTCCGCCGATCTGCCTCTGTGACCGAGCAAAGGAGCGCGTCGAGCCAAACGGTGACCGGCTTGCACCAAGTTGGTCACCGAGTGTATCGCTAGGCCGTAAGTGCTTTTGCGGGCAAAGACTAAGCGCTTCACAAGGCCGCTTCCCAAGCTGGACGTCGCCGGTTCGAATCCGGTCGCCCGCTTCCGCAAACAAAACGCCTCCCGGTGACACGAGTTGCCAGGAGGCGTCTTTCTTGCGCAGTTCCAGAGCGTTACGAGCCTTCCCGCCGATACCCCGGCCTCAGCCGGCTGCCCCCGATTCTGCCACCGCTTGCCACCCGTGGCCTCCCCCAGCCTGCCATCCGTGCAAGCGCCCGTACAAGCGCCCGATTTCGCATGCAAGCTTTCGTTCAAGGGTTCGGCTTCTCCGCTGGGCAGAAATCGCGGTCATCGGCCCCATGAACCCTGTGATCGATCATACCTGTCGGCTCCTTCAAACCCGTGGCGCTATTCAAGAACCCGAAGTGACTGCGCAATCTCCTCCGCGGCAGGCTCGGAGACTCCGGCCTCGGCGGCATGGTCGGGCCAACGGGCGACGGCGGCCTGGACTTCATCGATGATGGCGGCAGCGTCACGTTTGGACACGTCGGCCTGCTCGGCCAGTCTGCGCATGTGCGACCGGTTGGGGCTTCGGCCTTCGCCCGCAACGGTCATGGTGTGCTCGCCGCCGGGGCCGGGGGTGAACAGCAGGTCGTAGGCGGGCGTGAGGGCCCAGTCGCCGGTGGTATCGTCCAGGAGAAAGGCGAAATTCTTCACATGGTCGTCGCGGTTGTGGGCCAGCTCGTTGAAGACCATCCGGCGGAAGGCCCGCAGCACGTCGCGGTGGTTCCGCGTCAGCAGGCTGGTGGCCTTGAGCAGGTCGGCGTAGTCGGCCGAGGGGATGCGGAAGTTCGTCTGGATGAGATTCCCAAACGTATGCACATGATAGCGCCGGTTGCCGTCGCGGTCGAACCGCTGGATGCCGAAGAACCGGTCGCCCTCGGCCGTCTCGAACAGGCGGGTCGGCGGCATGTCGATGCCGGCCTCGCGAGCCATCAGGGAGTAGGCGTATTCGATGGGCCCGCCGTCAGGAACGTCGGACCTGGCGGTGAACTTCACGATCCAGTGCCCAAAACCACCCGGCAGGTCGTCCTCACCGGAGATCACCTCGTCGGTGTCAGGGTTGTAGCCGACCAATACCTTGGGCCGGGCGCCGCCGGGCGAGCCGCCGGCCCGCAGCAGTTGCGGCAGCACCTCCACGGCCGACCCGGCCAGGATGGCCTGCGACTGGCGGGCCAGGTCGTGCAGGTCGAAGACGCTGGCATCGCTGTCCTGCCGGCTGGCGGGCGGGTGGTAGGTCAACGCGCCCATGGTCCGCGTGCCCAGCCAGGCCAGGCGGTCCAGCGGGCTGATCTCGGTCAGGTTTCGGCCGAGGGAGCGGAAGTGGCGGTCCATCAGCAGCAGGCCCCAGCCGTCGGGCAGCGAATCGTCGAACACGCCCGGCAGCGGCCCGAACTCGCGGTCACGGTGCTCGAACAGGCCCGGCTCGAAGGGCAGGCGGAACGGCGAGAGGTTCAGGCCGGTGGCGAGGAAGTCGACGGCGTACTCGAAGTACACCCGGCCGCGATCCTCGGCCAATGTGCCGACGTGCAGCCAATCGCCGGGATGGCGCGTGAGGCGGACATCGAGCTTCTTCATACCCGCCCTCGCTTGCGGACAGGCTTGGCGACCTGCTTTTCGAGTTCCTCCATGCTCCGGGCCGGCGGCGGTTGGAAGAGTGAGTCGAACTCCTCCAGGCGGGCCAGGGCGTGGGCGACCTTGAGGACCAGCTCCAGCGAGGCCTTGCCGGTCCGCTCGAACCGCCGGTAGGAGGCCGTCGTCACGCCCGCTCGCTCAGCCAGCGTGCTCTGCGTCCAGCCCCGCAGCAGGCGGAGGGCCTTGGCACGCTCAGCCAGCGCCTTGGCCATGTCGGCCGGGCCGGTCATTGTCAGGTTGGCGGGAACCATGGGCCTATTGTACCAGAGCCAGCATATGCAGACAATATATTGCCACTAGCATCCGCTATCGGCACGCAATTGTGAACATATTGGCTATAACTGTAGGCTCGTCGCAAGCCGCCGGAGAGGCCAGATGGCCTCTTTCAACGGGCTCCTGGCGGCCCCAGGCGTGACAGTTGGCAGGTATTGGCATCCGGGGGCAGTGAGGTCACGGCATGCTCGACTGGCGGACCGAGTGCAAGAGGCTGCTGGCCATGGCAGTGGTCTTCGTGGCGGCGTTCTGGCTGCCGGTGCTGCGGGTTCCGGCCATTCGTCAGGCTCAGACTGCTCACAGCTGCTCTGGAAGAGCCAGCCCTAGCCGACTCCAGAACCTGGAGATTTCCATTGACGTAGAAGCCGCAGAGGCCATAATTCGTCATATGGCGAAGTAACGGAGGCGTAGCATGCGAGAGTTCCTGAGCATCACCAAGGCGTTGTCCGACGAGAGCCGCGTGCGGGCCCTGGCGGCCGTGGCAGGCGGGGAGCTGTGCGTCTGCCAGCTCATCGAGCTGCTGGAGCTGGCGCCCTCGACGGTCTCCAAGCACATGGCCGTGCTGTACCAGGCGGGCCTGGTCGAGACCCGCAAGGACGGCCGGTGGATCTACTACCGCCTGGCCGACGGGCCTGCCTCGCCCTGCGTGCCGCAGGCCCTGGCCCTGGTGCGGGAGTGCCTGGCCACAGACGACCGGATTCGCCAGGACGCCCGCAAGCTCAAGAACGTCCGCAAGATGACCCGTCAGGAACTGTGCAGACACTACAAAAGCTGCTGAGGGAAGAGTATGAGCGACAAGCTGAAGGTTCTGTTCCTGTGCACCGGCAACTCCTGCCGCAGCCAGATGGCCGAGGGCTGGGCGAAGCACCTCAAGGGCGATGCGATCGAGGCCTGCTCGGCCGGCATCGAGACGCACGGGCTCAACCCGCGGGCGGTGGCGGTGATGGCCGAGGCCGGCGTGGACATCTCGCAGCATCGCTCCCAGCACGCTGAGGAGTTCCGCGACGTGGACTTCGACTACGTCGTCACCGTCTGCGGCCACGCGGGCGAGAACTGCCCCATGTGGCTCCGCCAGGGGCCAACCGTGATTCACGTCGGCTTTGACGACCCGCCCAGGCTCGCCCAGGACGCCAGGACCGAGGAGCAGGCCCTGGCCCCCTACCGCCGCGTCCGCGACGAGATCCGCGCGTTCATCGAGACGCTGCCGGAGGCCTTCCCCCACGAGCCGGGCACTGGCGGCTGCTGCGGGGGCCGACACGAGTAGCTCCGCCGAACCGAGGGAAACCCCATGGCGTTGTCGCGAACTCAAGTGCAGGCCGTGCTGGAGCGGCTGCAGCGGGTCGTGCGACACGACCCCTGCTGGAGCTGCGATTGCCTGCAGGGCCTGCTGACCCAGTTGGAGCTGGACGCCGGCGAGGATGTGACTGACCTGACGGCCCGGCTGAAGGTTCCCCGCGACCGGATGCACGGCTGCCTGGGTTGCGACCCATGCCCGCCCGGTGCCGTCTACGCCGACTACCTCCGTGGGTCCACCTGCACATGCCGCGGAACAGCGAAGGAGGGCTGCTGAGATGGCGACGCAAGCCTGCATCACGAAGAAGGCCAAGGGCCTGAGCATCTTTGAGCGGTACCTGACGCTGTGGGTGCTGCTGTGCATCGGGGGCGGCATCGTGCTGGGCAAGGTCGCCCCGGGGTTCGCCCGGTCGCTGGACGCCATGGCCATCACCGTCGACGGCGCCCCGGTCGTGTCCATTCCCATCGCCATCGCCCTGTTCTTCATGATGTACCCCATCATGGTGAAGATCGACTTCGCCGAGGTCATCCAGGCCGGCAAGAGCCTCAAGCCCGTGGGCCTGACGCTGTTCATCAACTGGGCGATCAAGCCCTTCACGATGTACGCCATCGCCCTGCTGTTCCTGGGCGTGGTCTTCCACGGGCTCATCGGCCCCGAGGCGACGGACCTGGTGAAGATGCCCCTGGGGATGCACGACATGCCCGTCGGCGCCGAGCACGGGGCGGGCACCGTCGTCATGGCGGATGGCCAGAAGATGCTGCAGGTGCCTTTGTGGCGCAGCTACCTGGCCGGGTGCATCCTGCTGGGCATCGCACCGTGCACGGCCATGGTGCTGGTGTGGGGCTACCTCGCGCGGGGCAACGACGGGCACACGCTGGTGATGGTGGCCATCAACTCGCTGACGATGCTCTTCCTGTATGGCCCGCTGGGCGGGTTCCTGCTGGGCGTCGGCTCGCTGCCGGTGCCGTGGCAGGCGCTGGCGCTGAGTATCGCGATCTACGTGGCCCTGCCCCTGGCGGCCGGGTATGCCTCGCGCCGGTCGATCATCCGCGCCAAGGGGCGAGAGTGGTTCGAGCAGAAGTTCCTGCACCTCCTGACGCCGATCACGATCGTGGCGCTGCTGGCGACGCTGGTGCTGCTGTTCAGCTTCAAGGGCGAGACGATCCTCACCGACCCGCTGACGATCCTGTGGATCGCGATTCCGCTGTTCCTGCAGACGGTGCTGATCTTCAGCCTGGGCTACGGCCTGTCGAAGCTGCTGAAGCTGCCTTACGCGGATGCGGCCCCGACGGCGATGATCGGGGCGAGCAACCA
Organism: Phycisphaerae bacterium; assembly: GCA_041687295.1. Taxonomy (GTDB): domain Bacteria; phylum Planctomycetota; class Phycisphaerae; order SM23-33; family FEN-1343; genus JAWLCG01. The sequence continues at coordinate 397 of JAWLCG010000236.1, read as the reverse complement.
CTTCGAGGTCGCCATCGCCACGGCCACCATCCTGTTCGGTCTGGGCTCGGGGGCCGCCCTGGCGACCGTCGTCGGCGTGCTGATCGAGGTGCCCGTCATGCTGATGCTGGTGCGAGTCTGCCTGCGGACCCGCGGCTGGTTCGCCGGCGGGCAGGACATGCCCGCCACCGAGGCCCGGATCGAGCAGGCCCCGCCCGACGCCACCGTCCCCTGACCACGAGCTGTCTCTCTATCACAAGTGCTCAGGCACACGCCTGGGCCCGTAACCAGAGAAGTTCAGGGACGCGTTGGACACGGTACGGCTTGCAGTCAGCCGGCGGCGGGCCGAGCAGGCGTGGCAGGCTCTGCCCGCGCAGGCGTGACCCGGGCACACTCGCCGGGGCTCTGCCCCGGACCC
>JAWLCG010000235.1:0-7905 GCA_041687295.1 Phycisphaerae bacterium | reverse complement strand
GGCCCCGCCCTACGGCAGAGCCCGTTTTCATCGTCTGCACCAGCGGCAAGGTGGGCCTGGGGCTTCAGGGGTTGGTGCGACTGACGAGCCGGCGCTGCAAGACGTGACTACGAACGCCGTAGCCACGACAGCCGGACGCAGAGCTTGCGCATAAAAAAGGGGCGGCCCGGAAGGTTCCGGGCCGCCCCGTGCGGCTCTGGTCAAGACAGCAGGCTAGTTCCTGTTGGTCTCGAAGGTCGCGATGATGATGCTGTCGTACTTGTACTCCGGGATGACGATCCTGTTGGGGTCGGCGATCAGCGTGCCGTCGTTATTCATGTCCATCAGGTAGATGTTGTTGTTCGCGAAGCCAGCCCTGTTCTGCTTGCCCGCCTCGACGAAGCCGACGTGGAGGCCGTTGTACAGGACGGTCTGGCCCTCACCGGCGTGGTTGGCGCTGGACCGCTCGTGGTTGTTGAGGATCTGGCGGTCCGGCTTGTCGGCGAGGATGGCCATCTGGCTGTCGGCGTTCTGCCGCCAGGCGGCCGGGTTGGTGACGTCGGTGCCCCAGTACTTACGGCCGGCGTGCAGGCCGTAGCTCACGTTTGAGCCGACCTCCCAGCCGAAGTCCCTCGAGCCACGATCATTGACGGCCGAGTCCGTGCTGGACGACGGGCAGAGGAAGCTCTTCTCGCCGGTGAGGTTCTTGGCGACCAGCAGGTACAGGTCGGCCTGGATGGCGCTGCCCCAGGGGGTCTCGTGGGTGCTGAGGCTGACGACCCAGGGCTCGCCCTTGTCGCCGGCGGCGTCGAAGGCGAAGAAGGTGCCGCCGTTGTCCGCGTGGGTCCGCTTCAGCGTCGGGGCGCCCAGCAGGCTGTCATTGTTGCCGTACTGGAACATGGTGTTGTGCAGGGCCGGCGGCATGTCGCGGGCTTCGTTCATGTACATCATGATGGACTGGCCAATGCCACGGACGTTGCTCTGGCACATGGCCCGCTTGGCCAGCTCACGGGCTCGGCTGAGGCTGGGCAGCAGAATCGAAACCAGCAGTGCGATGATGGCAATGACGACCAACAACTCGATCAGCGTGAATCCTCTCGACCGCTTCATGGGCGATCTCCTTCTCTTGCGCCCCTGTAAGGCCGGGTCTGACCGGATTACCGTCTGGACGTTATCCGATAAGTCCGTGCCACCGTCTTCCGACCAGGCGACGGTCAAACGTGGGGCTGGGGACCACAGGTCGCGAACGACTGTCGGCGCCACTCGCCGGCAGGTGTCAATTAACGCAACCTCCTAGGACTTGTCAAAGCGGAATTTCACTTTTTTGGGGAGCCTGGCGTATCCGGCATGATTTTGTCCAGGTCACTCGGCGAAAAATCCCGCACAACCCCGCGCCTGCGTGCCCGGGAGAACCTAAGGATGAACCGGAAACGGAGGGCTGGGCTTCTACAGATATCGTAGGCGAAGAGGGCTAAAAGATCAAGAAAAGAAGCCTGCCCCCAGGAATGATTTGCGCCACTACATCGACTCCCGCCGGGTGAGGATTCGCCGGGTGTCGGTCTGGCCGAGGTTGCGCGTGCCCGCCTGGCGCAGCAGCGGGGGCAGGCCGTCGCCCTCGTCCGGGACCGGCAGGGCCCGCGCCCTCCGCTGGGCCACCAGCCAGCTCCAGGCCAGCCGGTCGGCCGCCACCATGTCGGCCGAGGCCCAGACCTCCCCCACCTCAGGCGCGCAAGTATTGTCCACCCAGGGGCCTCCGTCATAGAGCCCGCGCAGGGCGTTGACCAGCGTCAGCCGAACGCGCCCGCCGACGTCGGGATGGCCGGCCAGGTCGAGTGTCGCCCCGACGGCGGCCGATCCTGCGTAGAGCGCTGGCCGGCGGATCAGCGGCAGGCCCACCGTCCGCAGGGCCGAGCCGACGGCCAGGTCGGCGTCGTCGGCCAGGACGGGCCGGTTGACGATCGCGTCGACACCGTCGAGGTACGCCCGCAACTGCTCGGGCTGACCGGCCACGAGCACGCGGTGGTCGCTCCAGCCGGCCGGCAGCGGGGCCAGGTGCGGCTCGTAGCGCGCCCGGCTCAGCCCGGCCACGCGGATGCGCTGGGTGTCGTGCCCCGCCGCCGTCAGCGAGGCCAGCACCGCCCGGAGCATGGGTCCCTCGGTGCCCAGCTCGGGGCCCAGCAGGCGAGGCAGCTGCAGCAGGATCGACTGGCCGGGGCGAACGAAACGCCCCCACGCCGACGACGGGTCCGGCAGACCCGTCAGCACCATCAGGGCCTGGTCGACCATGTCGCGCAGCAGGTGCACCTTGACCTGCAGGCGATGGATGACCCGTCGGCTCTCGACGACGGCGACGACCGTGCGGGCCGGCTCGGCCGACTGGGCCAGGGCCCGGCCGGCCCCCAGCGCCGCCCAGGCCGCCCCCCCCGCCAGCGCAGCGAGAAACCCCCGCCGCGACAGGCCCGACGGGGCCGTTGACATTCGTCCAGGCCGGCCATACTCTGCTGCCATACAGGCAGTATCGGCCCGCGGGGGGGACCGGCACAAGGGCAATCCCTGTAGGCCGGGTCGAGCCCCGCGAGGCCCGGCAGGGATGGCGGAAAGAGGTGGCTGCAAACGCCGCCGCGCCCCCCCGGCGCTGCCTTCGTCCCGCCGACGACTTCTTTGACGGAGCACCCACAATGGCCGACATCGCGAGCATCCGCACGACCCTGGCTGCCCACGGGCAGGAGCATCTGCTGGCCTTTTACGACGAGCTGGACCAGGCCGGGCGGGCCCAGCTGCTCGGGCAGCTCGAGGCGATCGACTTCGAGGAGATCGACGCGCTGATCGAGCAGTACGTCCGCCACGAGCCCACCGTCGAGATGCCGCGGGAGATCGCCCCCCCGCCGATCGCGCCGGCCGAGCCGACCGACGCCGCCACCCGCCAGCGCTACGCCAAGGCCCGCACGCTGGGCGAACGGCTGATCCGCGAGGGCAAGGTGGCCGCCTTCGTCGTCGCCGGCGGCCAGGGCACGCGCCTGGGCTACGACGGGCCCAAGGGCTGCCTGGGCGTCACGCCGGTGAAGCGCAAGAGCCTCTTTGAGACCTTCGCCGAGCAGATCCGCGCCTCGGCCGAGCGGTTCGGCGGGCCGGTGCCCTGGTACATCATGACCAGCCCGGCCAACGACGCGCCGACGCGGGCGTTCTTCGCCGAGAACGACTACTTCGGCCTGGGGCGCGACGAGGTGTTCTTCTTCCCGCAGGGCACGATGCCGGCGATCGGGATGGACGGCAAGCTGCTGCTGGCGGCCAAGGACAGCCTGGCCCTGAGCCCCGACGGCCATGGCGGCAGCCTGACGGCCCTGAACCGCTCGGGCGCCCTGGCCGACATGGCGCGGCGCGGCGTCGAGTACATCAGCTACTTCCAGGTCGACAACCCGCTGGTGCGGTGCGTCGATCCGCTGTTCATCGGCCTGCACGCGATGGACGGAGCGGAGATGAGCGCCAAGGCCCTGCCCAAGCGTGAGCCGCTGGAGAAGCTGGGCAACTTTTGCATGGCCGACGGGCGGACCCTGGTGATCGAGTACAGCGACCTGCCCGAGGAGCTGGCCTACGCGACCGGGCCTGACGGCAAGCTGAAGTTCTGGGCCGGCTCGATCGCCATTCACGTCATCAGCCGGTCGTTCGTCGAGCGGCTCACCCGCGGGGGCCTGTCGGCGGGCCTGCCGTTCCACCGGGCCAACAAGAAGGTGCCCTGCGTCGACGCGAAGGGCCACCGCGTCGAGCCGACCGAGCCCAACGCCGTCAAGCTCGAGAAGTTCATCTTCGACGCCCTGCCGATGGCCGAGTCGGCCGTGGTGCTGGAGACCCGCCGGCTGGAGGAGTTCAGCCCCGTCAAGAACGCCTCGGGCCCCGACAGCCTGCAGACCAGCCTGCACGACCAGGTCCGCCGGGCGGCCGCCTGGCTGGAGGACGCCGGCGTGGCCGTCCCCCGCGACGCCGACGGCCAGGTCGCCTGCGCCATCGAGATCAGCCCCCTGCGGGCCCTGGACGCCGAGCAGCTCCAGGCCCGCCTGGACAAGCCCCTCCAGCTCAAGCCCGGCCAGGAGGTCTACCTGGAGTAGGCTTGGAAACCCATGGGCTTAAGGCTTGAGGAATCATGGAGAGCGGTCCGGGTGCCATGGCTACGGCGTTTGTAGCCACGTCTTTGGCCGGGCCGCATGAGGCCAGGGAACAGGGGGCGATGAAGCGCCGTCATGGCGCAAAGGGAGGTCTCATGGGCAGGCCGGCCGATTCGGTAACGCGGCTGACGCGGGTATTTACGATTCTTTTCCTGGTGATCGCGGCGATCCCGCTGGGGCTGGGGGGCTACTTTTATGTGCGGACGCAGCGGTTCGTCTCATCGGCCGAACGGGCCGAGGGAACCGTCGTGGCCATGGCAGGCAGCCAGACGCAGGCGCCGGTCGTGGCATTTACTGATGGCACCGGCACGCCGCACCGCATCACGTCAAGCGTCTCCTCCTCGCCGCCCGCGCACGTGGTGGGCGAGAAGGTGACAGTGCTCTACGACCCGCTGGACCCCGGCAGTGCCCGGCTCGACTCGTTCATCCAACTGTGGCTCGGGGCGACGGTCGCCCTGGGGATCGGAGGCATGTTCCTGCTGATGGCCCTGGCCATGGCCTTCCTCCTGCCGCTGGTCCTGCGGGCGCTCTCAGACGTATTCGCTGGGCGTGTGGGACGGCGGGATCCCCCGCCGGTTCCCCCACACACCGGGGCGGGGACGCAGGACAGGCCGTAGTGCCCTGGGCAAGAAGAACCCGGGCAAGCCCGGGGCTATAGCATCTCCAAAAAGCAGAAAGCGCCCGGGTGCCATGGCTACGGCGTTTGTAGCCACGTCTTTGGGCTCTTCCGCTGGACTCCCACTCCATGCACAGGGGAGCGACACGAATGGCACGAATGGAGGATGATTTCACGGATGAAAGATTCGTTGTGACTTCGTCTGATCTTCCATTCGTGCCATCGGCCGTTATTCGTGCCATTCGTGTCCATCGCCCTGCCGACCCCGGCCGGGCCGTCCTGGGTGTCTCTGCGCGGTAGGCGGACCGCGCCTTTGGAGTGCGGCGAGCCATCGCCGCTTTGGCTCGATGGCGACCCAAGCCAAAGCGGCGATTGCATCGCCGCACTCCATACTGCGCTCGCGCCCTGGGCCGTCCATTGGTTGGTGCGACTGACGAGCAGGCGCCGTAAGACGTGGCTACAAACGCCGTAGCCACGGCACCCGAACGGAGAGCCCAGGCGGCGGCGCACGCCAGCGGGTGCACTGTCCGAGAGGCCCACGGATCGCAATCCGTGGGCTTGGGGCGAACCGGCGCGAGGGGTCAGGCCTCTTCCAGGGCGGAGGTGATGGCCTCGATGCGGTACTCGCCGTCGTGGTCGCCGATCTTGAGGGTGATGGTCTCGCCGACGCGTTTGCCCATGAGCGACTGGGCCAGGGGCGTCTGGTAGCTGTAGACGTGCTGCTCGATTCGGCTGTCCCAGGGGCCCAGGAAGCTCATCTCGACGGACTGGCCGTTGTTGACGTTCTGGAGCTTGACCCTTGAGCCGACGCCGACGTACTGGGTCGGCACGTGCTCGGGCCCGAGGATGCGGGCGCGGGCCAGTTCGTCCTGCATGACGGCGGCCTGGGCGCGGAGCAGGTCGCGCTCCTGGATGGCGAACTGCCACTCGCTGTTCTCGCTGAGGTCGCCGTGCTCGGCGGCGGCGCCGATGGCGTGGGCGTTCTCGAGCATCTTTACGTCGACGAGGTACTTGAGCTCGTCCTCGCGGCGGCGGAGGGCGGCGTCGGTGGTCCAGAGGAACTTCTCGTCCTTCCACGGCTCGATCTTGGCCTTGACGAACAGGCCGTAATGCGTCTCGCGGATGAGGTTGAGCATGTCGTCCTGGACGGCCTGGCCGAGGCCCTCGCTGCGTTCGACGTGGCGCTTGATGGTGGCGGCGATGGCCTGGCTGGTGGAGGTCAGGGCGTCTCGATAGGCGGCGTAGTTGCTGACGGACAGGGCGTTACGGATCCGCTGGCGGACCTCCTTGCGCTCCTCGTTGGAGGCCTTCCAGTCCTTCTCGACGTCGCCCAGGGCGGTGAGCATCTTGGTCAGCAGCTCGCTTCGGCCCGGGACGTTGGGCACGGCGACCTTGGGCCCGTTCCACAGCCAGGCCAGCAACTCGATGTGGGCCAGCGGCTCGGTCAGGGCGGCGGCGGCGGCGGCGGCGATGGGCTCGTCGGCGCCCTGGGCCCGCAGGGCGGCCGAGACCTCGTCCAGGTGGCTCTCGGGGGCCAGCGCCAGCAGCTGGACCAGGGCGTCGACCGCGTCAGGCCGCTGGCGCAGGGCGTCCAGGGCCGGCGCCCACAGGGCCGGGTCGGACAGGTCGGCGATGGCCAGGGCCGGGTTGGCGGCCGAGGCGAGGATCTCGGCGGGGCTGGGGCGGGCGGCCTCGGGCACGGGCAGGCCCAGCTCGGCGGCGGCGTCCAGGCCCAGGCTGGCGGCCAGGGCGTCCTGCGCGCGGCGCTGGGCGTACTCGCGGGCCTGGTCGGCCAGGGTCGCCAGGATCGGGTCGGTGAAGGCCGGCTCGGTCGCCACCTTGCGGGCGCGGGCCTCGCGGACGTAGCCCTGCAGGACAGCCAGGTGCTCCAGGGGCATGCGGGCGGCGGCGGCGGCCTGGGCGAACTCCTCCTCCAGGCTGCGCCCGCCGGGATGGTAGGTCACCACGATGGGCCGGCCGTCGAGGGTGAGGTGCTCGCTCCGCTTGGCGGCGGTGCGGGCCTTGTTCCACCAGCTGCTCCACTTGGGGGCCTCCAGCACCGTCGGCACCAGCAGGGCCTTGAGCTGGTTGGCGTCGACGCTGCCGCCGGTGGACATGCACACGCCGATCAGCAGGCCGGCGGGGTCGGCCTCGATCAGTTCCTTGAGCCGCTCGGGGCGATGCTGCACGAGCACGCGGAAGTCGTCGGCCTCGACGGGCTCGAACTCGTCAGCGAGGTTCCGCGGCTCCATCCGCAGGGCCTTGCCGCGCGGGTCGGTCAGCTCGTACTCGCCGTAGACGTCGTTGTACTTCTCCAGGCGAAGGACCAGCCCGTCGAAGCGGTTGACGACGTAGGTGCCCTCCTCCAGGGCCAGGCAGATCTCCAGCGTCCGCACGGCCCGGCGGGTGGACTGGGTGCCGGTCAGGCCGGCGGCGGTCATGATCATCTCGAACAGCGGGTGCTGGCCGTGGACCTCGGTGAACAGGCGGGCGGCCTCGCTGCGGAGCTGGTCGCTCTCGGGCACGGCCAGGGCCAGGGCCTTGGCGGCGGTGAGGCCCTCGGCGGCGCCCTGCGCCTCGAGGCGCTCCTCGAGCAGCAGCGTGGCCATCGTCTCGGCCAGCTCGGTCTGGCCGGCCTTGACCAGGGCCTCCAGGGCCCCCGCCATGTCGGCCAGGGGCATGTCCTGCTCCATCGCCCGCATCCAGGCAGACTGCAGGGGGTCGAACTGGCGGGTCTCGATCAGCTTCAGCAAGTCCTTGACGTTCATGCGCACATCCTGCAAGCGGTTCAGGTCAGCCCGGCCCCGGGCCAGTGGGCCCGCCCCCCGGACGGGCGGGAGGGTCGAAACCCCAGATCATCGCGATTCGGGCGGGCCAAGTCGAGGCTTTTCCCGGCCGGTGCCTATCAATACACTACAGGACGGCCCGCGGTTCAAGGGTCAGACAGGAGAGTGCGGCGTGGCGATTCGCGCGGTGACGTTCGATTTCTGGAAGACACTGTTCGACGAGGACCCGGCCATGGAGGCCCGCCGGGCCGAGCGGCGTCGGGCGATGGCGCAGAGCTTTTTCGCGGCGGCCGGGGCGCAGATCGACTCAGCCACCGTCGGCGAGGCCATCCGCAACGCTGCCGACCGCGCCGCCCGCGTGCAG
>JAWLCG010000234.1:2990-7908 GCA_041687295.1 Phycisphaerae bacterium | reverse complement strand
CGAGGGCGCCGGGCCACACTGTGGGCCTCCACGCCTTCGCGGCGGGCGGTGCCCGCCCTACATCCCGGTGGCGGCGATCATGTCGGTGACGGTCGTGGCGGCGGCGCAGGTGACGGTGTCGGCCCCGCCGTAAAAAACGATCAGCCGGCCATCCTCGTAGTCCACCACGCCGTTGCTGAAGACGCACTCGCTGAAGACGCCGTGCAGCTCATACTCCTCGGCCGGCTCCAAGATGGGCTGCTCGGACTTGGCCGACATGATCTCGGGGTGCTCCAGGTCGCTGAGCATGGCCCCGAGGCAGTATCGCCCGTTGTGGTCGGCGGCGTGGTGGATCTCCAGCCAGCCGGCCGGCGTGCGGATGGGCGTGCCGCCGCAACCCACGCGCTGGGCCTCCCACGTGCCCGGCACGGGCCGATGCAGCACGCTGTGCTCGCCCCAGTGCAGCAGGTCGGGCCCCTTGGCCGTCCAGATGCACGGGTCGTTGAATTCGGTGCGGAAGGGCCGATGCCGGCAGATGTACTGCCCGTGGATCGTCTCGGGGAAGAGGCACACGTCCTTATTGAAGGTCGTCGCGATGATGCCGAGCTTCTCGAAGGTCTCAAAGTCGTCCGTCACTGCCAGCATCACGTTGATGCCCAGGTGGCTGGCGGCCGTGTAGGTGACGTAGTACCGCCCGTCGAGGGTGCAGATCCGCGCATCCTCACAGCCATAGCTCTCCCACTCGGTGGTGGGCGCGATGGCCGGGGCCGGCGCAATGTCCCAGTGCACCAGGTCTCGGCTGCGGGCGAGGCGGAGGTGCGAAAGGCTGCTCAGCAGCATCTTGCCGTGCAGGAAGAACCCGCGATTGTCCGGCTGGGTGAGGTCGGGGTTGTCCCGCCGGATCCGCCGCACGACCAGTTCGTCGGCCTCGTGGTCGTAGATCAGGCTCGAGACGTAGCCCTCCTCGTCGCGCGGCTTCTCCCCGACGCGCAGCAGCAGCAGCACCTCATCGCCGATGCGGATAGCCCCCGGGTTGATCACGCAGTAGACCTCCAGGTCCTCCCGCGTGGGTGCAATATCCTCCGGCCGAATCAGCGGATTCTCGCCGAACCGCTCCACGGGCATAGCGTCCCCCCTTTCGTCAGTCAGCGGCCTTTGCGTGTCCAGACAATGGTAGGGCCGACGCGGCGCGATGTGAAGGCCCGCGGGCGGGCACCGCCCGCCATCGATTGCAGCCAGGGTTGCCCAGGGCATCCCTGGCCCGGGCAGAGGTGGGGCTGCGCCCCAGCCTACGAAGACGGCCTGCGCCGTAGGCTGGGGCGCAGCGAAGCGAAGCCCCACCTTCCCGCTGTCCCGAGGAAGGCCCAAGGTGGGACGCCGCTTCGCTCTGTCCCAGCCTACGCGCTTAGCGGCGCGGCCGGGACTTCCTCGGCCGCCGGCAAAGAACGGCCGTCGCCACGGCCAGCAGGCCGCCACTGGCCGGCTCGGGGACGCTTATGCCCGCGCCCCAGTTGCCCAGCAGGATGGAGAGGTCCTGGTCGTCGACGCGGTAGTCGTCGTTGAAGTCGCCCTCGCCCCAGACGCGGGGATAGTCGCCCCAGTGGGCCAGCACCAGGTTCAGGTCGGCGTCGTCGACGCGCCCGTCGGCGTTGGCGTCGCCCAGTGCGGCGGCCGGCCTGGCCTCGAACCGCAGCCACGGCACGTAGGCCGAGGTGACGACCGCGATCTCCTTGGGCTTGATGCAGTGGTTGGCGTTGAGGGTGCCCGGCGCGTACAACGCCAGGCCATCCACCGTGCGGTCCAGCAGCTTCTGCAGGGCCGCCTGCGGGACCGTGAAATCCACGAAGCCGCTCTCGGCGGTCGGCGGTGTCAACATCTCGCCCAGCACGCTGGTAATGCCCCCGGAGGTGACGTAGCTGTTGTAGGTGACGGTGTCCTCCTCGAACCGCCCGCCGACCAGTTCGAACAGCGAGATGGCCACGTTGGCATGCGCCTGGACCCACGCGAAGCGAACCGTCAGCGTGGCGTCGCCGACGGCGTAGTGGCCGAAGGGCAGGTTGTCCCACTGCAGCATGAACATCTCGCGGCTCCCGACGATGCAGCTCGTGACGCCGTACTGGCTGTCGATGCCCTCGTTCTGGAAATTCGTGTCGGGGCTGCCCCCGTCGATCGAGACGTCCTCGGTGGGGGCCAGCGTGTAGGACGCGGCCAAGGCCAGGGCGGACAGATGCATGCACGCCAGCGAGCAGAGAATCATCGTACCGATCCGCATCGTGACGCTCCTTCAGAGAGGGCGGGTCTTCGCAAGCTACTCCTGTCCACCATAAACGCCAACCGCGATTCCGTCCAGCATCTAAACCGAAGCGAGCGAACGGCCGGCGATGCGCAGCAGACCGCAGGCTCGGACAGAGCGGCATCGTCGCGGCGTCCACCTTTTCACGTGCCACCCACCTGCCCAAGGTGGGACGCCGCTTCGCTCTGTCCCAGCCTACACGCTCGCCCTACAGGGGCACGGTGACGCGGAGGCCGTCGGTGGCGAACTCGACGGTGGCCGGCAGTTTGGCGGAGGCGGGCTCGTGGGCGATCTCGTGGGCGATGTGGGTCAGCAGGGCGCGGCCGGGCTTGGCGCGGGCGATGACGGCAAGGGCCTGCTCGACGTTGAAGTGGGCCGGGTGGGGCGTGTAGCGCAGGGCGTCGAGGACCAGCAGGTCGACGCCCTCCAGCAGGGGCCAGGTCTCGTCGGGGATCTCTGAGCAGTCGGTGCAGTACGCCAGGCCGCCGATGCGGAAGCCCAGCACCCGCCCCCGGCCATGGCGCAGCGGCACGGGGGTGACGCTCAGGCCGCAGACTTCCGTCGGCCCGTGGATGGGCGTGAAGGCGAGGCTCGGGCGGTTGGGGTCGAGGTAGGGCCGATCCGCGTAGCCGAAGCAGTTCCGCGTCCGCTCGATGGTGAGAGCGTCGCCGAAGACGGGGATGACGTCGCGGCGGATGTTGTTGTACCGCCGCAGATCGTCCATGCCCATGATGTGGTCGGCGTGGGCGTGCGTCAGCAGCACGGCGTCGACGCGGGCCAGGCCGAAGGCGATGGCGGCCAGACGGAATTCGGGGGACACGTCGATGAGGATCGTCTGGCCGTCCGGCAGGCGCAGGGCGGCGCTGGTGCGGTTGCGGCGGTCGCGGGGGTCTTGCGAGCGGCACACCGCGCAGTCGCAGCCGATCATCGGGATGCCGTGGCTGGTGCCGGTACCCAGGAACAGCAGCTCGAAGGTGCCGCTCACGCGGAGGCCCCTTCGGCCCCGGCCTGCTCGGCGGCGAGGATCGCCTGCAACAGGCCCGGGATGTCGTGGGGGCTGGCCTCGACGGTCGGCTCCAGGCCATGCTCGCGGAGGGTCTCCGACGTGATCGGCCCGATGCTGGCCAGGCGGACGGCGGCGGGCAGGGGGGCGCCGGCCGCCGGGCCTCGCTGCGCTCGACCCGGCCTACGGGGCAGCAGCTCCAAGAAATTGGTGACGGTGGAGCTGCTGGTGAAGGTGATCCAGTCCACCCGGTTGTTCTCGAGGGCGTCCAGGGCCTCGGGGGGCAGAGCCTCGGGGGCGACGGTGCGGTAGAAGGCGATGTCGTCGACGATGGCGCCGGCGGCGGCAAGGGCCTCGACCAGGGCGGGCCGGGCGATGTCCGCGCGGGCCAGCAGGACGCGTCGGCCGGCCAGGTCGCCCAGGCTTGCCAGGGCGGCGGCCAGGGCGTCGGCGGTGAAGACCTCGGGCACCACGTCGGGCTCGAGGAAGGCCTTCCGCATCGCCTCGGCCGTTGCGGGCCCGACGGCCGCCAGGCGGACGCCCGCCAGGGCCCGCCCGTCCAGGCCCAACGTTCGGCCACGGGCGAGGAAGGCCTCCACGCCGTTGGCGCTGGTGAAGGCCACCAGCCCATACTCGCCCAGGCGGGCCAGGGCGGCGTCGATCGTCGAAAAATCCTCCGGCGGCTCGATGGCGATGGTGGGGGCCTCGATCACCGCCGCCCCCAGCTCGCGCAGCCGACCGGCCAGCGCCGAGGCCTGCTGACGGCTCCGCGTGACCAGCACCGTGCGACCGGCCAGCGGCAGCGGGGCCCGCCACGCCAGCCGCTCGGCCAGCCGGGCCACCTCGCCGACGACCAGCAGGGCGGGGGCCTGGACGCGCTGCTCGGCCGCCCGCTCGGCCACGCTTGCCAGCGTCGCCAGCACCGTCCGCTGGGCCGGCGTGGTGCCGCGCTCCACCAGGGCCGTCGGCGTGGCCGGGGGCCGACCCGCCTCGATCAGCCGTTCGGCGATGTGGGCCAGGTTGCCCACGCCCATGTAGAACACCACCGTGTCGATGCCCGCCAGGGCCGACCAGTTCATCCGCGAGCCCGGCCGGTCGGGGTCCTCGTGCCCGGTCACCAGGGCCACGCTGCTGGCCCAGCGGCGGTCGGTCAGCGGGATGCCGGCGTACGCGCACGCCCCGATCGCGGCCGTGATGCCCGGCACGACGCAGTACGGCACGCCCGCCTCGGCCAGGGCCGCCGCCTCCTCGCCGCCGCGCCCGAAGACGAACGGGTCGCCCCCTTTGAGCCGTACCACCCGCCGGCCCGCCCGGCCCTGCTCGACGAGCGTTGCGTTGATCTGCTCCTGCGTCATCGCATGGCCGCCGGGGGCCTTGCCCGCGTAGATGCGCTCGGCCGAGGGCGGCGCCAGGTCCAGCAGCTCCGGGCTGGCCAGGCGGTCGTAGACCACCACCTCCGCCCGCGCCAGCCAGTCCGCGCCCGCCCGCGTCAGCAGGCCCGGATCCCCCGGCCCGCCGCCCAGCAGCACCACCATGCCCGTCGATTCAGCACTCATGCCCCGATTCTAAGCCCCGCCCCCGCAACCGGTCCACCAAAACCCGAGCGATCCACACCACCCCCGAACGACGTCTCAGTGAGCCTG
>JAWLCG010000234.1:0-2980 GCA_041687295.1 Phycisphaerae bacterium | reverse complement strand
GCGAGCCATCGCCGCTTTGGCTCGGTGGCGCCAAGACCAGCCAAAGCGGCGATCCTCGCCGCACTCCATACGGCGCTCGCGCCCTGGGCCGACCACCAGTCAGCCTGACTGACGACCAGACCGGGGTTTGCGGGGTATGGTGGAGTAGGGGGAATAGGGGGAATGTAAAAAATATGCCGGTCCTGGTAAAGATGCGTCCTGTGCGGGCCGATGTAAGGGGCGTCAACCTGACATGGAGAACCGCAATGCACACGGACAGCGACACGAGAATGCCTCACGAGCGGCGTCGGTACACGCGGACCCAGATGAGCATGCCGGTGCAGGCCATCCGCCTGGACCCCGACGGCGACGAGCTGGTCGGCACGCTGGGGATGGTCGACATCAGCCGAGGCGGCATCGGGGCGATCAGCGACAAGTCCTTCTACCCCGGCCAGCGCGTGCTGCTGAACCTGCCGGCCGCCGGCCTGAGCGCCCGCAACGTTTGCGGCATCATCTGTCGCTGCAGCCGGGACACCGAGGGCGGCTACCGCGTGGGCATCGAGTTCGAACGTCCCCTGACGAGCCTGGCCAGCGAGCCGCAGGACGCCTCCCGCATGAGCGTGGCCGCGTAAGGTTCGTCCTCTCCTCCAGCTACAGGCGCTGCCGGACGCTTCGCCGGGCGTGTCCTTCGGGGCAGGCCCGGCCCGGCCTTGCGCCCAAAGCCCCTCAAAAGGGCTTGACTTTCATCCTTCGGTCCGTAAACTACTGCAGAAGATTGGTCCAGAGCCATCGCCGGCCCCCCCAACCGTTGGCCGGCGGTGAAGTAACTGGGGAATAGTGTAACGGCAGCACGACTGACTCTGGATCAGTTAGTCTAGGTTCGAATCCTAGTTCCCCAGTCACGGAAGCCCCTGCAAGGCAACACTTTGCGGGGGCTTCTTCTTTGCGCGGACCGGGGTGGGCGGGCGTGCCAGGCGGGGGGGGGCGGCTTCGCCGGGGTCGGTCCTCGAAGGTGGGGCGCCGCTGCGCTCTGTCCCAGCCTACGGGCGTTTGGGGGGCTCCTCGGGCATCCACTCGAACAGCCGATAGCGGTCGTCGCGCATGCCCAGGCGGCGGTAGATGCGATGGGCGGTGGGGTTCTCCTCGGCCACGTACAGGCGCAGGCCCCGCAGCGATTCGTCGGCCCGCACGAGGCCCTGCAGGTGGCGGTACAGGGCGGCGAAGACTCCCCGACGGCGGCAGGCCGGCACGACGTAGACCGAGTGGATCCACAGCACCGTGCCGTTGCGCCAGTCGGACCACTCGGGCAGCACCAGCAGACAGCCGGCGAGTCGGCCGTCCAGCTCGGCCACCCAGTACCACCCGCGCCGCGGGTCGTCGAAGACGGCCGAGACGCCGCCGACCACCGTGGGGCGGTCCAGGGCGAGGCCCTCGGTTTCGGCCGCCATCGCGCACTGGAAGTCTACCAGGGCGTCGATCTCCTCGCGCTGGGCGGGCCGACCGTGGGGGGCCATGGGCGTGGTCTCCTGCGGGTGGGCCGGTCAGGCCGAGGCGGTGAAGTCGCGGCGGACCTGCTCGCGGAAGTCGGCGTCGGTGCAGAAGCGCCCGGCCCCGCGGGCGAGGGCCTCGGCGGTCTTGAGCATGGCGGCCTGGGCCCGGTCGGTGGCGGCGGCCTGGGCGAACTGCGGCGAGTGGGACGCCAGCGGCTCGTCGGTGATCTGGAAGTAGTAGTGCGCCCCCGGCAGCAGGGCCGAGACGTTGCCGAAGTCGCTGGACCCTCGGCCGGGGCGGGCGGCGGGGTCGGGCGCCAGGCCCATCGCCTCGGCGTCGGCGAGCCACTGGCGGTTGAGGGCGGCGTTGATGCGCCCGCTGCTGTAGGGGCGATCGTCGCCGGCGGAGACCTCGACCTCGGTGGCCGACATGAGGGCGGCGCCGCGGGCGATCTGCTCGAAGCGGGCGAGCATCTCGGCGAGGGTTCGGTCGTTGTCGGCGCGGAGGTAGAAGCGGCAGGCGGCGTGGTCGGGCACGACGTTGGGTGCGTCGCCGCCTTCGGTGACGATGCCGTGGACGCGGCTGGGCTCGGGCAGGTGCTGGCGCCAGGCGTTGACGCCGGCCATCAGCAGCAGCACGCCGTCGAGGGCATTTCGGCCCATCTCGGGGCTGTTGGCGGCGTGGGCGGCCTGGCCGGTGAACCGCACCTCGCGGCGGAGCACGGCCAGCCTGCCGGTGTCGGCCGTGGTCCGGACGCGGGGGTGGGCCATCAGGGCCAGGTCCAGCCCCTCGAAGGCGCCGGCCTCGGCCAGGCGGACCTTGCCACCCTTGCCCTCCTCGCCCGGCGTGCCGATGACGGCCACCGTGCCGGGCGTGCCGCTGGCCGCCAGCGCCTCGGCCAGGGCGGCCCCCGCCCCGATGGCGGCCGGGGCGATGAGGTTGTGCCCGCAGCCGTGACCGATGCCGGGCAAAGCGTCGTACTCGGCCAGGAACGCCACCACCGGCCCGCCCTGGCCCCGCTGGGCGCGGTAGGCCGTCGCCAGGCCGCCGAAGGGCACCGTCACCTCAAAGCCCATTGCCTCGAGCAGCTCCACCTGCCACCCGACCGCCTGGTGCTCAGCCAGGCCCAGCTCGGGGTTCGCGTGGATCCGCCGGGCCAGGGCCTTGAGGGCCTCGCCATGGCGGGCGACGGTCGCGGCGATCGTGTCGTGCAGGCTCATCGGCGGTCTCCGCAGAAAGGGGCTGACGGGTCGGACGCCTCGCAACGCCCGCCACCATAGCCCCGCGGGCGACGGCTGGCAAGCCCGGCAGGACGAGTTCGCCAGTGAGTAGTGGACTGTCCAGCCAGGGATGCTGAGTTCCGCCCCTGCGGTTCTGCCAGCTCACGACTGATCGCCTCGGCGTCCCGATGCCGGACCGGCCGGTTCGGAGCCCCGAAGGGGCGGCAGTGTTTAGCCGGGGGCGTAAGCCCCCGGTCAGGCGGATGTTAGGAATTGAGCCCCGACGGGGC
>JAWLCG010000233.1:0-7919 GCA_041687295.1 Phycisphaerae bacterium | reverse complement strand
GCGGAATTCGGTCGGATAGGTCGCTCCGGTCACTGCGTGCAACGTCGGCAGGATGTCCATCACATGGACCGGCTCGCGGACCCACCTGTCCGGCCTGCCGATGCCCTTGGGCCAGTGAGCGATCAACGGCGTGCAGATGCCGCCTTCGTGTGTGAAATGCTTGTAGAGCCGCAACGGCGTATTGCCCAGATTCGCCCATCCGCTGCCATAGGACTGATGGGTGCCGGGGCCGCCGATCTGGCGGAGCTCGTCCCCGGTTCGCAGCGTCGTGGTTCCCCGGCGCGACGGCCCGTCGAAACCGAACGGTCCCCATTCGTAGCACGCGCCGTTGTCGCTGAGAAACAGCACCAGCGTGTTGTCCAGCTCGCCGCGGCGCTCGACGGCGTCGAGGATCCAGCCGACCCACTGGTCCAGGCCCGTGCAGCTGGCGGCGTAGTTGCGGCGGATCTGCTGGTGCTGGATGGGCTGACCGTCGTGGTGCTCCTGGCCGGCGGTGGGCAGGGGGAAGTCCACGCCGTCGTAGAGCGCCTGCAGCTCGCGCGGGGCGTCGTGGGGGTCGTGGGGTCCGGGGAAGTTCACCCACAGCATCCACGGCGCATCGGCCGGCGTGCGATTCAGCAGCTCCAGGGCGCCCCGCCCGCAGAAGTCGTCGGTGAAGTCGGGCCTCGGCAGCGGCGTGGGGAACGGCGCGAGCTGGTGGCGGCCGAACTCCGCGCTGCGGCGGCGGTAGTCGTCGATGTGCGTCTGCATCAGGCCGCGCTGGCGGAGGTAGGCGACGTAGGGCCCCGGCTTGTCGTGCGGAGGCCGGGCCGAGTTGAGCTTGCCGCGCATGTCGATCGAGTCGGTGAAGCCCAGCTGCCCCATCACCGGGTGCCACCCGCTGTCGTGGTAGCCGTCGTGATGGCCGTGCAGGTCGCTCTTGCCGGTGGTCAGCACGCGGTAGCCGGCCGAGCGGAGGCGCTTGAGGAAGTTGTCGCGCTGCGGGTAGACGGGCCCCTGGTTGTCCAGGGCGCCGCAGCGGTGGTATCGCACGCCCTGGGCCAGGGCCGCCCGCGCCGGCACGCACAGCGGCGAGTTGGTGCGGCACTGCGTGAATCGCACGCCGCGCCGGGCCAGGGCGTCGATGTTGGGCGTCTGCACCGGCGCCGCGCCGTAGGGCGAACGCTCGCAGCCCAGCCAGTCCCAGCGCCACTGGTCGGGGAAGAGCAACAGGATGTTGGGGGTCTGGTGGTTCATGATGTCTGCTCCTGAAATGGGCGGGCCCCGTAGGGCACGTGGGTTCTCGCCGCCGCGCCGGCGGAGGCGAGGTTCCGCGTGCCGCGGAGGCGGATTACCCTTCGAACCGCTCTGCGCCCTCGCGGCACGCAGAACCGCTCGCTCCGCTCGCGAACCTACGTGCCCTACCGGTGCGGCCATTGCCCCGCCCTACACCATGGGCGAGCCGGGGCCGTGGGGGGCCTCGCGGGGGCCGGTCCAGTCGGTGTTGGGTTTGGGCAGGCGGGCGCAGAGCTGCTCCTTCCAGGCCTCCAGGCGGGCGAGCATCATGTCGCGCCGGGCGGATTCCTGCTCCGAGCGGTCGTGGGCCTCGCTGAGGTCCTCGCGGAGGTTGTACAGCTCGAGGTGGCCGTCCTCGTAGAACTGGATGAGCTTCCAGTCGCCCATCCGCACCGAGCAGCCCGGTCGGCCGCCGCAGTTGGAGTAGTGCGGGAAGTGCCAGAAGATCGCGTCGCGCCTCAGCCGACCCTCGCCGCGGAGCAGGGGCATGAGGCTGACCCCGTCGGCGTGCTGGGCCGGGTCGAGCGTCGCGCCGACGGCCTCGAGCAGCGTGGGGTAGAAGTCCGGGCTGGTGATCGGCTCGGCGCAGCGCGAGCCGGGGGCCGTCACGCCGGGGTAGCGGACGATCGTCGAGACCCGCGTGCCGCCCTCGTACATCCAGCCCTTGCCGACGGCCAGCGGGGCGTTGCAGGTGGCGCCCCCGCCGCCGTGGACGTCCGTGGCCAGGCCGCCGTTGTCACTGGTGAACACGACCAGCGTGTTGTCCCACTGGCCGGTGGTCTTGAGGTGGTCGATTACCCGGCCGATATTGGTGTCCATGCTCTCGATCATGGCCGCGTAGGCCGGCAGGTTCTGGCTGGCGCGGGCGTAGGTTCTCTGTTCGCCGGCGGGGTCGAAGGGGCTCGGGCCGATGACACGACTGGGCTGGTCGAGCACGCCCATCCGCTCGGCCTTGGCGCGGTACTTCTCGACCAGCTCGGGCTTGCCCTGGATCGGCGTGTGGACGGTGTAGTAGCTGAGGTTCAGCAGCCAGGGCCCCTCGGTGCGGTTCTCGAGCCACTTGATGGCGCGGGTGGTCAGCGCGTCGGTGAGGTACTCGCCCTCCTTGCCCTCCGATAGCGTCGGGATGTGCCACGGCGCGAAGTAGCCCTTGACGGGCATGCCCCACTCGCAGCCGCCGATGTTCGTGTCGAAGCCGTGCTTGTCCGGGTAGTGGTCGGGCCCGCCGAGGTGCCACTTGCCCACGTGGCAGGTCTGGTAGCCGTGGTCTTTGAAGGCGCGGGCGAGGCTGCGCTCCGTCAGCGGCAGCTCGTGGATGTAGGGCGCGTCGATCACGCGGTGCTTGCGCGGATGGCCGCCCCAGCTCCAGTCGATGAAATTGGTCAGCCCCAGCCGGGCGGGATACTTGCCGGTCATCAGGCTCGCCCGCGTCGGCGAGCAGACCGGACACGACGCGTAGGCGTCGGTGAAGAGCATGCCCTCGGCCGCCAGGGCGTCGAGGTTGGGCGTCTCGTAGAACTCGCTGCCGAAACAGCCGATGTCCCGCCAGCCCAGGTCGTCGATGAGGATGAACAGCACGTTCGGTCGCGAACCCGCCACGAGGGCCTCCTTTCAGTCGCCGCCGCCCCAATCCGTTGCCGGGGCGCCAGGCCGATTGTAGCCCCCCCGCCGCCGATGTGCCAGTCTTGTAGGCTGGGACAGAGCGAAGCGCCGTCCCACCTGCCTGGGCTTGCGACCTTGCCCCTCGCCGCCAGCGATGCTACAAGGGGCACTCCGAGGGCCCCTGGCCGGGCCCGGGGTCTTTCAGGGAGGTCGCCGCCATGTCCATTCGTTCTCTTCCGCTGAGTCTGCTGCTGGTCCTGGTGCTCATCGCGACGGCTCGGGGCCAGAGTCGCCCCGCCGGCTCGCCCATCACCGTCAGCCCCGAAACCACGCTCTACACCGAACCGCTACGCCCCGACGGCACGGTGGACTACCTCTCGGCCGTCAATGCGGTGGCCGCCGAGGGCGTCACGCCCGAGCGGAACCTGGCGGTGGAACTGCTGGCCGTCCTGGGGCCGACTCTCTGGCCAGCGGGCCTCGAGCCGCTGGCCCTTGAGCGTCTGGGCGTGGAGCAGCTGCCGGAGCGTCCCCGGTTCGTGCCTCCCGATGCTGTGGCGGACGCCGACGCCCTCAAGGCCCAGTGCAAAAAGGCGTTGCAGGCGGCCTGGCGAGTTGAGCATCTCCCGGTCCTTGCCGAGTGGCTCGACCGCAACGCCCCCGCCCTGGACACCCTGGTGCAGGCCGTCCACACGCACGACCAGTATTACCTTCCCATCCTGGCCCCGCCGGAGCGGCAGGAGCGCGGAGGGCTCTCGGCCGTGGAGATGCCGCAGTTGAGCCGCTGCCGCTGGATCAGCCAGGCGCTGGCGGCACGGGCCCTGCTGCGGTTTGAGCAGGGCGACTTCGAGAACACCCGGAAGGACCTGCGGGCGTGCTACCGCTTCGCGAGGCTCACGTCACGCGACGGCACGCTGATCGGGCGACTGGTGGCCATGTCGGGCGAGGACTACGCCAACGACGCCCTGCAGGCCCTGGCCGTCCACGAACGCCTGACGGCCCCGCAGGCCCGCGCGCTGATGGAGGACATCGCCGCCCTGCCCGCCCCTCGGGACGTGCGGTGGCACATCACCCATGATGGAGATGCCGCGCCCCGCAGCTTCGTGTGCCGCGCAGCCATGGGGCACAACCCGGTCACCGCGATGATCGAGGCAAACCTACTGAAGCCAGAGGGCTCGATTCGAGAGCTTCAGCAGGCGACCGAGCATCTGGCCTCGGCCGAGCCGGGGACCTTTGACTGGGACGGCATTCTCCGCCATATTAACCAGTGGCAGCAGGCCCAGATGCGGGCCCGAGCCGTCGAATCGCCCCGCCGGCGTCAGGAGGCTGACGATCAGTTCGTGAAGGACCGCGCGCGGGCAATTGTACGCGTGGGCGTGGCGTACCAGGCCCTTCGCCAGCAGTTCCCCACAGACGAGCAGTTGGAGGAGCAGGCGAGGAAAGACCCGTCCACCCGCGAACTGGTCACGGAGTTGATGGCCCTGGGGCTCTTCGAGCAGCTCACAGTCTCGACGAGGATCGCGGTGGACCTGCAGGACGCGCAGGCGATGGAAACGCAACTGGCGCAGCTGGCCCTGGCCCTGGCCGTGTGCCGGGCGGAGCGGGGCGAGTATCCCGCGCAGCTCGATGCGGTGGCAGGCGAGCTGCCAGGGCCCATACCCCCAGACCGCTTCGCCGAGGCCCCGCTGCAGTACCGCCGTGAAGGCGATGGGTACGTCCTCTACAGCATCGGCCTGAACTTCCAGGACGACGGTGGGCAGCAGACCGACAATGCGCGGGACGGCGACATCGTCGTGCGAGTGCCGTAGGCGCCTATCGCGAGGCTGTCCGGCCAGCGGACAAAGGCCGCCGCGGCTCGGGTCCGGAAGAAGCCAAGGCGGCGGCTTCGACCCATTCGCCGCCCGATTCAGGGACGGTGCCGGGGCCGGCGGCTGCGGATCGCACCCAAGGCCCCAGCCAATGCCAGCAGCGTCAGGCTGGCGGGCTCGGGCACCACGGCCGGGGCCGACCCGGTCGAGCCCCAGTGGCTCAGCAGGATGTTCAGGTCGCGGTCGCCGATGCTGCCACTGCCGTCGAAGTCGCCGTCCTCCCAGTCGCCGGACTCGGCCCAGTGGCTCAGCAGGATGTTCAGGTCGCGATCGTCGACCACGCCATCGTGGTTGGCGTCGCCAGGCAGGGCCAGTACGGGCGGGACATTCGAGTGCAGGTTCACCGCGATGCGCCCCAGCAGGCCGCCCGCCGAGAACCGCCAGAGCGACGAGGCCCCGCCGTCCAGGGCGACATGGCTGTGGTGATTGCTCACCGTCGTAGCCCACCAGTCAAACGAGTACCCCGTCCCGTTGACGTAGCCATCCAGGTTGGCCGGTATGTTCCACGTCAGCGGGCTGGCCATGTCGTAGGGCTCGACGTCATACAGGTCGATCCCCGTCAGGTTCAGGTTCGAGCTGTACACCACGTGGCTGCCCTGATGGCCGATCAGCCACCAGTGGGTTGCGCTGGCGTCAACGGGGACGTTGAAGACCCGGCCCGTCACGCTGCTCAGGTTGAGGTCGCCCAGCTTAACCGCCTGGCGAGGCGGGTTGCCGTTGGCGCTGGCGATGAGGATCGCATCCTCCAGTATCCCGCCGCTGGTCACGTCGAAGCTGATGCCGATGCCCAGGGCGGGCCCCGCCATCAGCACGCTCACAAGAGCCGTCACAATCGCCGCAGGTTTCATGCCCAAGCTCCTTTCGTCGGGAGCACGGCACAGGCCGCACCCCCCCATTGACCCCACCGTCCAGTGAGAACGCTTCTGCAGGGCCGGCACGAGCAGGCCAAGCCACCGTCACCCGCGGGAGCCTGGCCCCCTGCCGCCCAAACCGCCCGCTCGCTTCCTGGTGCTGCTCCGCGCAGCGGCGGGGAACGAGCAGGATCGGCAAAATGCGACGAACACACGGACGTAGACGAAGACCCCTCGCTCTACCAGGCCTCAGCTACACGGCGTCGTCGGGTACTGGAACAGCGTGGCGGGAGCCGGGCCCCTGGCCTGAGCGGGCACTGCATGACTTGAAGGCTGTACAGCCAGCCGGACGGGCAACGACTTGCCCTTGATGACGGAATTGTACGGGCCCCAATGAGGCAGGACTACAGCGCTCCGGCCAAGCCGCGCTGAGTCAGCCAGCAGCCTGCCTGGGCACTGGAGGAAGCCAAAGCGGCGACTGTATGGCCGCACTCCAAAGCCCGGCCCGCGTCGGGCGTGTCAAGACGCTCGACGCGGGCCGGGGGTTCTGCTTCTCGTCAGTCTCAGAAAACCTCTGTGTCCCCAGCGCCTCTGTGGCCCATCTTCGCCTCCGAAAGACCCCCCGGCATGCCGGGGGCCATATGGAGGCCGAAGACCCCGGGCAAGCCGGGGGCCATATGCGGAAGGGGCTTACCACTCCTTGCGCAGGGCCAGGCCGAAGGCGCCGGTCTCGGGGTCGACGTAGGGCGCGGGCTCCATGCCGAAGATGCGGTGCTCGTGCTCGTTGCCGACGAGGTAGCCGACGGTGATGCCGATGACCATGCCGCTGATGACGTCGCTGAAGTCGTGGTTGCGGGCGTCGATGCGTTCGTAGCCGACAAAGCCCGCGAAGGCCAGCAGCGGCACGCCGACGTAGGGGCCGTAGGCGCGGTACATGACGGTGGCGAAGGTGAAGGTGCTGCTGGTGTGGCCGCTGGGCCAGCCGAGCTCATCGCCGTTGGGGCTCTCGGTGCGGACGGCCCACTTGAGGCCCTGGGTGATGATCCCGTTGATGGCCAGGGCGTTGATCAGGGTCTTGGACGTCTCGAAGAGTTTGTCGTCCTCGATGTAGTAGCCCGCGGCGTACATAGCCCCGGCCAGGGGGAAGTGCACGGCCGGGCTGCCGAAAAAGCCGCCGATGCCGTCGAAGGTCTTATTGAGGTGGCGATGGCCGTCGGTCTGATCGGCAACGGTCTCATCGACGCCGGTGGCGTTGATGGCGATGCCGGCGACGCCCGCGACGCCCATGCCGACCCAGAAGATCGGCTCGCGGATCAGTTGCTTGCTGTCGTACCAGATGCTGGCGGGCAGTTCCTTGGCGTCGCGCCCGGCGCTGCGCCAGAAGTCATCGCGGTAGGCCGGGCCGCGGCGGGTGAGGTAGGCGGGCCCGACGAGCTCATCCTCGGCCAGGTCGACGGTCAGGGCCTCGCCGTCGGCCTCGACGGTGGTCGGGGCCGGGCCATCCTGGGCGGCGCTGAGCAGCGTGCCCAGCTGGAACCAGCCCAGGCCCGGGCCGGCGTCGGCCGTCTGAGAACCGGCCGATTCGCCGTGGGCCTGGCAGTATCGGGCCATATCGGCCTCGGGGCCGCCGGCCGAGGGCTGCGAACAGCCCGCCAATCCGCCCAGCAGGGCCAGGCTACACAGCAGCCACAGGTGCGATCTCATCCGGGATACCTCCTTGTTTTTCGGGGGGGGCCTTGCGGCGCGCGGAACGTCCTGCGCCGTCAGGCCCCCCGGCCGGATTCAGTGCATGCGTTGCTTGAGGTCTCGGCTGATGCGGACGGCGCACCAGTCGCGCCCGCACATGCCGCAGAAGTCCTGGCCTTCGGTCTGCATCGACTCGCGGACCGCGCGGGCATGATCGGAATCGAAGGCCAGTTCGAACATTCCCGGCCAATCGAGGTTGGCGCGGGCGTCGCTGATGCGGTCGTCCCAGTCGCGCGCCCCGGGCAGGCCGCGGGCGACGTCGGCGGCGTGGGCGGCGATCTTGTAGGCGATGCAGCCAGCCTTGACGTCGTCGGGCCCCGGCAGGCCCAGGTGCTCGGCCGGCGTCACGTAGCACAGGAAGGCCGCCCCGTGCACGGCCGCCGCCGTGGCGCCGATGCACGAGGTGATGTGGTCGTAGCCGGGAAAAGCGTCGGTCACCAGCGGGCCCAGCACGTAGAAGGGCGCGCCGTCGCAGACCTCGGCCTGGCGTTTCATGTTCATCTCGATCTGGTCGAACGGCACGTGGCCGGGGCCTTCGACCATGACCTGCACGCCGGCGGCGCGGGCGCGGTGGACGAGT